>JAIUMN010000020.1 GCA_022565555.1 Candidatus Altimarinota bacterium
AGCGAACTTTTATACTTTCAAATACTTGAAAGTCATGCTGTCAGCTTTGGACTTGTGCGTAGAATACGAGATAGGGGATTTCAAATCTATTATAGGATTTTACTTCTGGGGGACGAACAGAGAGTTCGAGTCCGTATTTGTTATTAAAATACTCTTGTATCATCGCTCGAGGATTTCAGGTATTTTTTGAGATAAGAAAAGGGGAGAATTCAGAGTTTTCTGAAAAATACTTCTTATGATTTTCATGCAAGATACATATGACATATGCTTTTTTACTTGGAAAACTTGATTTTTTCTTGAGAGTGATAGGTTCTAGGTTTCCACGAGTTTTGTAGAATTTACAGTAGGTGAGTGGATAGTTCTTCCAATCTATTCAGGAGATCGTATTAAGAGAAATCGTTGCTCCATAATCCATAAGGGCATTATTGATATCACGAGCTGATACTCACGTATCTATAAAATCTTCTAAAATTTTCTCCTTCTCCTCTTTGCTAAGCTTGCGAAATTTTGTCCCAAAATAATACCTGGAAAATATTTTTTCTAAGTTGGTGTCAAAGCTGAGTGTGGGTATATCGTAGGCAAATGCCTTGATAGCTTCAGCGGTGTAGGGTCAAACTCATGGAAGTGTTTGGAGTTCATAGGTATTTCTGGGAAACACTCCATCAAAATCTGAAACGACTTTCTCTGCGGTTTTGAGCATATTTCGAGCGCGAGAATAATATCCTAGTCATTTGTAGTAAGGAAAGAAGTCTTCATAACTCGTTTTTGCAAGTACTTCCATACTCGGGAAAGCTCACAAAATATTTTGGAAATAGTCTCGTACTCGCTCGACTTGCGTTTGTTGTAGCATAGCTTCAGCGAGCCAAACTCAGTATCAGAGTTCTTTTTTTTCAAACCTGTAGTCTCTCCACGGAAGATCGTGCCGACCATTTTTTTTATACCACTCAAGGAGGCTGTTGAAAGGGAATTTTGGAAGCATAATTCTTACGATTGTAATACATATTTTTTATAGTATACTTACTATATTATTTTATAAAATATTTTTATGGAAATCTTGAAGCTTTTTCTTACTTTTGGAGTATGATATCTTGTGATACTTATTTGAGATGCGATATTTCTCTGAAGAGTCGTACATCAGTTTATTATCGATAATTTTTGAAGCCTCATTACTTCACAAAATGGAAGTATAGATATGAAGCTTTGGGCAGGACTCATCGCATGGTTTTTTATTGTTGCCATGATATTTATATTTGTGATAAAATCCGGACTTGTTACAAATTACAGCTCAGCACTTCTTTACGGAGCAATTATGGGTTTTCTGATGTACGGAATGTATGATTTTACTAACCTAACATTTATGAAGGACTATCCTATTAACTTTGTCATAGTTGATGTTATTTGGGGAACATTTCTCTGCGCTATGATTGCTCTTGCAATGTATAGTTTTCAAACTTGGATAGATAAAGTTTTATAGTATGCTTATTATTATTTCCTGACTTTTTGTCACCTATATTATTCTCTTTCTTCTCTCTATATATCTTAAGGATAACTCGATAGCTGATATATTTTGGGGTTTTTGATTCGTACTTATTGCGTGGATAAGTTATTTTCTCAGTGACGCAAATATTATTCAAATCCTTCTTACTTTACTAGTAACTACTTGGGGTATAAGACTCACTCTACATATAGGAAGTAAGAAGTTTTGAAAAAAATGAGAAGATCCAAGATATGCGAGGTGGCGTGAGGACTGGAAATATTTTTATACTCGAAGTTTTTTTCAAGTATATTTATTCCAAGGATTCTTGATGCTTCTTATAGCTTTTCCGCTCTATGCTCATCTCTACTTTGAAGCAAGTGCAAATATCGAAAAAATATTGATACTCTGAGCTTTGATAGCTCTTTTCTGACTCTTATACGAGACTGTAGCAGATGTAGAGTTGAAACAATTTGTACTAACGAAAAAACCTTGAGAGATACTCACGTGAGGACTCCGTAAATTTCATCGCTATCCACAGTATTTTTGAGAGTCTCTCTTTTGGTTTGGAATCAGTATCGTCGCTCTTACTTATACTCCACTGGTCTTTCTGTCTTGGATGCTTATAACCTTTCTCCTGACAAAAGTTTCAGGTATTCCGCTGCAAGAAGCTAGATACAAAGATAATCAAAGCTATCAAGATTATGCAAATCATACACCTGTTTTTTTTCCAGATTGGTCGAAGGTTTGGGGGTGTAGAGGGAAGTGTGGGAAGTAGTTATTTTCTGAGATAGCGATAGAGAAGTAAGAAAATCTTTTTTTCGAACTCTGCAAATTTTTTATTTTCTATGATAAATGAGGTAGAAGTATTGTAGTCAATAATTGCTACTTTGTTTCCATAAATAATCTTTCCGATATTATCATCAAATAAATCATAATCTTCAGGTATTGCTCGCATTTCTCGGTTGAGCTTGTTTTCCTTTTCTTTCATTGTTTTCAGCTCTTTGCTTGTTATGATGCAACGTTGTATCTCTTTTGCGTCTCGTAATTTTTTATAACTTTCTGGAAGAAAGCCTCGTAACACGTCATGCTTTCGAGAAGAATATCTATAGTAGGTGTCTCATTTTTCAAGTGTTTCAACAACATCCATAAATATATGCTTCATCGCCTCCTCTGTATAGAATATTTTGAGTTCGGGTTTTGCGAGATCTTTTTCATATTTTTGCTTTAAAAAAGAGATAGTGTTTTGAAAGCTTAGTTTTTGTTCATAAAAAATATTCTCGAGATTTTGAGGATTTTCTGCAAAAAAGATTTTCCTTTTTCATTTATAACTTTCTCAAATGAGTTTTTTTCGATGAGTCGCGGAAGAGCACCATATACTTGAACTCTGTTTGAGTCAGTATACTTTGCGATATCTGAGATATGATGTACTCAGTTCTCGAGGAGAAAAATATATATCTTTGATTCAATCTTTGAGAGTCCAATATTTTGAAGAATTTTTGCATCTATCATAAAAGTGTAAATTATTATTACAAATATATTTCTATTATAGAGTATTTCTAGAAAAGAAAAGATTTGGTATATGAAAAAGTATTTTTTACAGATTCTTGTTTTTCAAGAGTAATATATTTTCTTTTTCGTAGAGTATCGATGTTTATTTCTTAATGTTTTGATTATGAGAAATATTGAAATGCACTGTCACTCAACGAGAAGTGATGGAAAAAATACTCCAGAGCAAGTGCTCAGGGAAGCACAAAAACTTGGTATAGACTTTCTTGCTCTTACTGATCATGATGTGATTTCGCCACAAGATTTTCAATCAGATCTGAGAAATATATGAATAGATACTTGTGACTCAGTAGAAATTTTAGCGAGAAATTATGAACTCTGAAAGAGTTTACATCTCGTTTCATATGCTCAAATATTTCACAATTCTCTTCAAGAAGTCCTCTCTCAAACAGATAATGCGAAAAAAAGACTTAGGAGGATACAGTTCCAGAAAATAGTTGATACATTATGACTTGAGTGAAGTGAAGATGATTTTAGTCGATATATGACTGAAAAACTCAAGAGAGATATCTCAACTTCTAATAAGTATGATATGGCTCGATATTTTTGGAGTAAGGATGAAAATAAGGACATTATGAGAAGAATACTCTGAGAATATACTGTAAGTGAAGATATTGTAACTCATTTTTATGAAGAATGTCTCAAAAGATGAGGAAGACTTTTTGAACAATATGGAGTAGAGATAGAAGAGTATGAACCAAGTGTTGAGCAAACAGTTGAAGAAGTAGTGTTGAAAACTTGAGGTGTTGTTTCCCTCGCTCATCCAAATGTAACATTCAGTGATAATAAGTGATGAACCCCAGAGTTTCAAAGAACTATTTGAGATTATGTAGAAAAATGAGTAAATGCTATTGAAGTAAATACTCAAGCGAGTCCAGAATGGGTGAGCGAGATACTTAGGACTCAAAAACAATTTAGATGAAAAGTGCTTTTAACTTTTGGGAGCGATTGTCATCAAATAGGCTACGATGGAAGAGATAGAAAGCATGCGAGTATATGAGAGTTAAATCCATATATAGATACAGGGATAGTTGAAAGAAACTTTTGAGAATTTAAAGAAAGGATATGAGTTTAATAACTCATAGCATTTATCACCTTATATCCAAGTTGTGCAATTGGCATAAGAACTTCATAGAGTCTATCGCGGAGTATGGAGTAATCTCAGCGTAGTACAGTGAGCATAAAGTGTAGAGGAAAGTGGTTTTCATACTCCGCATACGCTTGGTATGCGAGTGGAAATACTTGAAAAGTATGGCTAATTTCCGCATTGATATCGTCTTCTATAGAGTTAAGGATAGCTGAAAATTCAGGATTTGGGATACGAGTACGAACATCATTAGTGTCTATGAGATTATTATTAGGGTTTTTGTGATACTCTCGTACCCACTCAAGATAGTTTGTATATTTACATGCTTCATATGTCGTTTCACGAAGGATATTGAGTTTATTATGGATAGTATCAGTATCTGTAAGAGCACATCCTATTCTTCATGCGCTGAGTTCTAATCGTTGCAGTCTTTGTGTAATCTGATTTCAAATTGTATCAGCGAGTTGACCACTTGCTTCTTGGCGTATTTGTTTTTCAACAAACTCAAGTGCATTTCTTTGCGATTGAATAAGTCCACACTTATATATATTTCACATATTTTCCCTATAGAGTCTTTTTGCGTTATCAAGCGCTGGTGATCGAACTATCTGATTATGATAAGCAGCTTGAGAGCTTCCTACTGGTTCAAAATCCTCCGGATTATATACTGGTTTTTCTGACTTATATTCCTCACATACCTGCTGTACTCTACAGTTATAAAGTGCTTCTCAAGACTGACTCCCACATACACCTTCATTTGCTTGTACGATATTTCACGATATAAGTAGAAAGATAAGTAAGATATGTGTTATATATTTGAGAAAATGCATATTCTAAAAATATTATAATTTGATATCAAGAGTATATTCAATACAAAAGCTTCTGCAAGTTTTGACAAAAAATACTTTATTTTTAATATAAGCAAGTAATCCATTCACTAAACACTTTTCTTTATTTATGAAAAAAATACTTATATTTCTTACTATTTTTCTTTCTTGAGCGTGGGCATACACTTCTTGGTATTGGTATACATGTCATCTTCAAGATGTTTGTACTATAGAAGTTGAAGATACTACTCAAGTGGTAGGAGAAATCTTAGAATCGAATTGAGATACCAATAGTAATAATGGTGATATTTTTGAGGAAGATATTGAATCTTTAGACTCTCTTATGGAAGAAGAAGATGACAGTATCACTTGAAATGATATAGAGAGCTTGAGTGCTGGGGATGTTACTTGACCAAGTTCAATAGCGCCACCACGAGTATATGTTGAAGTTGAAGAATGAGGCGAAGAGCAAATATCTGAGAATTGATTTTTACCTACAGAAGAACCGAGTACAACAGAAGAAAGTGATATAAATAATGAACAAGAAAGACAAGCTTGAGTACGTAATATATGTCAAAATCCACTCAGATGACCTATTAGTTTGTGATGAAATAATGCAAGAGATGAAGTATTAGCTCTTGAGATATTTTTAATTAACAGAGGTTTATTAACACAATCAGATGGAGTATTTGGAAATGATGACTTTGAAGCAGTAAAAGCATTTCAAGAAGAGTTTCGTTCAGAAATACTTACTCCATGGGGCATTAATAATCCGACAGGATATGTTGGCCGAACTACTATTGAAAAAATACAACAACTTGCGTGTAATTAATATCTAAAATTATATATTTATGCTTCAAAATATACCTTGAGATTCCCCATTGATTGATGCAAGCTTTGAGATAATACTTATGCTTTCTTGAGCATTTGTGTTATGATATATACTTGCTTGGCTCATAAAACCCCGTAAGCATTTTGTTGTTCTTGATGCTGTTCCACTTGATGAGTATAAAAATCATTCTTTATATCCAGTAGTAACAAAAAAATCTCAGAGTCAAAAAATCGATATCTCACAAGAAAAAACTTCTGGTAATGAAAGTGATATCCCTCAAAGCAAGCCTGTATGAGATAATCTTAGTCTCATATACTGACTTACTCCAAAAGTAGAGAAGCTTCTCTTTGATTCCTGAATTGATTCATATCAAACTATAGTAGATGCTGACGTAGAGTGACTCGAAAAAATACTTCTTGACGCAGGTACAAGTTACAAAAGGTATAATCCAGCTACTTGGCCTGATCAAGCACGACTTGCTTCAAAGTGACATTGGCGAGAGCTTGAGGAATATCAAGCTATACTCCAGAAGAAAAAATAGTATTAAAAAAAGAAAATCCTAAGGATTTTCTTTTTTTAATACTCCGCGTAAAAGTGAGCTTTTATATTTTTCTGGTTCTAGGCTTTCTATTCGGATTATTCTTGTATCTTTCAATCCAGCTTCTTTAAGTTTTTCAGGAAGAATCTCAACAAACTTCCCGCGTTGATCATATCCGAGAGCTATAATTTTTGGCTTATACCTTTCAAACCAAACATAGGGATTATGGGCATCTCAAAGTTCTACAATATCACTGATTCAGAGTTCTTTTATTGCCTCAGTTCGTAGCTTTTCATGGTAATATGGTGTTTTTCCTTTGATATGCTCTATAGTTTTATCTCGAGCTATAATAGTAATAAGGCTACGAGCATATTTTTTTGCTTGCGTAAGGTAGTATGTATGACCTTCATGAAGAATATCGAAACTTCAAAACGTAAGCACTGGAAATTGAAGTTCTTTTGATGTTTTGATATCTCGGTGTATTTGAACTTTAAGTGCTTCAAAATTTTCAAATTTTTTATTATCTCGGAGCTTTTCAAGGAGAATTATTTCTATGTTTTTTCAGTAGATATCTTGCGTGAAATCAAAAATAAATACTTCAAACAGTTTCTTTTCACTCTGATATGTTCCAACTCAAAAATAAATACCCCCTAAAACCATAATATTACAAGCATATACTCCAGGAGATACTTCTTTACTCTCAAAAGCAATGTTTGCGGTGGGAACTCAGAGGGTTCTTCCAAGTTTTTTTCCGTGAATGACCTCTCAAGATACACTTACTCATACTATATTTCCTTGCATGCTGCCAGTAGATTAAGTCATGAAATCGCGAGATTTTTATTGATTCTCTCTTCAACTTGCTCTATATTTTCACAGGTGAGGAGTCAAAAAATAATTGGAGTATCAGGGTGTCTTACGCTCGCTTCCATGATTCCTCTTGCCGCTTCGTTACATACATAATCATAGTGCGTGGTAGCTCCACGAATCACCACTCAAAAACAATATATAAGATCAACCTCTCACTTTGCCACTACACGTTCTATCATAGCGGGAATTTCAAAAGCCCCAGGAACTCTATATTTTGTGATATTTCGAAAATGATTTTCTGTGAGTACCTCTTCTGTTATTTCTTCAAGCGCATCTGTATATTTTTTATTAAAATCTGCGCTAATAAAAGCGACTCGTATATTTTTTGGTATATGAGAAATACTTATGAGTTCTTGTGTGTAGTGTGCCATAGTTTTTCGTTTTAAAGATTACTTATTAAGTATATATTTTCAAAGTATATCGAACTCGATATTGACTTTGTCTCAAATCCTAAGAGTTCATAGATTGGTCCAATCTTGTGTTAGTGGAATAAGCGAGACGGAGATATATCATTCCTGCTTTTCTACTATCGTCAGACTTGCTCAGTTGAGTGCTATTGACCCTTTTTCTATAGTATAGAGACTTTTATCTTTTGCAAACGAAACTCCTACTATGAGTGATCCATCAGGTTTTTTCTCTACGAGACTCACTTCTCAGACACAATCTATATGCCCACTTACGAAGTGTCCATCTATTCTATCATCTACTTTAAGGCAGCGTTCAAGATTTAAGCTATCTCAGATTTTTTTTTCTGAAAAATGCGTTTTTTGAAGTGATTCTTCCATCATAAAAATAGTATATACATTGTCATTAAATGACTCTACTGTCATACATGCACCATCGTGAGCGATAGATTGTCCAAGCTTTAGTTCTTCAGGAAATGGATTTCTCAGTGTAAATCTTCCCTGATCACGACTCAGTATCTCAGTTTTTGTTTCTATGATTCCAGTGAACATATAAGAAAAAAATTATGTTTGGAATAAATATTTTCATTCCATTATTAAGTTCAAAAATTTCGAAGCTATTATATAAAAAAATAAGCAAGAAGAAAGAAAAAAAGAGAAGATATTTTTCTTCTCGTGATATAAATTTAGTAAATAATTTTATTTCAGTAATTCTGCTACTCTAGTGCTAACTTCAATAGGGAGGGAAAGTATATCTCACTCAAGTTGATGATATCTATTATCTACAATATCTATGCTTCAGTCTTTTCTTTTCACAAACTTAATTTCTATTCATCTTTTTTTTAATGCTAAAATAATCTCTTCAGCTGTGTATGTAATATCTCATATATTAATATCTTCATATTCTCATTTTTGATTGTAGTAAAAAAATGTGCCAGAAAATTTCTCATCAGATGCATTGATAAGTGAGTTATAAAGTAGTTCTCATGTAAGTTCATTATCTTGTATTTCAAATGGTGTATTTTGCATAGTTTTATAGGAAGGTTTTATATAGTAAAAAATTTTAATATTATATCACTCTTAGTATTTCTTCAATCGTTGTATATCACTTAAGTGCCTTAAGTATACCATCTTCTTGCATTTTTATAAGATCCCCATTTCGAGCTTCATGAAGTATTTGAGCAACACTTGCCTCTTTCCTTATAAGTTCACGAAGTTTGTCATTAAGAGTGATGATTTCATATATCCCGATTCGACCTTTGTAACCTGAGTTTCCGCACTCACTACATCATTTCCCCTCATAGAGTTTCATTTGAGAACTTGGGAGAGTACTCATTCAAGTTTCTTTCATCATCGCTTCTATGATAGCTATTTCCTGAGTACTTTTTTCTTTCTCCACTTTACAGTGAGGACATATTTTTCTCACAAGTCTTTGGGCAACTATAGTATCAAGAGCAGATGCAAGTATATATGGAGGAAGACCCATATTAATGATACGATCAAGCGTGTCAGCTGCTGACTTTGTATGAAGCGTAGAGAGTACTAGATGTCATGTAAGTGCTGCTTGAGTTGCTATTTGAAGGGTTTCAAGATCACGTATTTCTCATACCATAATAATATCTGGATCTTGCCTGAGGCAAGCTTTAAGTCCACTTTCAAAAGTGACACCATTTTTATCATCAATCTGAGACTGAACAATTCCTTCAAGTTCGTACTCGATAGGATCTTCGAGCGTGATAATTTTTTTCTCACGAGTATTAAGCTTTTGAAGTATAGTATATAGAGTAGTTGTTTTACCAGAACCAGTAGGTCAAGTAACGAGTATCATTCCTTGTTTTGATTGTATAGTCTTTTCCATCATACGCTTCCCAGTCCATATAAATCAAAGATCCTCAAAATCCAAGATATTCTTTGTATTATCTAATATACGACATACAATATTTTCTCCATATTTGATAGGGAGGGTAGAGACACGAACATCTATCTTACGATTTTCTTCTGTATAAAATGAGTACTTTCCATCTTGAGGAATATGTGTAATATTAAGTTTAAGTCATGCTGCATACTTGAGTCGTTCAATTATTTTTTTATATTCAGCATTCGTAAGGGAAAAAACATCAACAAGTAGTCCATCAATACGAAATCTGATTTTTACTTCTTTTTCATAGACTTCATAATGTAAATCACTACTTCATATAATAAGTGCTGCGATAGAAATATCTTTCAAGGCATCATCTGTTGCTTGTCTTTTGAGATCGTCTTTTACCTTTTTTGAGATCTGTAAAAACTTACTTGAGTGAAATGTTTTTTGTTCAGACTTCTTTAAAACATCTTCTTTAAGATGTTCTACTTCCATAAGCGGATCTTGTACTAAATCCTTTGATGACATAAGGTGTATTTAAAATATTTTTATAACTTTATCATATATTTATTTTTACTGCAATATTTGAGTTATTTTTTAAAATAGAGTACACTAAGTTATATAGGTATTTTTAGAAGACATATGCAACAGCAGATATTTATCTCTCCAGAATCAGGGCTCCACGGAATGAGAAAATGGAATCTTCATCTCACGGTAGGTTTTTTGAGTTTTTTGGTGATGCTCTTTCACTTTACTGCAGTATATTTTTTTACACTCCAGCTCGAATCTGTAGCACTTGTTGGAATATTTCTTGGAATATGAAATCTTTTTGCGATGCTTCTTGATGTTCCAGCAGGGATACTTCAACGTTACTATAATCCACGAACACTCTATATTAGCTGAGCGGTAGCGCATATTATCGCAATACTAATATTTGCAAATTTTATTTTTGCAGTAACAAACTTTTTGGGGCAATCAGTTGATGACAATGGACTTTGAAGTGTAATTCGTTTCTTTCTTCTTGATGGACTCAATATGATCCTTCTCCTACTCGCTGCATTTTGTTATGGGTACGCTAAGGAGATATATGATGTTACAACTATTTCTTATATTCTTAATAAAGCTACCCCAGATCAGTATGGAATAATTATCTCTAAAAATAATCTCTTTACGGGTGTTGGAGCATTTTTTGGACTTACAGTTGCATGAGTTATACTTACTTTTGAACCAAGGCTAGTAGTCTTTTTTGTTGCATTTATCCTTGTGGTTATTGCTTATGTGATGCTATATTACTTTGATAATAATGAAAAAACACTTAATCTTAAAGAGATAGAACGTTTTAAAGTCGTTCTTTCAAAAGATAAAATCTTCTCTGTTTGAGAAGAGCTTAAATACTCTATGACACTTCCAGAATTAAAGAAATATCTTAAAAATAGCTCATATATATTTTTAAAGCCGATGAAACGAAAGGAAAAGGGGAGTAATGTAAGTATGAAGGAAATACTCATTGAAACGAAAGATTCATTTCTTTCCATATTTCAGACCTTAGGCTATGCTAAAAAGCTCTATCTTATAGTACTTTGGTCTCTTTGAGTTGTACTTACTTTTGGATTTTGGGATATATTTGTTGCAACATTTCTTATAGAGTTTCTTGATCAAGTAAAACCAGGTTGGAGTTTTATACTCCTTTGAGCTATCGCAATACCAGCATTCTGACTCCAGGGGTATTTTGCAGAACTTGCGGTAAAAAAATGAATATTCACATATTCAATTATATGACTTTTTCTCTCAGCATCATCACTTATCTGACTTTGATTTCTCTGAGCTTGAGGAAACTTTTATATAGTAATGTGACTTGCACTTATAAATTCTACCTGATATGCAATATGTATGAGTATTGCAGTAGCTACATTTTTAGAAGCATATAATATTGCTTATGCAAAAAGTCGTAATCTCAAAGAGATAGATGCGAATGCTTCAGCCGCTCCAATGAAGATATTACAAAACCTTGGAAATGTTATCTGACTTTTTAGTGGATGATTTATATTATCAGTATTTGGGTATCAAGGATTCTTCTTTGTATTTTGATGATTTATATTTGTGTTCGCAGTTTGGAGTTATAAGCAAAAACAATTTCTTCAGTCAGTAAAAAACGAGAGCTAAGCTCTCGTTTTTTATATAAAACTCTTTGCAGTTCACTCCATATCTTCAAGCTTATTTACGAGACTTCCAAGTAAATCCTCTGTTCAAAGACTTATGGTATTATTGCGAGCGTAAGTCTCTATTTCTTCACGTAGATTTTTAATGATATCAAAAGCTTGTTGTTTTTTAACTATGATATCACTTGATTCATGGTGAGATCAGAGATCAACATACTTTTCCCCTATTTCATGAGCTGTATCAAAGAGTCACTCATAAAACTCTTCCGTTGCGTGATGAAAATCATGATCAAGCGTTTTTGAGTCTATGTGAAGTAAGAGCATTGCCGTATGTGCCGCAAGAGCTTTTTGAAATATTTTTTCCATGTAATATATTTTATGAAATAAAGTATAGTATATATAAGATATTATATATTTCAAGTTTTTAATCAGTATAGTGTATATCACTCCAATCAGCTCGATAGAGTCCTTCTCAGAGCCTTTTTTGATCTATAGCATGACCGATGAATCCGATACTTCGCGCAAGGAGAAATAAACCATTAAAGATTCATGCTTCAATATACATCTTTTTTTCATTGTAATCCATTCATATATCTTCAAAAATATCCAGAAGCATAGCTGCGATATACCCATCAACGTTGAGTATGAGATTTGATTTTTTTTCAAGTGTAAGTTGTTCAACTTCAAGAGCAAAGTGGAGATATTTTTTTTCAGGAAAATATTTTGCAAGATCCAGGAGTATAGTACACCTCGTATCAGGGTTAAACTTTGATTTTACTTTATGTCATATTCATGGGATATTTTCACCTGCGTCTTTCATTTTTTTTACAAAATCATTTGGAGAAATATTTTTTGCAAGACACTCAAGCCAGTTTTTTGCTGCTCAATCTATAGCTCCTCAAAATCGAGGACCTATGGTAGTAAGTCAAGCGATAAGTGAGGATTTGAGATCATTTCAAGCTCGTGCAGTTATAATAGTATTTTGAGCTCCTGAAACAGCGGGACCATGATCAGCAATAAGGATAAGTACAGTATTGAGGAACTTTTTTGCATAGTCTGGAAGAGATTTTTTCAACCATAGTTGACCAATTATTTCAGCAATATCTGGAGTCTTAGTAAATTCAGAGATTTTTTTTCAATTATACAATAATTCCTCTCCTCTCTCATCTGAGATAGTTGAAGTAAAAGAAGTTTTTTTACGAGACTTGATAAGTCTCATTTTTTCAGAAATTGTGATTCTTTTTTCCTTGTGTGCGAAAGGATTAAAATTTGGATGAAGTGAAAGAAATACTTTCTCAATCTTCTCGCCAAAGTCCATATAGCTTTCTGGAACTATAGCTCCTGCTTCTCTCAAGGCTTGGTTTTTATAGCTTGCGGTTTCTTCCTGTTTGTTCGACTTTGCGCCTGCGTGTCCAAATTGAACTTCTCACTTGATTTGTTCATTAATAGTACCAATGCACCATGCAATGATTGGTTTTGTGATTTCTTTTTCTGTAATCATTTGTGCTACCTCTAGTTCGTCACGCCCTCAAATTTCCCCGAGCATCACTATCATCTGAGTCTCACTATCATCTTCAAGTATTTTTATGGCACTTGGAAAGTCCATGATATTATATGCATCTCATCAAAGCGCAAGAGAAAGACTTGTTCCATCTGTTCTGTCAGCAATAACTCGACGAAGCTCATTACTCATTCCTCCAGATTTTGAGACGAACCCTACGCTTCAGCTTTGATAGAGTCGTGAATCTATAATATTTTCTAAGCTCCCACCTGTATTTCCAGCACGAAATATTCCTGCTCTCATTGCTCAAACAGTTGCTGGTCAGATAATATTGAGTCCAAGAGCTCTATTTTTCTCCATAAGCTCAAGTGTTTGTCTCTCAGGGATTCACTCTGCGATAATTACGATGTTTTGAAAATATCCTGTCCCCATTGCTTCCAAAGTAGACTTTTGTGCACTTCTGAAACTTGCAAAGTTTACCAGTGTATCAAGCTTTTCTCTCATATTTTGAGGTATGCTTGCAAAATCTGGAAAGCTCGGAACAAGAACTTCTTTGTCTCCATAAAAAAGCTTTTGAAGAGCATATTTTTTACCAGGATGAATAAAGCAGAGTACGCTTACTTCTCTCTCTGAGAGAAAATCAAAATCAAGCATATGTTGTGCTGCTCCAAGTTGAAGTCCATAGAGGCAGGCGAAAGATTTTTTGGTAAACATAGTTAGCGTTTTATTTTTCGTAAAATATCTGTCATGTAACTCTCACTTCCAGTGATACATACTGGGATGTTGAGTTTTTCACAGGCTGCAGAAAGAAGCTTGAGTCAAGCTTGCTCATTAATTCCTCCACGTCTCACGAGTATCCGTATATTCTGCTCTAATATCTTGTTTTTGAGTTCTTCAAGTACGTCAACGATTCAGGTAAATCCTGCTTTGATATCAGTAAAGTTTGCTATAGCTCCTGCAATGATAAGATATTTTTGTTTTGATGTTTTTGCTTCTAACATCTCCCCAAAGAGTACTCGAGTATACTCCCTTGTAAACTCGCGACTCGGATTTCCAGAGAGCTCTCCATAGTTTCAGATTTCATGAGTATACCCAAGTGCTCAAAGTGTATCTGTCATCACGAGAGATCCCCCACCTCCAGCAAAGAGAGTCCATATCGACGCATGAGGATTCAGGATTTTGAGTTTCAGAGAAGCCCCTGTCTGCGTATCAAGTTCATGTATATATCTCTCTGCTTCAGACTCTCTCCATCAAAAACCATTTGGAAACTCAAGTTTACTCCAGTTTTCTTTTTGTAAAAAATACTCGCAATCATCTATCTTGGCAACCGAATCAAGAAGATGAAGATTTCATGAAGTATCGAGCGCTATCGGATTAAACTCCAGACTGGTAAATCCATGAATCCGGTAAAAGTGAAAGAGGGAAGAGAGAAACTCTCATATTTGAATCTTTTCTTCCTCGAGAGAGAAAAGGGATCCAATTTTTCCCTCGCTGATACTTTCACTCATAGGAATTACGATACTTTTCGTTGTTCCCCAGTTATCCTCTATATCAACTCACCCGTGCGAAGAAAAAGTAATTACATCCCCCTCTCTACTTTGAGTAAAAGAAAGATAATATTCTTTTTGAATATCTATAATTTCTTCAGCGAGAAATACATCAAGCGCTCCTGTTACTCCATCAATATCTACTTCTTTTTTATACCATTTTTCAATCCAATTTTTTACCTCTTCTCTATCTAAGTTGATTCAAAGCATTCATCTTTTTCAACGCTTTCCAAAAAGCATATCTGGTTTGATGATATATTTTTTGTTTGCATCAAGTTTTTCTGCATCGATAATATCTCGAATCTGAGTTCAAGCGTATTGAGTTCACGAATATCTCGCAAACATCTTTTTTACATCGTATTCACGTATTGGGATTTGTGCCATAGCTAAATTATGAAATCATTTGCAAGAGTATACATATTTTTTATAATTTAAAAAAATAATTACTTAAAACATGGAAAAAAACCGTTGTGCCTGGGTAAACTTAAATAATCCTCTCTACGTAAAATATCACGATGAAGAGTGGGGAAGACCTGTATATGATGATAGAGTGCTCTTTGAGTTTCTTGTACTTGAGTGAGCACAAGCCGGACTTTCTTGGGAGACTATTTTAAAGCGAAGAGAGGGGTATAGAGATATATTTTTTGATTTTGATGTTCAAAAATGTTCTGAGCTTACAGATATACAGCTTGAAGCTTTTTTAAAAGATGAGAGAATAATAAGAAATAGACTTAAAGTATTTTCGGTACGGAAAAATGCACAGGTATTTCAAGAAATACAAAAACAATATGGAAGTTTCAGTGACTATCTTTGGGGCTTTGTGAATAATAAGCAAATTGTAAATCACCCAAAAGCTCTTTCTGAAGTCTCAGTAAAAACCGAGCTCTCAGATATGCTTTCAAAAGATCTCAAAAAACGTGGTATGAGCTTTGTTGGTTCGACTATTATTTATGCCTATCTCCAAGCCGTTGGAGTAGTAGATGATCATACCGAGGACTGTTTTTGTAAAAGATAGTTCCAGTATTTTCTTGTAAAATCTATATTACTCATTACACTCATTAAGTTATTTTTTATAAAAAATATGAATATACTTGAAATACAAAATCTGAAAAAAAGTTATGGAAAAGATGATGTCTTGAGAGGGGTTGATTTAGAGGTGCAAGAGTGAGATTTTTTTGCACTTTTGGGGCATAATGGAGCCGGAAAATCTACAACTATCGGGATCATGACGAGCCTTGTAAATAAAGATTCAGGAAGTGTGAAAATTTCTTGAGTGAGTATTGATGATAATTTTTCTCTTGCAAAAACATATATTGGAGTTGTTCCTCAAGAGTTTAATTTTGATATCTTTTCAAGAGTTGATGATATTTGTCTCTTTGCTGCAGGCTATTATTGAGTTTCAAGGTCAGAAGCAAAAAAACGAGTCGAATATTATCTTAAAAAACTTGATCTTTGGGAAAAACGAGATGCTAAGGCAAAAGAACTTTCAGGTGGTATGAAGAGAAGACTTATGATAGCTCGAGCTCTTATGCATGAACCAAAAATATTGGTTCTTGATGAACCTACTGCTTGAGTGGATGTTGAGCTCAGGCAAACGATGTGGCAGTTTATACGTGAACTTAATGAAGAAAAAGGAATAACCATTATACTTACTACACATTATCTTGAAGAAGTCGAAGAACTTTGTCGAAATGTAGCAATACTAAGCGAAGGAAAAATTGTCCATCAAGGAAGTGTAAAAAAACTTCTCGCAACTCTTGATGAGGAAATATTTGTTCTTGATCTTAAAGATACACTTTTAGAAATCCCGAAAAGATTTTCTCAGTATCATCCAAAGCTTGTTGATTCAAAAACACTAGAACTTACTGTAAAAGCTGATGAAAGTTTTAATCATATATTTTCTGTTTTTTCTGAGAAATGAGTCGAAGTCCTTTCGATGCGAAATAAATCCAATAGAATAGAACAACTCTTTTTAAAGCTTGCGAAGAAGTAGCACATGGTAACTCTATCTAAATTCTTTCTCTTCCAGAAGAGAAAGAGACTACAGAAATTGTAGTTCCCCTCTATTCTGGAAGAGAGGGGCTTTGGGGTGAGTTATCCTGTGAAAAAATATAACCTAATATTACAGTTATGACCGACCTCTATACCCTCACTTACAAAGAAGTCACACGATTTCTCAGAGTTTGGAAGCAAACACTTCTTCCGGCAGTTATTACAACTGTTCTCTATCTTGCTATTTTCTGAAAGTTTATATGAGATAGGGTTTCTGTAATTGATGGAGTGAATTATATTGACTTTATATTTCCTGGGCTTCTCATGATGTCAGTGATTATGGCAAGTTATCAAAATACGAGTTCTAGCTTTTTTGGAAGTAAGTTTCAAAAATCCATAGAAGAGCTATTTGTCTCACCTATAGCCCACTGGAAGATACTTCTTGGATTTTGTTTTGGGGCGATACTTCGTGGACTCATAGTTTGAGGACTTGTTTTTTTAGTGGGATTTTTTATGACCGATATTTCTGTACAAAATATTCCTTTTGCAATTATCTTTGTAATACTTACATCACTTCTTTTTGCTCTTCTCGGTCTTTTTAATGGATTATATGCGAAGAGTTTTGATGATATTTCTGTTATCCCAACATTCCTTATTACTCCTCTAACTTATCTATGAGGAGTATTTTATCCTATATCGATACTCTGAGAACCATGGCAATTTATCTCTCAATTTAATCCGATACTTTATATGGTAAATGGACTTCGTTATAGTTTTATCGGAGTTTCAGATATTAATGTCTACTTTTCTTTTATCATGCTTATGATTTGTAATATAGTTTTTATTTTTATATTACTGAGGTTATTGAAAAAGTGATACGGAATACGAACATAAAAAGTTTTTCTCGCATATTTTAAAAAAATACATACAATTTACGTGTGTATTTTTTATATCTCGTATTATGAAAAAACAAGTTATTTTTATTAATTGATGAACTCCAAAAGAAAATTTTAAGGACTATCATGATATGCTTAAAAAGCTTGAGTATAATCCTTATGATGAGAACTTTCTGAGTTGGAATAAAACACTTTGAGAGAAGCTTGGAGATGACTGGGAATATTTGAGAGCCCCGCTTCATGATAGAGACTTTGCTGACTACGCTGCGTGGAAAATTATGTTTGAAAAAATGATTCCATACTTTAATAGTGAAATATATCTTGCGTGAGGCTCATTATGAGGAAGCTTTATACTAAAGTATCTTGGGGAAAATGATGGTATACTTGATAGAAAATCTGGAAAAAAGATAAGAATCAGAAAACTTTTTCTCATCGCTGCTGCGGTGAATGATACCTCAGGAGAAGTAATGGGTAGTTTCGATTTTGACCTTGAGGAGGTATATACTCGAGTGGCAAGATGGTGCGAGCATATTTATATCTATCATAGCACTGATGATGATATAGTCATGTATGAAGATGCACTCTTGATAAAGAACTACTTTCCAGAGTCTATATTTCGAACCTTCCACGATAGAGGACATTTTTACAAGGAGGCCGAATTTCCAGAGCTTGTAGAAGATATTAAAAATTAACACTATGAAAAAAATAACAAAATGTGTGATTCCAGCAGCTGGGATGGGAACAAGGTTTCTTCCTGCCACAAAAGCACTTCCAAAAGAGATGTTTCCAATTGTTGATAAACCTGTGATGCAATATCTGGTTGAAGAAGCAATTGCAGCTGGGTGTGAGGATATCATCATTATCACTGGACGAAGTAAGCGTGCGATAGAAGATCACTTTGACTCTAATCCTGAGCTGGAAACTCGTCTAGATGATAGTGGGAAGTTTGATTATCTCAAAAAAGTTCAATCTGTTTCAGGAAGCGCAAATATAGTATATGTAAGACAACCCTATCCTAAGTGAGATGGTGACGCTATCCTCAGAGCGAAAAATCTCATATGAGATGAGCCATTTCTCGTACTTTTTGGTGATGACATCATTGATAACGAAATCACAGCTGCAGAGCAACTTGTAAAGAGATATAAAGAAACCTGAAAACCAGTCATAGCAACGATAGAAGTTCCAAGCTCTGAGGTGAAAAATTATTGAATTGTAGAAGTGGATAGAGAACTAGCAGTTACAAGATTTATTGAAAAACCAAAAGCCTGAGAAACAGATTCAAGGCGCGCGGCAATAGGGAAGTATATACTTACTCCTGAGATATTTTCATATCTTGAAAATGCAAAATCTTCTGTATGAGATGGAGAAATTCGTCTTGCAGATGCCTTTATTTCACTTTTACAAGACAGTACTCTCTATGCTCTTGATACTCAAGGAACTCGTTACGATACTGGAAGTAAGGCATGATACCTTAAAGCTTGCATCACGTATGCTATGAAAGATGAAGAACTTGCTTGAGAGATGAAAGAGTTTTTGAAAGATATCTTAGATTAATTCTCGCACTTTCCTAAAAAATACATACAATATTAGTGTGTGTTTTTTATTTTGCAGCTTCATTTCTCCTTAGGGAGAAAATTGTATGAGGTTTCTAACTGTAGGGTGGGAATATGAAAAAAATAGTCACTATCGGCTGAGGAAACGGCCAATCTAATCTGCTCGATGCGATGCAGAAATATTTTCCAAAAGGGAAGTATCATATATCTAGTATCGTCTCAATGTCAGACGATGGACGTACGACGGGAGAACTCATGCGTAAGTTTCAGGAGGAACTTTGATTACATCTCCCACCACCAGGTGATTTGAGACGATGTCTCTTTATGATGTCAAACTCTCCACGAAAAGATGAGTTCAGGCAGTATCTTGAAACAGTGATTGAAAGGGATATCAAAATTTCAGAACTGAGTATCTGGGATTATTTTAGGCTTGTTGGAGCTGATGAAGAATTTAAAAAGCATTTAGAAAAATCTAGCTCGCTCCTTTCTCTCAAAGGGAGAAAGGTTGGGATAGGGGGATTAAAGGAAGACTTTCTTTCTTTCACCCTCCCGCTTACTTCTTCTATTAAAGGACATAAGGCAGGAAATATTATAATGGCAAATCTCTATTATAATCTTGGTAAAGACTATAATAAGATGCTAGAGTTTATGCATGCTCTTCTAAAAGTGGAAGCAGATATTATTCCAGTTACGATTGGAAAAGCTTATATAAGGGCAGTGTTATGAAACGGAGAGATTATTGAGACTCAAGATAGGATATCCAATGTTGCATCTTATACTGCATGAATCGCAGATCTAGAACTTATGGAAGAC
>JAIUMN010000021.1 GCA_022565555.1 Candidatus Altimarinota bacterium
ATAGTCCTTAAGTAGCCCCATCTTCCTAAGATACTCTCATTCAGAGATATCATTATATATATATAAATCAAGTATTTGCTTCTTATTTTCAATATACATATCAAGCTTCTTCAGTGCCTTAATATAATCTTTCAGACTTAGGTTTCAAAGTTCATACTGACTAGTGAGATAATTATAGATAGCAGTATAATCCTCAAGTAAAGTTTCAAAATACTTCGAGATGTTATTTTCTCACTCGCTTTGTAGGAGTATGCTTTGTATTTCTAATAATTGGTGATAGACATGAGAAACATCAGAACTTAGTTTCTCATATATGGAAAAACTGATTTTTTTATCACGCAACAGTTCTTCTAATATTTCATTTCTTGTTTGATATAGTGTTATCATAGAGTCATTTCTCTGTATAGCTATAGATATTTCTGAATCTATCTCATACTCACGAATGACTCAATTTATGATATCTATGAGCTCTCTATTAGATTGAAATGAATTCTCAATTACTTCATCACTTCTTGTGATATCAGGAAATGGTATGATACAATCTCAAAAACTTGGATTGAGATAACTTATCATATCAAGAGACTCTATTTCTCAAGACTCGATGCGTAGCAGAAGATCTAAAACTATAGCTTGCCTCTCATCGAGAGGTATATCACAATTAAGGAAAGTCTCTTCAAAAGGAGTAAGAAGTATATTATTTTCTATTTTTTCTTGAAGTATAATATCTGTTGATTCTTGTATTGCTATTTGTATATATTCAACAAATTGAGGATGTTCTATGGTTAAAAGAGTTTCATAAAGTTCTGTGGCATATTGCGGAATTTCACTTTCTATGATAGTTTCCTCAAGTTCGTTACGTATCATTGTCTCAATTACTTCATGCATCACAGTATCTACTCATATATACTCTTGTGGAAAAGGTTCAGGCCTATAATTATACTCAACAAAAATATGCTCTCCTCAATATATCGGAGAGGTAATTATATCTCGATCATATCATACTCCATCTCCCAAGAAAAACTCTAAACTTGCAGAAGTTTGAGTAAAAGGAATTATTAAAAATATGAAAAAAACTATGATTCTCATGTGGTGAGATAAAATGATACAGTTTTATAATACTATATCATACACCTAGAGACAACTATTACTTCTCATCCATCATAAAAATACCTTGATTAAGTTTAATCCTTCATTCTAGTATATCTTTACATCTCTGTAACATATATATACTTGTTGTATCTTCAGTATTTTTTGAAAAATACTCAATTGCGGTATTATATTCTCAAAGATCATAAGCATGTAATCAAAGATCATAATTATTATGGATTTGATAAAACTTTTCTTTTTTTTCTGTATCATCCCAAAAACATATCAACTCATAAAGTGATGTAGGAGCCTTCTTTCATTTAAGAAGCACATTACTATCAAGTTTTCGAAAGTAAAAAACCTCTTTTTCCCTCTCATATACTTCTCATGAAACACATATACTCACACCATATTTTTTTCAAACTGACTCAAGTCTTGATGCAAGGTTTACACTATCTCCGATAATGGTATAGTTTACACGAGAAAGACTACTCCCTATATTTCCATGTATTGCGTTTCACGTATGAATTCAGATACGTATAAAGATATCTTCATCCCAATTACTATATTTCTCCTTCCAAAGACTATTGAGATCACTGAGCTTTTGTTTTTGCTCAAGTGCAGTCTTACAAGCATAATAACTATGCTCTGAAATATCTAAAGGTGCGTTAAAAAAACACATCACTGCATCACCGATATACTTATCAAGAGTTCAGAAATTATTATGTATAATAATCGTCATCTCATGAAAATATTCATTTAAAATAGCTACGATCTGCTGCGATCAGACTGACTCAGATAGAGTTGTAAAATTTTCAATGTCAGAAAAATAAATACTTAACTCTTTCTCTTCTCACTTTAAAAATTCAGGAGAAGAAGTGGTACTAATCTCATCAACAAGATCAGGTGAAACATAAAGGGAGAAATGTTTCTTGAGATGCCTTCTTCTCGCATCAGTTATAAAGTACTTGTATGTAAATACGATAAAATAATTAACTCATAAGACTCCAGTAATAAAGAATATATCAAATAATATATTATATGTAAAAAGTGTAGCTCAAAAAAGTGTCAGAGTTATAATAAAAATGATTAAAATAAGAAATGATGTAAAAAAACTGAACAGAAAGATAGATATCAAAAGAAGTGACTGAAAAATAATATATGTAAAAAATGTATTTACTGCTCAAAAATCTTGAAGCATAGCACCATTTTTAAGAGTTTGTATGATATTTGCTTGTATCTCAACTCATGGCATTAGCGTATTTCTCATTGCGGGCGTAAATTGGCGATCATGAAGTATAGTACCGACTTCTCAAATGAGAACGATTTTATCTTGGAGGTCTATTTTCTCTCACTGTCCTGTTACACTTTCTCAGTTATATATATCAGCAAATGAGTAACTCGTATATCAATATGTACCAATATTATGAGATCAATTATGATAGTAAGCTATATAATGATTTTTTATATCTCAAGAATGAAAATCACGCAGTTTGTATTCAATCTCTTCTCTTCTTAAAGGACTGAGTCCTTGTAGGTACTTTCATAAAACTTCTCTTCAAAAGGAGAGTATCCCCTTATTATTCCCCATACTATCAGGACATACTTCAATGATATCATAATAAGGATCTTCGATATCAAATTTTCTTACTCGATTTTGGGAAGATATATCTGAAAATCAATGTGAGATATCTGCATATAAACAAAGTGGATGTGGATTTTTATCAGAACGAGTTGCTATTACCACTTGCCCGTGATAGGTATTAAGTACATCTCAAAGCACTTTCTCATCTTCCTCTCATAGTATGGAGGGATTTGCATACACTATATCTGATCATACAACAGATGCTCCATATATTTCAAAAATATTTTCTATAACCTGAGCATGCACACCTTTATCAAATGCAAGCACTCATATATCACTTCTTCAAAATGCATCAAGTGTTTTATCATCTATCCGTACTATAACAATCTCATTGTCATGAGGATTTTTTTGATATAGCTTTTGATAGGTAAATCGATCATTTACGAGATATCACACCTCACTCAATACTCTTGTATCTTTAAGGGTATAGAGTACCCCATATACTGCATAACTCAATACCAGTAAGGTGAAAATAACCTTACTATTTCGCTTAAGCTGTAAAAAAAATTTATGCATAATCTCTTAGGGATATATTTACAAAATATAAAACTAGGATACCCTAATATCTCATAAAAATCAATTATCATATATATCTATATTTTTATAAATATAAATTATAAATCATACCATAATATATACATACATCAACTTAAAATACTTGTTTCAAAAGGAAGATTATGTTGTAATTAAGGCATAATAGTTTCTAAAAAACTCGCTATGAAACAAAAATATCTTATCTTTATATGAGCACTTGGTCTTATTATATGTATTTTGATTTGAGTGCGTTATATTTATAACTCAGAGGATATTGAAAAACAATGAACTCGTACTCTTTTATCTGAGATGCAAAGTATCGCAAACGCTGAAAGTAATATATATCAAACAATCATACATCAAGACTCGACGTCTGAGAGTCGTAAACGACTTTATGATATCAGTGATATAAGAACTCAAAGTAATCTCAAATTTGAATGAATACTCAAAGAGATACTACAAAAATATCTTATAGAAGGAACTGAGGAAGAATATAATATATTACATCAATTAAGTCTAGAGCTCGGAAGGTGAGATATCACTCTCTCAGAGTTCCTCTATCTTATAGAAGATACACTTAATATAACAATATCACGTAGCGATGCTGAAAAAATACAAAGAGAAAGCATACGGCATAACAACGAAAACGAGACACATCTTCTTCGGATGAAAAATAAAATACAAGTACTTGAAGAAAACATATCACAGTCTCAAGAAACACTCATCGAAAATATAGTAACACAGATACGTGAAAATAATAGAGATATAAGTGAGGAACAAATTACTATTATCATAGAAGAACTCTATGAATATTTTAACAGAGAATGATATGACTTTTCACCTGAGAGTTTCCTTGCGAAACTTCAGGAAATATCTGAAAACTATAGTATTGAGATATCATATAGCGAGTTACTTGAGGAATATATACTTTATGAAGAACTTCTTATTACTCTTGAGGAAATCACGACTCAGGTATCATATATACAGTGAGATATTCCTTTAACAATCTATGAAACCTTACTTGAGGAATATACAACACAAATTGCGAGCCTATGGGAATATCAATCAATCATTGAAGTACTCACTATAGAGGAAATCACTCTATACTTCAATAAGGAACTCGATTATAATGATATATTTCTTATCTTTCAAGAAAGAGAGCAAGAGAGTTGAGTGTTATCTGATATTATAGAAAGTTATTTTGATCAAGAAGTCTATCAGGATGATAGCGAATTGATACAAGATATGAAGCCAATCGCCTATATAAAAGAATATACTGGGAGTGTAATCGTTCAAAATCTCCGAGACTCCACGTATCTATGAAGAAGTAATCAGCTTCTATACTCATGATACAGCTTAGAAACGCTTCCTAATTCTGAAGTAGAGATAGTATTTCACGATGACTCCATTTTACGCTTAGAGTCAAGCTCACGAATTACGCTACAATGAGATAGTGAGAGAGCAAGTGGTATAAATCTTGATTATGGAGATATATGGGTTCGAGTTATTAAGCCTTTCTTCTCTTGAGAGAGTTTTGATATAGAGTCTGAAAGAGTGAGTCTTGCGGTTCGTGGAACATCAGTATACATTAAAAAATCTAGTACCGCAGAAGATATATTTATTATCGATTCATATCAAAATAATGACTCTCAGTGAAGTGTTACTGTAACATCAGTAAGTTGAGAAACACTTGAAGCATGAGCAGGAAAGCGTATACAAAACACTACTGCGTCAGATACGCTCAGTATTACTGATTTTACGCGTCAATCCCTTATGATGACTCAGTTGAATGTAAGAACTAATATCAAGAGAGACTTAAGGTATATGAGCTTATTATTAGACGATAGTAAAAGAGGTTTTTATAATACTGCCTTTGAAGAAGTAAGCCATGATAAGAACTTCTTAGATAAGCTAGAACAAGAAATAGAGGTATCACTTCCGCTTCAATCTGAAAAATGAGTATTTTTCACTAATCAAGAGCTTATAAATCATACCAGTAGCAATAATATATCAATAGAAAATATCTATGATCTCATCATGAAAGATGAACTTATACGTGATTTGAAAAATATATGAAGTCCTCGTCTGAGTCAGATAATTAATGAGGTACTTAATCTTGATGTCTGATCACTTATAGAGATATGATGAAGTAAGCGGTATATAGAGAATCGCATAGAATGAAATATAGTAGAAGAAATACTGCAGAATCCTCTTCCAGTAAGAGATATATTTCTCAACTATGATATCGATGAGGATGACAATATTCGTAAAAGACTCAATGCTGCTTATAATAATCTTACTATCCCTTGAGATTCTCGACGCATTATACAGAATGTTTCGCTCCCAACTTTTATAGAAAGTGATAGAGAGATAGTTCTTGAATGGCATATAAGCGGTACTCAAAATCAGTACTACTCTATAGGGGGTGCAAGAACAAGTCAAGATGCACATACAGTAGCCCAAGCTTTAGAGATAACACAACCAATACTATGAGATGATGTACGAGCTGAATTGAGAGTAAGGTTATTACTCCGATGACAAGAGAGAGTGAAGGTTTTTCCTTTTATCATACCATCACGCGACTACTCTGATAGAGAAAAACTTGAAAGAGCAGTTGAAGTACTCACCGGATATATCGAAGAGACTCAAATATTTACAGATATCATACATCTTCCTAACTTCAATAGCTATGGAAGTATTGTACCTCGTATCGAGTGGTTGCAAGATAGTGTTGTAAATACTGATGGAACGATTAATAGACCTGATTATAGTAGTGGAGATATAACACGTCATCCCGCAAGAGCTGTGTTATCATTTTGAGAATCTGCTCTAGATCCTATTACTGTTATACTCGGTACTATTAGAAAATCCCCTCTTATACCTGAGGATATCATTGAAAAATATAACATAGAGCTTCTAGAAGACTCTCAGTTCCCAGGATGTAATGTTGCAGATATAGCACTTCCAAATGGACAAGTATGGGCTATGTGTAATATGTGAAGTCAACAAGCTGGTTTAACAAGTAATTCTTATGGGAGATATTATGACTTTGATAACGCTAGACGTGCATGTCCGAGCTGATATAGAACTCCTGATAGAAATGATTGGAGAGAAGCACTTGCACAGTTTGATGGTAATTTTCAAGATATGCAATGAGCTATGCTTCTTCCAAGAGCTTGATATGAGCAAAGTTGATTACTTTGAAGAGACAGGTATCCATGAAGCACAACGTGGTACTGGACATCTGAGAAACGGGTGAATCTCTTATGATCCGATTGATACACTCTTGATAATGGAAGGATTAGACAAAATGGTGCGGTAAGTATTGGTAGACACCACCTGTCTGTCCGATGTCTGAGATGAGAACCCCATGTATTTGAAGATGAAGAGCTTATAGAAGATGAAGAACTTATAGATCAAGTACCTCCTGATTTAGAAGTAGAGGTAGAAGTAGAAATTGAAGTTGAAATTGAAGAAGAGGTAGAAGTAGAAGAAGTACAAACTCCAGAAGATATACTTGCAAGTATTTGAGACTGATTTTGGTCAGAATATATATCATCACAAGGTAGTAATATCATCAATAGGCAAATAAGATCAGAGAGACTTATATTTCCTGATGAAAAAGAAGGAGTATATATACGTTATAGGTCTGAGAATGATTTCTTTAGGATAGATTGAAATCAAGGAACAAAAAATCCTCATTGTACCTGAGATAGAAGCGTTACCCTTACAGCTACCTTTACACTTCCATGAACGCAAGACATCTCCCGTACTCAAAACTTTACTATCCCAAGGAAGACTCAAAATGGACAAATTATATGAGGAGAGTGTTATGAACTTGTAGCAAGCGCTGAATATAATAATAACTATAGATTAGGAGATATTAATCCAGTAAATACACAGAATAGACCTCCTATTCAAACCATAGATGGACAGCAAGGTATTGTTCCAAGGATTGATGCATGAGACTATCTCTCCTATAACCTCTCTTCCCTTCAGCTCTGAGATGATTGGGCGATTGAGATGAGTGTGAGAGGTGAGGATTTAAGAAAAAGAAGTCCTACTGATATGAATTCGTATTATTTATTTAACTCACCATCTCAATTCTCAGTCTTTGCTTATAATAATAATTTTGGTTTTATACATCCGGATAATAGCTTTGAATTGATACCTTTTTCTACTTCAAATTGATACCAAAAAATTTTA
Source organism: Candidatus Altimarinota bacterium (assembly GCA_022565555.1). Lineage (GTDB taxonomy): Bacteria > Patescibacteriota > Gracilibacteria > BD1-5 > UBA6164 > JAACSU01. Next base: position 7,472 of record JAIUMN010000021.1, read on the forward strand.
TTTACTAATAAAGATTTATATCTTAATAATAGTCTTATATACTCACATAGCTATAATATAGAATTTAATGATAATGTAAGAATTTGAAGTTCAAGAAATTATGTAAATCAATGGGATGGAATTATAAATAATTTTAAAGTATATAAAAAAAATTAAGAGCGTTAAGCTCTTAATTTTTTTTAATTATCTATAATTGGTCCTGGATCAGGAGTTGGGTCTGGATCAGGAGTTGGGGTTGGGTCTAGTGTATCATAATCTCGATCACTATCACTTCAAGACTCTATTTGCACTTCGATCGAAGAGGCATCAAATATAGGATGTCGAGCAAATGTAAGTCTTTGACCGGAACCATATCATCTTAGTAGTCATGTGCTATCAAGTTCAAATCCTTGATTTTGTAACATTTGTGCAAGTTCTGGAGTAACGATGCGCATTCTACCATGAGCATCTCTTGCAAGCACCATACCTGCTCTTTGAGCTGCCCTGTTTGCATCTTGCATAGTTCTATGCGGAGCTCGAAGATAGTTTGGTATTTCTTGTGCTTCAGCTTGAGATGGAAGAAGACCTGAAACAGCAAGTCAGACTGTTGCTACAGTTCAAGTCAAAAAACTTCTTCTCTCTGGACTATCTACAGAAGCATCAATTCATCCATATTGTTCAGATACTTGTTTTTTATTCATATTTTTATTATGAAAAAATAAATTACAAATTCAATATACAAGTATATTGTATCTTGTCAAACTTTTTTCTATTTTTTTGTTGATAGGGATAAAAACTTACTTCTTTTGCGTTATCAATAAACTCCCATAAAGTAATACTCCTCCAGCGAGTATCAATCCACTTGCTTGAAGTATATACAAAATCTTAAAGTTTAAGAGACTTGAAGATAAGAAAAACCAAAAGCTGAGAATCGTTCCTATAATAATTACTCAAATAAGTGAAAAACTTAAAAGTATAAAATATTCAATAGAAAGATAATTTTTTGTGAATGCTCGGGAAGCGCCAAGAAGCGAAAGAACCTGTGATTCACGACCCCGTATATGTCACAGTATCGTAAGAGAAACTGAGAGGAGTATCCATACAAATATTCCAACATATATACTTATAGCAAGTACTCAGTGATACACTTGTGAGAGGATATGTGTTACTTTACCAAGAGTTTCTGAGACATCAAGTAACTGAAGACGTGGGGAGAGAGTAAAAAGCTTATTTCGTAACTCTGGACTCGTATATAGGCTTTTATCTAAGACTCAAAAGTATGACCTTTCAAGTCCCACCATATCATCTGGGGTAAGCTGAAAGTAGAAAAATGGTCGGAAGTCACTACGTATTGGGGGTCTCATATTTTGTACTTCAAAGCTTACCTCTCTCCCAGCGAGAAGAAATCATACTTCATCACCAAGAGTAATTCCAAGTCTATCTGCAAAATCTTTATCAAGAGAAATACCTCAAGATTCAAGATCTTTTCAAGATGTAAAAGTATTATCTGGGAGTGGATGAGTTGTGAGATTAAACTCACGAGTAAACTCCCCTCTTCATCTATCGTTTCAAATATATTCACGTAATGGAATATTATTGATACTCATAATACGGGCAAGAAGTATATCATATATTTCTATATCACTCAATAGGTCTTCAAGAACTTCTTTTTCTGAAGTCTCTATATTGAGTATAAAGTATGTTTGCTTCGCATCAGAGATTCGAGTTATATCAAGAAAGCTTATCGCAAATACAAGTAAGAAAAAAAAGAGAACTCCTATTACCATCACAGGGATTGTAATAAATAAAGTCATATTTCCTGGGCGGATACAAGCCCTAAGAGTATGATAAAAAAGAAAGTACTTTTTCCTATAGGGACTAATAAACTTATAAAGTATAAAAAAATAGGACTTCGTTATAAGTACCAATATTGAAAGTACCAAAAGTAATCCAAAACTTATAATGAGAAGTGACAATAAGCCTGCTCCAAGAGATATGAGAAGTACTATAATTCCTGCGAACATATATCCCCCTATACTCATAGGGAGACTATTAGATGTTAGCAGGTCAGGTCTTTTAAGAAGATCAAGTACACTTGCTTTATAGTAGTCTCTCAGAGTATAAAGTGATGCAAATATCAGTATCACAAAACTGAGTAAAAAACTTTGAAGTATATGAAATTGTGTGAGTACAATACTTTCAGTAAGAGGAAAAGATTGTAAAAATCATATTATAAAATATGAAGCAATGAGAGCAAGCAAGAATCATAGAGTATATATTCAAAATCCTATACATATGAGTCCGGAAAAAACTCGAGATTTATTGTATCAAAGAAGTATAAAAAGCCCTATATCTCTTTTTGTTATACGCTTCAATGCTTCAAAAGTAAAGAAGAGAGAAAAAAAAGCTAGTACATATATCCCGGTAAAAAATACTTGTAAAAATCTCCGTAGTTCATTAAATACATCAGAAAGTATATCTTGACGAGATGCTATATCTCCTATCCTCCATCAGTCAAATACCCCTTCTTGCTCGAGTAATCATCGCGTATTTTGTATACTTCCTCTATCTTGAAGTAAGAAATACTTATATGATAGTCGTGCTCAAAGTCCAAGAAGATTATCTATATTTACTATTTCTTCTGGTATCCATATTTCCCTTCCTTCTGTGAAAAGAGAAAATCATCAAAATGATCACTGAGGTATCTCTCAGATAACTTGATAATCATTATCACCTATAGTAAGTCTATCTAGATCTCATAAGAGAGTTTGAAGTGGTGAAGATATATGTACTCATTCTCTTCTATTATGAAGTTTCTCTCATACAAGGGGGTAATTATTACTTATCACTTTTACATCTGTAAGGTATGGAGTATCGCCAAACATGATATTTGTTTGAAACTCGAGAGTTGAAGCGATTTTTAAATCAAAGTTCGCACTAATATCTGATAACACTATAATATCAGACTCCGTAGGAGCTTGTGAACTATCTAGTATAATATCAGCTCCAAGAATACTCCGAGTTTCTACTTGTATCGTATTTTCTACAAGACTTGAGATACTTGTAACTAGTAGAAAAGCTAGACTACTTAAAAAAAGTATAAGTGTAATACGCACTATATGCCAACTATGTGCTCTAAAAAATGATACAAAAAATCTATATATCATATCCTATTTTTTAATAAGCTGCCTATCTCTCAATATATACTGGGATTCTGCAAAATATGCGATATCTTCTGAGTGAGTAATCATAATTATTGTACATCCTGTTTCCTTCCAAAGCTGTTTCAAAAGAACCATTACACGACGTGCATTTCCTTCATCAAGACTTCCTGTTGGCTCATCAGCAAGTATAATATCACTCCTCCCTATAAAAGACCTCGCGAGTGCGACACGCTGTTTTTCTCCTCCAGAAAGCTCTATTGGGTAGCTTTTTTTCTTTGAAGAGAGTCAAACTATCGAAAGAATATCATCAATACTATAGCGTCTTGAAAGTTTATTAATATCAAGTATAAGTTCTATATTTTCTTCAACAGTAAGTGAGTCGATAAGATTATAGTCTTGAAACACATATGAAATATGTCTCCCTCGAAAACTCGTTATCTCAGACTCACTCAGTTCCTCAAGTTTTTTTCCAAGCACCTTTACACTTCAAGTATAATTTCTTTCAAGTCCTGAAAGAATATTGAGAAAAGTTGTTTTTCCTTGTCCGCTTTGTCACATAATTGCAACAAAGTCCCCAGTATCTATAGTTATATTCATAGTATCAAATACTTTGAGATAACTTGTATCTGGAAGTAAAAAATGTTTTGAAAGTGAGTCTATCTCGATCATATAAGTCTGTTATCAAGTAGAAAACTATAGACTTGCTTTGATACTATCTCATATCATTGTCTATTTGGATGTATGCCGTCTGGAAGATTCAATCATCGCTCTCAAGCGACTCACTCAAGAAAAAAGTCTAGAAAATATATGTCTCTATGTTTTTTTGCAATATTTTTATAGAGTATTTCAAAGTCCCGAGTATAACTTAGTCAAAGATTTGGAGGAATCTGCATTCCTCATAGTACTATACGCATATCATGATTCTTAAGTTCCTCTATTATCTCTTCTATATTACTTTCAAGGTCTCAAAGATTCATGCCTCTCAATCAGTCATTCCCCCCTATCACAAGTATTGCTATATCATTAACTTGTGCATCACTTAATACCCAGTTCATTCGCGTCTTTAATTCAGCAGAGGTATTACCTGATACTCCAGCATTTATAACCTTATAATTTCATCATGTCTCATCTAGTAATCATTGTAATTGACTTGGGTAAGATTCATCAAGAGGGAGTCCAAATCAAGCAGTAAGTGAATCCCCTAAAGCAAATATTCTTACTGACTCATTATGAGTATCTTGAGCTTTTTCTATATCTTCCGTAGATCATCACGATCACCCCTCTATTGAAACTCAAGAAAAAAAGCAAGACTGAAAAAAGAAAATAGTGAGGGTAAGAAAGAGTATTTTTTTCATGTATATTATATATAAAGTGAAATATTATGGTATATTGTGTTGAGTATATGTAAAATAACTGAAATAAAAAATCAGAGTAAAAAAATTTTACAAGAAGTGCATTTTTCATAATATGCTCGGGCAATTAAAGCTAAGCCACTTTAGCTCAGTTGGTAGAGCACTCGCCTTGTAAGCGAATGGTCATCGGTTCAAGTCCGATAAGTGGCTCCATTGAAAAAACACTACGGATTACGAGTTATACATACACTGATTCGTGATTCGTATTTTTCTTAAAAAACGAATGGGCAGATTCCAGAGCGGCCAAATGGGGGGGACTGTAAATCCCTTGTCTACGACTTCGGGGGTTCGAATCCCTCTCTGCCCACCATTTTTTATAAAAAACAGTGAAGTTTAGAATATTCTTCTTGACTAGCACTGAGGGATGAGAAGTTTATCCAGCGAGCGAAAGCGAGTCGGGAATCCCTCTCTGCCCACCATTTTTTGTTATATGCCCAGGTGGTGGAATGGTAGACACGCTGGTCTTAGAAACCAGTACCGTAGAGGTGTGGAAGTTCGAGTCTTCTCCTGGGCACCATTTTCCAAATATATTTATATTTTTGTATCGTATTAAGCGAGCAAGTAAAAACACTATTATGAAACAAGGTATACATCCAGAAAGCAGAAAAGTTGCTTTTGTAGAAAAGTCGAGTGGTTATGTACTCATAGCAGACTCTACAATAAAGACTACTGAAACTCATACTCACGAAGGAGTAGAGTACCCAAGTCTCTATATAGAAATATCTTCTGCGTCTCATCCTCACTATACTGGTGAAAAGCGCATACTTAAGACTGGAGCTGTTGATAAATTCTACGCTCGCCAAAAGAAGATGGAAGAACTTAAGGCAAATAAAAAATAATCTTTCAAAACAAAATTATAATCCCGCTCTAGCGGGATTATTTGTGATATAACTATTAAACCTATACTTTCGGGGTAAAACTGCACGCTCATCCTGGACAAGCTGGCCTATGTTCTGGTGTGTTAAGTACTCATTTTGAGAGAAGAAATCCATATATCTTACATCCGATACAGATTCCACAGCTTGACTCAAGCCACATGAGTGCAAGACATATACTACATATTATAAGTGGTATTATACCTGTGATTTCGAATAAGCCTACAATAAAAAACATACTTGTAGCCATCATAAGTCAGAGTGCCCAAGCAAAACGCTTCTGTACAGCTCCTACATAGTCTGGTTGCTGCTTTTTTACTATAGCTCTTCAAAGTATAGAAAAAGGAGCATACTTTGTTCCAAAAAATACTGAAACAAAAAACTGAATCCAAATAAGAGTTAATGCAGGATATATATAGGTAATATCTCGAGTAGAAAGTACTATAAAAAATGTTATCATCCCTATAACAAACATAATTCCCGCAGTTGCCCTAATTGTTCGTTCATTGAGTACTCCATATGGAGCAGGTTTTCCATGTATTATAAGTCCGGGAATTATTTCACCTATCTCCTTACTGAGCATCGCTTGAAAAAGGTTTTTCATATATCTTGAGTTATAAAAAATAATACAAGATTAAGTATAAAAGAAAAACTTAAAGAAAGGTTAAAGAAAGAAATTATAACTCAAGGATATATCTATCTACGATGCTTCGAGCTATAAAGTTATTAGATTCTATCCCCTGTATATCATCATGAAGTTTTTCATGGAGATGGAGATGTGTTCATTTTTCTACCAAAGTATAGAGGAGTGTTTTGAGAAAATCAAGATACTCTTGTTTCTCTATTTTCTGAGAAAAGAAATAACGTACTAGTATTTTTTTATCTCCCATAAGTGCCTCTTCTATATGATTTAAAAAAAACATATTTTTTTCATACGTTTTATATACTCAACTATATTCAACTTGTACACGACTAAGAATAGTATCAAGTATAGCTTGGAGAGATGGTGCAGTAAGTATGATAATATTAGATTTACCAGGTTCTTCTATAAACTTAAGGCAGGCATTCTGTGACTGAGGTGTAAGACGTCCGAAATCCTCAAATACAAATACCTGAAAAGCTTGACGAGGAGATTCATCACCCTTATGTATAAATTCCTTAACTGAAGCTATTTTATGGCTTTCAGGATTATCGCGTAGTAGAGAATACACACTATATGTATCAACTCAAAACTCAGCACATAGAGTCATAAGTTCTCTTCAAAATCTCTCATAGAAAAGTTCGGATACATCATTATACACAAACAAAAAGGGAGTTATTTGCTCCCCTTTTATTATTTGTTCCCTAAGTTTTTGAAACATTATCTTACGTGATTATTCACCAAGTATATCTTGGAAAAGAGCTTCAAGATCTTCTTCAAGAACTTCCATCTCTTCGTCATCAGACATAACCTCTACTTCTACATCTGTTTGAGTTTCTACATCTGTTTGAGTAGAACCATTGAGATTATCATCTTCTTCAGAGTTCATAGCATCATCTTCAGGCATTGTATCATCTTCATCCTGCATTGTATCATCTTCATCATTAGGAGCAAGAACATCTTCAGAAGTCATAGTATCATCTTCGATGAGAGGATCAGGTACTTGCTTTTCAAAACAAGAGGTAAGAGCTAGGAGAGAAACAAGAGAGATTGCAACTATATATTTCATAGCATAGTAATGTTAGTATTAAATTAACAGTATGTATTATAAATATAAGTTTTTTCATTGCAAACTTTTTTCTCTTGCGTATTGAAAAATAGTATTTTTTCTTGCGAAAATGTTTATATATATATAATAAAGAAACTTTAAAAAATAATAGCTATACACGTGTTAGAACAGATTATTAAAAGTATTTTTTGAGATCCAGATGTAAAAAAAATCAGAAAATACAGAAAAGAGTTGCAACATATACGAGATTTCGAAAAAAAGCTACAAAATGTGACGCTTGATGATATAAAAAAGAGAACTCATGAGATACAAGCAAGTTTTGCTCACCTAGACTTTGAAGATTCTAAGGATTTAAAAGCTCTCAAAGAAGGTATAGAATCAGTAAAACATGAGGCTATAGCACTCTGGCTTCAAGCATGTAGATGCCTATATAAAAAAGGATTTGCACTTCCAAGTGGAAAAGAAATCATATGGGAACTTCTTCCTTATGATGTACAGATTATAGGGGGACTCGCTATACATGAAGGACAGGTTGCAGAAATGAAAACATGAGAGTGAAAAACACTGGTTGCTACTCTTCCGGCATATATTAATGCCTTAACATGAAACTCAGTACATATTGTCACTGTAAATGACTACCTCGCAAAACGTGATGCTGAGGAGATGGGAATACTCTACTCTGCTCTCTGACTCACTGTAGGAGTCATAACGCACAATCAATCAAAAGAAACGAAAAGAGAAAACTATGCCTGTAGCGTAGTATATGCTACTAATAATGAGCTCTGATTTGACTATCTCCGTGACAACATGGTGATTGAATACGCTAATAAAGTAATGAGCCGGAAGTTTTTTGCTATTATAGATGAAGTAGATTCTATACTTATTGATGAGGCTCGTACTCCCCTTATTATATCTATGCCTGATGCTGAACCAACTCAAAAATACCTACAATTTGCCACTATTGCGAAAAAGCTTCAAAAGTGAACTGATTACAAGATAGATGAAAAACAAAAAGCTGCTACCCTCACGGAACCTGGAATTAAAAAACTCGAAAATATACTTTGAGTTGATAATATTTATATCTCTGAGAGATATAATGATCTCCATCATGTAGAAAATGCCCTTAAGGCAAATGCTGTATACCTCAAAGATAAAGATTATATAGTAGTAAATGACGAGGTAATGATAATAGATGAGCATACTTGACGTGCTCTCTCAGGAAGACGTTATAGTGATGGTCTCCATCAGGCAATTGAGGCAAAAGAAGGAGTAAAGATACAACAAGAAAGTAAAACACTCGCAAGTATTACATTTCAGAATTATTTCCGTATGTACTCAAAACTTGCCGGTATGACCTGAACTGCTAAAACGGAAGAAGAAGAATTTTTTAAAGTATACGGTCTTGAAACCCTTTGTATTCCTACAAATAAACCCATAGCACGTGAAGATAAAGCAGATCTTTTATTTAAGAATGAAAAATGAAAATTTAGCTATGTGGTAAAATATATTGAAGAACTCCATAAAAATGGTCAACCAATACTTGTAGGAACTGTTTCAGTAGAAAAGTCTGAATATCTCTCGGCAGAGCTCAGTAAAAAATCAATACCTCACAAAGTACTGAATGCAAAACAACATGAAAAAGAGGCAGAAATAGTTGCAGCGGCAGGGCAAAAGTGATCAGTTACTATAGCAACCAATATGGCAGGTCGTGGTACTGATATTAAACTCTGAGAGTGAGTTCGGGAACTTGGAGGGCTTATAATTCTTGGTACAGAAAAACATGAGACAAGACGTATAGACAACCAATTAAGAGGGCGTGCAGGACGTCAGTGAGATCCAGGTATGACACAATTTCTTATCTCACCAAATGATGATATTATGAGAATATTTTGAGGAGATAAGCTTTTTGGAATATTTAATTCCCCTATGTTTTCAAAACTTCCAGATGATGAACCTCTCACTCAGAGTGGTATGCTTACAAGAAGGGTTACTGGAGTACAAAAGCAAGTCGAAGGTCATCACTTTGATATGCGTAAACACGTTCTAGAATATGATGATGTAATTAATAAACATAGAGAAATCATTTATTCAAGGCGAGATACTGTACTTAAAGCAAGAGAAAATCATGAAGAAGTAGAAAAAATGATACTTACGATGATAGGATCTCAAGTGAGGAGGCTTGTACTCGCAGAAGAAGCAAAGGCAGAAAAGTGAATTAATACCCATCTCCTTGTTGAAAAAGTTCACGACTTTCTTGGGAGAAAAGTTATTGAGGATTTTTTAGAAAAAGAAGATGTAAGTGGGATACACTGAGATGAGTTACTTGCTGACTATATTGCTAAAAGGGCACAAGCTGAACTTACATCTATTAAAGAAAGTATTCCTAATATAGATGCATACTATGATCTTTTATGAAGAGTTGTACTCCAAGCTATAGATAGACTTTGGATGCAACATATAGACGGAATGTCTAAACTCAGAGAACAAGTAGCATTTATGGGGTATGCTCAGAAGCAGCCTATTATGGTATATAAAGAAAAAGCTTTCGAAAAGTTTGATTCCCTTATGCGTGAGATAGAAGTACATGTTGTAAAATCTGTAATGCAACTTGATGCTCAGGTACGTATAGAACTCAAGCGAGTTGATGATAGTAAACTACAAGTAACCTCAGGAAATGTTTGAGAAAGAAATATAAAGCAAAATATATCCTCGCCTCAACAAACACCTATAAGTTCTTGAAATCCTCTTTTTGCTGCTCCATCAAGAACCCCATCACAAGTAAAAACATCCCAAAAGAAAAAAATCAGAGTCTAAGACTCTGATTTTTAGTATAAATTTCGTAATGAGTCAAGTAAAAATATCTGCATTATAGAAAAAAATATGTTAGTATGATACTAGTATTTTTTATAATTTTCACGATATGTCCCAAGATAGAGATCCTCTCGCAGATGAAACTCAAGATACTCCTATGATACCAGATAACAACTGAGCTACACCTTGAGAAGAAGATAGCTTTGAAGCTCTTTTAGCATCTGCTGAAATAGTGCCTGAAATCTCAGATATCAAAAATACTCAAAGTGAAGCTCTGCAACCACAACTCTATAACTCTATCAAAAGTCTTGAAGACATACTGAGTATGCTTGCTTGAAAGAAATATGATTTTGTACTCATTCAACCACAAGAAAACTTTGTATCAGTAAGTATGCGGGTAGATTGACGCGAAGCAGAAAAATTGGAAATCTCATACGCATTATATAACAACGCTCTCTTTACCTCAAAGAAAAAAACCTGACTTATTCTTGAAGAAAATAGCGTAGAACAGGAAGGAAAATGAAAAATCATTCTTTGAAATACTGAGTTTCATCTTGCCGTAAAAACTGCTCCAAGTAAATATGGGGAAAAAATATGGATAAAGATAAAGGAAAATGAAGGTGCTCAAAAAGTAGTAAAAAAGACCTCTCCTGGAGCTATTTTTAGTTTTATAGGAGCAATATTTTTTGTAGGACTTATACTTTGAGCGAGTTTTATAGCATTTGTAATACTCAATGCTCAAAGTATAGATGATGTACGATTTTTTGCTACACTAGGTATAAATTTTAGTGAGATAAATGCTTTTATTGGAAATGTTGTTACTATTGTATTTTCTATACTTACTTTCTTACTCAGCATACTTTTAAGCTTTTTTCTTTTTAAGTTTTATTTTACCAAAAAAATATATAAAAGAAAAAAGCTTGCTTTTGGCTTTGCAGCAACATTTCTTTTATTTTTAACATTTGGAACTGTAAGTGCTTGGATGTACCTCGATAATCAAGTTCGAGGACTTCCTAATTGGGAAGAGCAACTCTATGGTGATCTCAGAATCTCGTTTAATGAATTACGTGTGAGTCCTGATTTTAGTGATACTGAAGCTCTCTTAGTGAATAATACTAATATAATTTGACCTGCAACACTTCACTTTGATCTTACAAACTATCAAAATCGAAAAGCACGACAAAATATTACTATTGATAGATACATATGGTCGATAGGAACTATAAGAGAAGAAACTCTGAGTCCTGAGCTTATACAAACTTTATCTACTGTCTGAAATTACAATATCTCTGTAGAAGCTGTGTGAAGAGATATAGTTGGGGTTGAATATCGTGATACTATATCTAATCTTCCTGCTCTCTCTATAACTCATAGTATAAATATTGAAGAAAGAACTATTCCTGCTTGAGGAAAAAGTTATTCATTTGATGCTACAAGTCTTTCATCTCTCTGAGAGGTAGTTTGGTACTTTAAAAGTCCGAGCTTTATTGAAGATCAACGTTTTCCAAATTGGGAGGAAGTCGGAAATCAATATGAATTTTTTCCACGTCAAATATTTTTTGAGGCAGTATATGTTGGAGTATGAATAAAAACTTGAAATAATGAACCAAGACTTGAAAAGATAATTGTACTCAATCCTCAATGAAATTCAAATATAGAAGCGGAAATAGAGGCTATCCAATCTTTTGAAAATGAGCTCGCATATAGCCTACAAGTCATAAATGCTGAAACATGATTTTGAGATGGGTTTATCGAAAGCTACACCTGGAATGTTGAAGAAAGAGTTTATAATCTCAGTCAAGATGTCGATAATCCAAATGCTTCTCAGCGAATAAATCATACTTTCAGAAGATACTGAGATCATAGATTACAAGTAGTACTGAGAGATACGCGTTGAAATGAACGTACGCTTGTTAAAAATATCACCATTCAAAGACAAATGAATCTCTCTGAATCTTTAGAAATAATTGATGAAACTACTGGAAGAAAAATAGAAAATATGAGATACAACCAAAGAACATATGAATACTTTATTGATGATCTCTGAGTGCCAACAACTCTGAGGCTTGATGCGAGAAATGTGCGCCCTGAAAACATACTCTATAGGCTCACAGATGTTGAGTGGGATATTGGTGATAATGGCGATAGACATGGGGAAGGTATGCAATTTGAATATGAAATACCGACTCCATGAAACCATGTTCTTGCACTCCACTATACCTTTCAACATCGACGTAATACCGAAGATATCATTAAAATAGTTGAGAAAGTTTATATATGAGCTGTCAGAAAAGAAGCAATTATATCTTTGAGAGTAGAAACTGATACACAGTACGCCCCAGCGACAGTAAG
>JAIUMN010000022.1 GCA_022565555.1 Candidatus Altimarinota bacterium
ACCTGGAGAGTCTGTATCGAGATGTTTTGAGTGAAGACAGAAGGGGCAATGATTGCGAGCACTTCCACTTGGATGTTTGGATACTTCCTTTCCGCAGTTTTCGCAAATGAAGGATTCGTTTTTCATTATAAATCACATATTACCCTCGATAACTCGCTTCTATCCTTTCAGCAATTGCATAATCTTTCTCCGTGAGCGTGTTTCACAGGTCATGCGTAGTAGTTGTAATAGTGACGTATTTATAATTATGTAAGAGTATATCAGGATGATGATCTGATATTTCTGCGATATTTCACACAAGATTTACAAACTTGATTGCTTCACTAAAATTTTTAAACTCAAACTTTGATGTGAGTGTATTATTTTTTTCTGAAAAGTGTTTCATATTACTTCTGTAGTATATAAAATATTACCGCAACAACTGAAAGTATAAGTCATACAAGCCAGAGACGGAAAACTACAGTTTCTTCTGACCAATCACACGCTTCAAGATGATGATGAAACGGGGCTATTTTAAAAACTTTCTTACCTTTTCTTAATTTTTTACTCACTATTTGAATAATAACTGAAAGAGTTTCAAGGATGAATATTAATCCCACAATACAAAGTATCGCAAGAGTATTAGTAAGAAGTGCCATAAGTCATAGGTTGGCTCAAAGTGCAAGACTCCCAACATCTCACATATAAAACTTCGCAGGTTTTATATTAAACCATAGAAAGGCTATAAGTGCTCCACATATACTTACACAGAGAGTTGAGAGAAGAAAAAGTCACTGATCAAAAGTTATATACCCATACACTGCATATGCAAAAAGCAGAAGTCATCAAGCAAGCCCATCGAGGCCATCAGTTATATTAACGCTATTTGCTGCTCATACGATGATAAATATAAACCGTGGAACAAAGAGGAACCCGATCTCAAAACCTGGAAAGTATGGAAGCTTTAAGAGTATGTCTGCCCATCAAAGTTTATCATAAAACCACCAAGAGCCTGCTGCAGCAAATATTAAAAGCCAAAACATCTTAAACTTTGCAGAGATTCCTTTTGTTTTTCCTATTCACTTAATATTCATATAGTCATCAATCCCTCAAAGTATTCATACTGTGAGAAGTGTAAAGAGACTGAGATATGTTTCTCTTTGATTTAGAAGTGAGTTATTGATAAATCATAATTGTTGAAATAATACCGAGATAAGTACCATTAAAAATACTGTGAGAAGTATCATTGCTCCCCCCATAGTTGGAGTTCCAGTTTTATGTGCATGAAGTTTGAAAAATTCAAATGCTTTTCCAGTCATCGTTTCTTCGCGTATTCGTTTTCCAAGTTTGAGAGCCTGTAGGAAACTGATGTAAAAAGGACTTATAAGAAATCATACAAGAAATGTTGCGAGTCAAAAACCAAATATAAGGACAAGTTGTTCATTCATAAAACTGTTTTTCTGAAAAATATTACGACAAGAGCATATGAAAAAATGCGTAAAAGTAAAGCTTTACTTTTCTCTCACTTCTATATACTATGCATAAATATTTTTTGATATGTATATCTATGAAGCTTTATAATATCTGCCTATCCTTGCACCCAATTTTTTTTACAGAACTTACAAAAAATATTCCTCAAGATAGCCTTTCTGGACTATATTCTAAAGATTCTGATGAAACTGTTACGGTATTTCTCTCAAGTATATCAGAGTTAGAAGATTTTCTTTCAAAACATCCAGTCGATAGTGTGTTGAGGTTTATCTATACAGGAATATGAAAGCTTCATATATCAAGTCATATGAAAAACTGAGATATACTTTTTCCAAATACCTTCCTATCTCAAAAGACTTGAGAGGCAATATATGTTGATTATGCAGTTGGAGAAGGATACGATCTTGAGAAGTTTATACTTCATCTCGATGGGGTGTGTATAGATGCTTTTTGAGAAGTTTCAGAAGAGTTTGATGGTGATATAGAAGAGTCAAAAGCATATAAAACTCTCTCGTATATCTCAGATAACTGACTTCTTGAAAAGTCTGTAGTTATACTTGGAACAGAGGAAAATGAGGAGCATCTTGAGAGAATATCTGCTATTATTGACATGATTACAAGTGATTAAGAGCGTGCCTTTGCTTTATTTTTTCTGATGTATAATATTATTTCAGCTATAATATATAAAAAAATCACAGTCATCATAAGCGGGTATACTTTCCAAGGAAAGAGTTGTGCCGCCATGATTCAACCAGTTATGAAGTATATGTAGCTACTTCGCTGTATGCGTTTCCACCAAGATCAAAGGAGTTTTTGTGAGATATCATTTGAAGTGAGGAGGAGTACAAGTGCTGTAAGCTCCGAAAGCCTAGCAGCGAGTGGAAGTCATATATCCCATCTCGCAGCGAGGAAATACCTCTCTAATCATGCTGGGTTAAAGTAATACCCTCATAACCAGTTTGTTACTATGATTGTGGCTGAAAGTATTCAGAGCGCTTTACGATAGTAACAAAGTGTTCTCAGTATTCCTATTTTTGGAAATATATCTTTTAAAGGACGTATAGCCATAACGAGTACAACAGAAAACCATGATATATCATAAAGAAGCCCCATGAAGTTATCAGTGATAAAGAAACTTCAAAACAAATCATTCTGCGAACGCATATAGAACCATGAAGTTGGGATAAGTATAAGAGAAAAAAGTATAATAATCCATGATAACTCTTTTTTAAAAGGAATACTCCCATTATAGATTATATCCTTCCAGCTCCCAGTGTGAACGTGAGACTCGGTAAATGCTTCTGAAAATAATTTTTCTTTTTCATGTCAAGCATCTATAAGGTGATTTTTTACTTCAGTTATCATATGAGGATTTCAACAAAGGTATACCTCTTCTCCTTTTTCTATTTTTTTAAGTTCATCAGTAACTCTTCATTTACTCTCAAGATGATCCTTATGCGGCCTTGAAACCTTAAGAACTATCTCAAGATTTTCTACAAGCAAGAGTTTATTCATATAATAAATATCTCACTCAAATCTATTTCAAAATATGAGAAGCTTTGGGGTTTCTTTTGGGAGATGTATAATCATATTATAGAGAGGAGCAAGTCCTGTTCACGTTGCTATAAATATTTTACGACCTGTATCATCTTCATTTTTAAGATAGAAATTTCAGAGTGGTCAAAGATATGTAATCTTATTTCAGTTTGCAAGATTTTTTAGATAGTTACTTCCTCGTCAATATTTTTCTAGTTTTATATTGAGGATAAAAGAGTGATTTGTATGCTCTGCGATAGAGTATGATCTTGAAAATTCCCCCCATTTATCATTCATGAGGAGTGATATATACTGTCATGGTTTGCAATGAAAATTATTCGCTTCAAATGTAAGCTCTATAATATTATTTGTGAGATACTTTGTTTTTGAAAGCGTAGCATGTTGGAAATTAAGAGTGATGCCTCATTTTTTTTGTACTTTTATAACATTGACGGGACACATAATCTCTGCTTGGAGTATCTCTGACTCTTTTCCTTCATAATTATGACTGATAACTTTTGACTTTGGAGAAACATGAAATATGCTCGGACAAACTGTTTCACAGGTTCGGCATGATATGCATCATGGTATAACTTCTACTTTTTCTATCATAATGTATTTATAAAGAGATAAATCTCCCACTTCTTAACTGACTTCCATCAGCATATACTATAAGTGCTTCAAGTCAAGGTACTCGCTTTAGGATATCCTGAGTTACTTTCTTAGGACTTACGCTCAATACAGTAGCAAAACCATCAGCAAATACTCACTTACTATGGCAACAAAACACCGTATATACATCATTACTACTCTTTCAGTTTTTTATGTTTATGAGGTGATGTTCTTCATTTCAAAATTTTCTTTTTAAGCCATTTGAACTTGCTATAGAAGCATTTTCAAGCTCTATTACTCCGTAGTATTTTTTATCTTCTCAAGGATTTTCAAGGTGTATTTCTCTTTTTCACATTACTTTTATATCTCCTCCGAAGTCAAGTATAAAGTGTGCATATTTTTCCCGAAGATAATTATAGACTCTATCAAGTATATATCATTTTCCATAAGCTCAAAACTCTATACTTACGCTATTTTCTAGTTGTACTTCACTTTCAGATAGGATAATATGTTTATATCATATATTCTCTTCAAGTCGTTCTTGTTCTATTCCATATCCAGCATTTTCAAGATAGGGAAGTATGGTGATATCAAAATACCCTTTTGATATATCTCATAACTTTACTCCAATTTCTATAAGTACTTTAAGTTCTTTTGTAAGAGAGTGTTTTTTTTCTTTATTAAGCTTTGAGAGGATATTTCATCTCAAAAATCGTGAATAATTCTTTTCAAAATTTTCTATGAGTGCAAAGGAGGTTTCAATATCTTTCATAGAAAAATCGCAATCTAGTATCTCGATAGAGCATCGAGTTCACAAGAGATTGCGACTATATTTCATAGATTGTTTCTTATAAAGCTTTTATAGCATTATTAAATGCCTCACTTGCAATAGAGCTCCCAGCAGCATAAAAAGTTTCACCTTCTTCAACAGGACTTCCTATGAGAGATTGAAGTGCAGTACTGAAATCTGAAACATCCCATGTTGTAGCGTTTGCTTCTATTGCCTCAATAACTCCATTGTTTACTTCCATTTTTACTATCATATCAACATCTCCAGCTGGATTTCGATACGCAGAATCAAACTCAATTACTTCGTTATTCATTGATGTTTCATTATTATCCATTCCATCTAATTCATCTGAAATAGAATCGAGATATTCTTCATCATCTACTGGAACAGTGATTTCTTCATTTGTTTCGTTTTCTTCTATGTTTTCAGCAGGAGTTTGAGTCCCACACGATGCGAGTACTGCAAGTAGTAAGAGAAGGGGTAAAAGTTTCATAAAAAATGTTTTTAAAATATAAACGTGGCTTACTATAAAAAAATACCTCGATAATGCAAATATTTTTCTGATTTCTTGAAGTATCACTTACTTTTTTCTTACCTTGTATTTATTTTTATGGCTGATCATAAAATGTTTCTTTTCCATGTATTATTATAGATTTATATATTTCTTGTAGTTCATCGGGGCACTTTGTAGTATAGCTATCGATTTTTTTTGAAAACTGTTCGTAGCTTATTTTCGCATTAATATAAGGTCTCCAATTATCTATCTTACCAAGTATAATAGCTTGAATTTTATCTATAATATACACAAACTTCACCTCGTCATTTTCTATATTTTCATATTCATTTATAGTTTGAAGCATCTGAGGAAAGTTTTCAAACTCTATTTTTAACTGTTCAAAAACACACTGTTCTCGTATACTTTTTTTGTCCCTTAGTTCTTTTGTTGCATAGGCGTTTACATCCTTTTCAAGTCATCGCTCTAAAAAATCATGTATGAGGGCATATTGAAATATTTTTTCAAGATTGAGCTTTGAGTTAACTAAGCTATATACTCTCCAACATAGCATCGCTATCGAAAAACTATGTTCAATCACATTTTCACATAACTCTGTTTCTGGTATCATGTGATTTCTTTTTATTTTTTGTATATCTAGTACAAGCCTTTGTATTTGCTCTATCTGTTTTATATTATCTTTCATATTTTTATTTTAAACTCTTAAGAATATTTTTCAAAAAATATTTGCTTGTCAGATACTCAGAGGTTGGAGAGTTTTTGTAGGCAGCTTTCTATCATTGCAGGCGCCCCACATATATAATACTCATCATATTGTGATACTACCTTGGAAGAGAGAAAATCTGTAACATAGCCTTTATTTATGATTCACTCTCAGTCTTCACGACTTACGACGAGATGAAAGTAAAATCTATTAGGGTATTTTTCTTTAAGTGCTTCAAATCTATCGATATAGTATAAATCTTCCATAAATCGAGTTCCAAACACGAGCTGATATTTCTCATCAGTTTCTCGCTTGAGTCACTCAAGGATTTGATTATAGAGTGGTACAAGTCCTGTTCCAGTTCCCAGAAAGAGTCTATTTTTCATACCTTCACTGAGAGTGAAATGCCCAGCTGGGCCTACAAACTGAAATACTTCTCAGAGCTCAGCGTCACAAAGCTTGATACTTCCTCCTCGTCCCCCGTCACTGAGTTCCCATTTTTTAATCACCAGCACAGCTATTTTATCATCTATAAGCTCAAGTATCGAATAGCTTCTTCCTCCTATCCCTTTCATGATAAAGGTGATAAATTGCCCAGGAAGCATAGAGGTAGACACAGGAAGTTCATAGTGAAGCTCATATACGTCGTGAGTGAGAGCTATTTTTTCTATAAGAGTACAGGTTTTGAGGGGCATAAGTTGAAATTAGTATTTGTATAAAAATATGGATTTTCACTTAATAATCAATACTATATAAAAAATATTTTTCAAAACTCAGAAACTATGTCCAAAAAAATATATCTCATCGATGGAAATTCATTTATTTATCGAATGTTTTTTGCACTTCCTGAGTTTGCGACGAGTTCGTGAAAGATAGTCAATGCAACTTTTGGGATGGCAAAGTTTTTTGTGTGACAGCTCGTCAAGGAAAAACCTGATTATATAGTATTTATCAAAGATGCAAAGTGAGAAAACTTTCGTCATAAACTCTACTCTGAGTATAAAGCTACTCGCGAGCGTATGCCAGACAATCTCCGCACTCAGATAGCAGATATCGAGGCGATGATAGCTGCGATGAATATCGATATCGTCGAGATAGATGGATATGAAGCAGATGACGTGATTGCAACGCTTGCAATGAGACTCGGTATAGAATCTCAAAACGAGATATATATCCTCTCAGGAGACAAGGATCTTTTTGCTCTTGTTGCTGAGCAAGTAAGGATATACGATACGCAAAAGAAAAAAATATACGGGCCAGACGAAACCTATGAAAAATTTTGAGTTTCAGCTGCTTGTGTACGTGATTATCTCGCTATATGCTGAGATACTTCGGATAATATCCCAGGTATATCATGAATCGGCCCTAAAAAAGCTCAAGCACTTCTTAACGGACTCTGTAGCCTTGAGAAACTCTATGAGATAGTAGATAACTATGAGACTACAGATATTTCAGTCTATAGTGAAGAACTTCAAAAAACTCTCAAGTGAGCAAGTCTCAAGAAGCTGCAAGAGGGGAGAGAGCTCGCATTTCTATCACAAAAACTGGCAACCCTTGAGTGTGATGTCCCACTTCCGTGATTTGACCTTGCAAACTATAGTTTCAAACCCTCAGATATCTTTACTCCAGAGCTCGAAATATTTTTTAAAGAAAATGAATTTTTTTCTCTTCTTGAGTCGCAAGAAGAGGACTTTGAAACCTGGGAAAAGCTTTGAAAGCAAGTACAAATCATAGGAGATAATGATTGACTCTCCGAACTCTCAGATAAGATATTTTCCTGAAAATACACAGAACTCGTTCTCGATACCGAGACAACGAGTCTCAATCCTCGCGAGGCGGAGCTTTGCGGGGTAAGTATCTTACTTTCCGAAGATGATATCTACTATATCAACCTCATGCATCGTGGTCCTCAGGTGAGCTATACGCTCTTGCAAGACTTTATCAGCAAACTCTTTGCAAGTGATATACTACTTATTGGGCATAATATCAAGTATGATATACAAGTCCTTGAGATGTTTCTTGCAAGTACAGGGCATTCAGGAAGTACAAAAAATCCACAAGCTCCAAAAGCTAAGCAAGCAAGTTTATTTGAGGTTTAGGTTTTAAATGAGGAATTATGAATGAAGAAAAAGAAATATTATTACATTATTGAATCAATAGAATTAATTTTTTAAAAAATGAATATTTAAAATCTAATGATGAAAATATTAAGTTTATTTTAATACAGGATTTAATAATTATTTATTATGAGTTAATTTCCAGTAAATCAATAAATAATTTTTTTGATCAAAAAAATATTAATGATAATTCTATTTTTAAGTTCTTCTATTTATTAAGACATTTTTTTGTTCATTATCCATATTTTTCTAAAATAGAAGATATAGTAATTTCAAAAGAGAAATTAAAAACTTCAATTAATTGAAAAAATAATAATTCAAGTTTGATAAAATATTTAGAAGAAAAACATCTTCCTTATCAAATGAAATCTGAAAATACTATTTTTAATATAGAATTACCTCAATTAATAAATGATAATGATGAAATTATTTTAAAAAATATTATAACAATAATAGATTCTTGATGATACAGATATAGTGAAAATGATAAGATATATTTTATCATTAGGTATTTAGAGTTAATTTTCCAAAAATATCTTGATGATAATAAAAGTAAATTTCGCAAATTAAAAGTGAGTTTTACTTAAATTGTAGTAAAATATAAAAAATAATTACTATATACTCATTGGTTTCAGATATCAGAGATACTCCTACGATGCGAAAAATATTTTTTACATATAATCCTATGACAAAAATATCACAATTTCCTACAATAGTCTGAGTATATCAACTTGGTCATTCTGATTTAGAACTAAATATTGCTGAAGATATTGAAACTATGGAAATCAAGTTCTCAGAACAAGTACTTGAGGCTCTTATCAATGCAGTAAAAAAATGAGCCATCGCACAACTTCCAGAATGATTTCAGGGGAGAAGGAGTTGAAGTAATCCAGATATTATCGAACTCTATACTACGAGAAAAGTATGAAAGAAGACATCTGTATAAATATTATATCAAGCATGAATTATTAAAATCATTGTAATAAGCCCCCAATCGGAGGCTTATATGTTTTCATCTTGCAAAGAGAGAAAAATATTTGCATATTTTTCAGAAGTAAATAGTATATACCGTATATATATAAAAAACACTAGATTTATGAAAGAAGATATCATATATACATTGACATGAAACTTTGAATCATGTTGACATGAAACCGAAGATGGAGTTGAGTTTTGGTTTGCACGAGACTTACAGCACTTACTGTGATATAGTAAGTGGGAAAATTTTTCAAATGTCATCTCAAAAGCAAAAACAGCCTGTGAAATATCATGATATGATTCAGGAGACCATTTTCCTACAATCAGGAAGATGGTTTCTATATGATCTGGAGCCGAAAAAGAGATAGATGATATCATGTTGACTCGTTATGCATGTTACCTTATAGCTCAAAATGGAGACTCATCAAAAGAAGCAATTGCTTTTGCGCAAACATACTTTGCGATGCAAACACGTAAGGCAGAAATAATTGCGAAGAGGATTTGAGAAATAGAACGCATACAGGCACGAAAAAAACTTTCAGAAAGTGAAAAAGAACTCTCAAGCGTGATATATGAACAAACAGGTTGAAATCAAAATTTTGCACTTATCCGTAGCAAAGGAGACTCAGCTTTCTTTGGTGGGAAAAATACTGCAAGTATGAAAATTACTTGGCAAACTGGAAATAAACCTATTGCAGATTTTATGCCGACTATTTTACTGAAAGCAAAAGACTTTGCTACAGAAATTACGATTCATAATGCAAAAGATAAGAGGATGAAGACAGAAAAGCAGATTTCCGACGAGCATGTTACAAATAATACTTCTGTAAGAAATACACTTATTTCTCGCTGAATCGTTCCAGAAAAACTGAATCCAGCAGAAGATATAAAAAAAGTAGAAAGAAAAGTTGAAACTGAGAAGAAAAAGCATCTCAAGAATATTTCTCAAATATAAATCATAAAAATAATTTATATATCCTCTTAAGAATATATAGTAAGAATCTTGTAAATCCTCACAAAATATTCACTTTATGCACCCTTGATTATTTTTTAAAAAATATATAATATCAGTAAGAGGTGTGTCCTCTTAACGTAGAATGATTTAAATTATTATCTAATCTGATTTTTATATGTGAATTTTGAAAAGAATATTTCTCTTTGGACTTGTAAATATCGCGGTGATATTTTTATTTTCCATAGTACTTATACTCTTACAAGTAGTTTTTGGAATTAATGTTGCTGAGATGGCGGGACAAGGCTATACAGGACTCCTTATATACGCTGGGATATTTGGTTTTCTTGGAGCGTTTTTCTCACTGTTTATATCAAAATGGATGGCAAAGCGAACATATGGTATTACCCCACTTACTGAGTCTGACTTATATAGTCTCTCCACTAAGGAGAAGCTTGTATGGGATACAGTGATGGAAATATCAAATAAACATGGTATCACTATGCCAGAAGTAGGTATCTATAGGTCACAAGATCCAAACGCGTTTGCTACGTGAGCAACAAAAAATAGTTCACTTGTTGCGGTTTCAACTGGATTACTCAACCTTATGACTGAAGATGAAATAGAAGCTGTAGTAGCTCATGAGATGGCTCATATCTTAAATTGAGATATGGTAACGATGACACTACTCCAATGAGTTATGAATACCTTTGTAATATTTTTTGCTCGTATACTTGCAACGATGTTTGATAGAGTTACTGAATGAAAGTTTGGGCAGTTAGGATTTTTTGGTATATATATTGTTTTACAAATCGTACTTGGTATAGTTGCTTCTGTTGTAGTAATGTGGTTTAGTCGACATAGAGAATTCCGTGCAGATGAAGGAGCAAGTCGTTATGTATGAAAAGAAAAGATGATACGTGCACTACAAGCTCTCAAAAGAGTAGTACATCCAAAGGAAGATCCAAAATTTGCTACTATGCAGATAAGTACCCAAACTACTTCTGGTTTCAAAAAGCTTTTTATGTCACACCCTCCTCTCGAGGAACGTATAAGAAATCTTGATAACTTTAGGTATTAGTTCCTTCTTATCTCTTTAATAAACTCTATAGTATGAAAAAGATTATAATTACTGCATCACTCATTTTTTTTCTAGGATTTACAAATGCTCTCATAGCTCATACAGATACTGATGTCTCTGCTGCAAATTTCCTAGCGAGTAAGGATATTATTAATGATAGTAGAAATCATATACCATGATATATGCTTGGGAATCATATAACGAGACGTGAAATGCTGAAAGTTATGATGAATCTATCAGAAAAAACATTTCCAGATAGGTGTACGGGAAGATTTCAAGATATGAGAGCAAATGATTGGGGATGTAAGTACGCAGAAGCAGCTCTTGCTAATGGCTACATTACTGCAAATCCAAACTTTCGTCCTGATGATCTTGTTACTCAAATAGAAGCTCTTAAGATGATTATGCAGGCAAAATGAATTGAGCAACAAGCAACAGAAGATTGGAGATTATGATATGTTCGAAGTGCGCAAGAGGAAAATATTATATCTGAGCAGTATCTAGATTTTAATCTTCCAGCACTCAGGGCTTGGATATTTACAACAAGTGCAAGAACATATGATGACTTTCAGTATTCTGAACCAGAGTATCAACTGACTCCTGAAGAAGAAGAGCTTTTTAGATTCCTCCTTGATTTATAATACAGTATGTTATTACGCTTACTATTTCTTGTAATTATCTTCCTCTCTCAAGTTTTATACTTGGGAGTTTTTGCAAGTGATAGTGGATATATCGTAGTACGAGAGCGTGATAATATGTGTGGGAGGTTTACACCCTGAAATACTATTGCTCCAAATTGGTTACCGCTTGAGTGGAAAGTTATCTGATTACATCCAGACCTTGCAGGTCATTTCCGACAGATAACAAGTTGTTCTGATTCTACGCTTGCACGATGCTGTCGTGATGCAGGTTATAGATATGCTGGGGTTCCAATAGGAGATATGCATATCAGTGAACAAAGAAAGTCAGCAGAATTTTTAAGTTCAAGATCTATTATAGAACGTAAAAACCTTAACCCGATTGAATATCGACTCAGTGATACTATTACTCGAAAAGAAGTGATGAAAGTCATATGACAAGTTGCTAATCTCCCATATACTTCTTGTAGAAATAGTTTTTCTGATGTTGAGAATGATTGGGGATGCTCCTATATCGAAGCAGCACTCACAAGGTGATTTATAGAGCGTAATGAGTTATTTCGTCCTGATGATACTATAACTCAAACAGAAACTTTAAAACTTATCCTTCAAGCAAGAGATATAAAAAAACGTTATAATACACAGTTTTGGCAACAAGATTATATTTCTACGGCAGTATATCTATGATATCTTGATGAAAAATATTCAGACTATAATATAGTGTCAACGAGATGATGGGTATTTCAAGTACTCGCAAGAACATATGGAGATGATTTTTATAATTGGTAATTTTTTTAAAAAAAGTTTGACAAAATTAGCACAACGGATATAAATTTATTGTTCATTATACTATAATAGAACATTATGCAAACAGTATTTACAGCACTAATTCTCGTCCTTCAAAAGTCTTTTCTGAAGGTGTTTTTTGTTGTGTAATATTCATAACCAAACCATAAACTCTCTTCAGAAAATAGAAGAGAGTTTTTTTACATCTTAAAAAATATATTATGTTTGACTCTATCTCTACTTGAAATATAGATATCAGCGATAATCCAACCTTGTCAAACTGTGCATGAACAATTGAGTTTACAAATTCACTTGTGAATAAATTTTTATTCTCTAAATGATTTGATGGGGAAATTTCTCCTCATGACTCTGGATTGATGCTTATCAGAAGAAAAAATTGAGATAGTACAGATTTAGCACTCGCGACAGATTCATATTTACTTCAAAATAGAGTTGGTCTTAAGTTCCCAAAAAATGCAGTAATTATATGAAAGATAAATAGTGAAAGTGTATTTCTTGTTGATGTCTCGCTTGTAAAATTAAGAGCCCTCAATATACTGAGTGTAGTAAAAGCTTTAAAACATAATTAAATTTTATGCAACATAAAAATATCCTTACACTCCTTGATACTCTTTTGAAAATACCTTCTGTCAGTTCAGATATTCCAGAGCTCGAGAGAATTATAAGCTGCGTAGAGTGATACTTTAGTAGTAATACGAATGCTATCATAAAAAGATATAATTTTAATGATAAACCAAGTATCGTGATACAAAACTTTGAGGGTTTTGAAGCTGATATCATCCTTAATGGACATCTTGATGTTGTGCCTCCAAGTGAAGACTGACAATTTGAACCATATGAAAAAGATGGAAAGATATTTGCTCGTGGAAGTGGAGATATGAAGTCCTGAGTTGCTCTTATGATGGTGTTGATGAAAGAGATACTTGAGAAAAACTATCAAGATAAAAGAGTTTCTCTTATGATTACAAGTGACGAAGAACTATGATGAGAGGATGGAGTAAAGAAGCTTGTTGAGTTTTGATATATCGCTCGTGACTGCATACTTATACCTGATAGTGGATCTGTACTGGAAATAACTATTGCAGAAAAGGGGATAGTAGATATAGATGTAGAAATCACTTGAAAAGCAGCCCACTCAAGTCGCCCATGGCTTGGAGATAACGCAATAGAAAAAACGATGCAACTCTACAGAGAACTCAAAAACACCTTTGAAGAAAGTGATAAACTTACCTTACAAAATGAATACTGGGGAAGTACGGTTGAACTTACTATGATTTCTTGAGGAGTTGCTACAAATGTAATTCCTGATTCTGTAAATGCTCACTTTAACATCCGTCTCACCGAAACATATGAGGATACTGAACAATTTCTTAAAAGCTTGGAATCAATAATTACAAAATACAGCGGAACTATCACTTCTATTCAACAATGATGATTAGTATATACTCCCGAAGAAACCCAGATTTTACAAAAATATTTAGGTATAGCAAGAAACATTACCTGACTTCACGCGATTAATTTCACGCGAGAGCACGGTGCAAGTGATGGAAGATACTTTGCTGAAAAGTGAGTTCCTGTTATTCTTCACAGACCTGACACTGAAAATATCCATACAGCTTGAGAGTATGTTGAAAAGCAAGCGATTTTTGATATCTATGATGTGTATCGAGCATTTATTTTTGACAAATAGACCTATATCTATACTATAGACTCAGTTCTTGCAAGTTATGTTTTGTATGAAATCTGTTATGGGAACACAGAGAGTAGAAGCTATATTGCAAGATAAAAGTAAAACTTTTGGGTGGAACCGTCTATACTCTAGACCCCAAAGACATATGTATATGTCTTTGGGGATTTTTATTTTTTTAGTTTCTATATGGAAAATATTTTAAAGGATATAGCTGAACTACATACTCGCAATAAGCGAGTAGAGGCAGAAAAAGCTTGGGAAACAAGCTGGCAAAGAAAGTCTCTTATAGTAATTATTACCTATCTCTTTATGCTTTTCTTTATGAATTTTATATGAGTTGAGAAACCCTATGTTTCTGCACTTGTACCAACTTTTTGATTTTTTCTCTCGACGCTTTCTGTTGATTTTCTCAAGAAACAGTATATTGCTAAGTATCAAGAAAGCCATAAATAATAAATCTATAAAATATCAATATGAGTAAAATATATACCACTACGGAATACAATATAGAAAATCTCTTATCTTTTATACAAACTTGAAGTATCTGAGTTCCTGATTTACAAAGACCTTTTGTATGGAAAAATAGACAAGTAAGGGAATTATTTGATAGCCTCTATAATTGATACCCAGTTTGATTTTTTCTTTTTTGGAAAACAAAGAGTGAATCCGAAAGTCATTTAATTTGAAGGTGAGGTACTAATAAAATACCTGATAAAGTAATAATTGATGGGCAACAACGTTTAACATCTTTGTATGCTGTAATTAAATGAGAGGAAGTGCTTGATAATTACTACAACTTTAAGTGTATCAAGCTTGCATTTAATCCAAAAACCGAAAAAATCGAAGTCTCTTCACCTGCTTATGAAAAATCTAATGAATGGATTTCTGATATCTCCATACTTTGGAGTGGTAGCATCTTTGATATTATTACAGATTATATTAATAAAAATACATTTCAATCTGAGAATGATAAAAAAGAAATCCCAAAAAGAATACAGAAATTATATGACATAAAAAATATAAGCTTTTCAGCTCTTGAAATTTTAGATACAATTAATATTGATCAAGTATCAGAAATATTTGTAAGAATAAATAGTAGGTGAAAAAAACTCAATCAGCTTGATTTTATCCTTACTCTATTATCGGTTTACTGGGAAGAATGAAGAAAATCGATAGAAGATTTTGCGCGTAATAAAGATAATACAAAAAATAAATTCGAACATCTTCTTATTATATCGCCTTGAGATATTATTAAAATACTTGTGTCTTTTACATTTTTTAAATGAAGGCTTGAAGATATATATAATCTATTAAAATGAAGAGATACATCTACTAGGTCATTTGATGAAAAATTAAGATTAGGAAGACTTGAAAAATTACAGAAGAATCTCCCTATCGTTTTGAATGAAACTGATTGGAATACTTTTTTTAAAATACTTATATGACTTTGATTCAAAAATTCCAAAACTATAAATGCAAGCAATAATATCCTCTTTTCATATTTATTTTTTTTAATTTGAAAATATAAGTTCTGACTTGAGTTTTATCACTTAGAAAAATATATCTGAAAATATTATGTTTATCTTGTTTTATCTTCTAAGTATAGCTCTTCAACTGAAACTACACTTGAAAAAGAACTTAAAATTATTGAGAATCTACAATCTGGAGATGACTTTATTAGTTATATTGAAAAACAAATAGAACGTGATTTAGGAAATGATTTTTGGGAAACTTGAATTTTAAACGACATTATTTCATCATCAACATGAAATAATGTTTACCTTGTTTATCTTGCTTCAAAACTAAGAGAGAATCATAGAGTTCTTTTTTCAGACGTTTTTTTATCAGATTTGTTAGATGATAAATTCTCAGGGATTAAAAAGAAATATCTTGATATTCATCATATTTTCCCTAAAAATTATTTAAAAACCAATCTTGCAATTACTGATATTTGAGAGGTGAATCAAGTTGCGAATTATGTCTATTTAAATTTTCACGATAATATCAAAATTGGTGATGCTTCACCTGATATATATTATGATCAATTTTTAAATATTTATTGAGTTGAAAAAGTAAAAAAATGACTCAAAGACAATGAAATACCTGAAGATTTTTATAATCTTTCATACTATGAGTTTTTAGAACAACGTCGAAGACTCATGATTACTGCAATTAAAAAATATTTTTATTCACTATAATACAGCTATGACAAAAATAACTATGGAACATATCGTGAATCTTGCGAAAAATAGAGGATTTGTATATCCTGGAAGCGAGATATATGGAGGACTGGCAAACACTTGGGATTACGGACCATATTGAAGTATCATGAAAGATAATATTCGTAAACTATGGCTTAAAGAGTTTGTACAAAAGCGTACAGATATGGTTCAGCTTGATGCTGGAATACTTATGAACTCACAAGTCTGGGTGGCTTCATGACATGTCGGAGGATTTTCTGATCCGCTCATTGATGATAAAAATACTAAAGAACGCTTTCGTGCTGACAAGTTACTTGAGGATTTAATAGAATCTATGGAGGATAAATGAGAGTCCCTTAAAGATAGATATTGAGTACAAAATCTTATTCCTGAATCTTGGTCTCTTGAGAAGCAAACGGAAGTGATGCGACGAGAAGGAGTAAAAAACCCTAATACATGAGAGTCATGAGATTGGACTGACGCGAAGAAGTTTAATCTAATGTTTCAAACAAAACAAGGAGTTACAGATGACTCTGGAGCAACAGTATATTTACGTCCTGAAACAGCTCAAGGAATATTTGTAAACTTTGCAAATATACTCAGGACGAGTCGTCGAAAAATTCCTTTTGGAGTAGCACAAGTGTGAAAAGCATTTCGTAATGAAATCACTCCCGGAAACTTTATATTTCGTACTCGAGAGTTTGAACAGATGGAGATAGAGTACTTTGTAGAGCCTGGTAAAGATTTAGAGGCTCATAGTGAGTGGAAAGAAGCATGTTGGAAATTTCTTACAGACACTCTTGCTATTAAAGCTGATTCACTTCGTATGCGTGACCATGATAGTGATGAACTTTCTCATTACTCAAATGCTACAACTGATATAGAATTTCGTTATCCTTTTGGTTGGTGAGAACTCTGGGGAATAGCAGATAGAACAGACTTTGATCTTAAGGCACATATGTCTGAGTCAAAGCAAGACCTAAGTTACTTTGACCCTGTAAATAATAAAAAATATATCCCATACGTGATTGAGCCATCAGTATGACTTACGAGATTGTTCTTAACTACTCTTGTAGATGCTTATAAGGTAGAGTGAGAATGAGAAGAAAAAAGAATATATCTTAAGCTGGATCCTAAAGTTGCTCCTATAAAAGTGTGAATACTCCCGATAGTAAAAAAACTTTGATTACAGGCAAAAGAAATATTTACAATGCTATCTGACGATATAGTGTGTGAATATGATGAAGTATGAAGTGTGGGGAAGAGATATGCTCGCTTTGATGAAATTGGTACTCCATTTTGTATCACTATAGACTCTGAAAACTTCGATGCAGGAAAAGTTACTGTAAGGCATAGAGATGATGCATCACAAGAAATAATCGCAATATCAGATCTTAGTAATTGGATACAAGAAAAACTAAGGTAATAAAAGATTATAAGAAACTAAAAGGAGAAAATATATTTTCTCCTTTTAGTTTTATGAATGAGGTAAGTTAATTCCAGGACTTAATATACTCTTGCATAATAGATTCAATTACTTTATATGTCTCTATACGATCTAGAACTACGGTAGTTTGTAGTTCAGATCTTTCCAGAAGAGATTGTTGTGCCTGTATTTTTGAAAGTATACGTCAAAAAACAAGTTGTTTTCTTTCTGCTGAAAGAGTTTGAAATCAGGGATTAGATATAAAAACATCAAGTCGTTCACGTAAAAGAGGTTCGACTCTACTTTGTATACGACTTCTTCGCTCTAAGGCATTATCTGCTATATGCGTTCTGAGTATATCAGTTCTGTTATCTTTTTCTAATTGCTTTTCTTCTATTTGCTTTTTGAGTTGGGTTCTTTCAGTTTCAAAATCAAAACCTGTATTTTTATACACCTCAAAAGATTCTTTTTTTTCTTCAGAAATAAAAACTTCAATACTTGAAAAAAAGGCTCTTCGTTTCTCTAAAGTTGGACCACTTATTCGGATGTTTGTTAAATATTCTTGAAGAATCTCTGAAAGAGTATTACGCTCTTCTTGATTGAGTCATGATTTAATATATTGTGTAATAGTTCCATTTTCATTACGAAACTGTTCCCAAGTATGTTCAAGGGTTTCTTTTTGTGTTCGTAATTGATGTATTTCTATACTAATATTTTCCAAAGTTGCAACTTTTGGATGAGTATTTCATGACACTTGAATATGTCATATAGATATCAACAAGAGGATTAAAGATATTTTAAGGATTTTATACAATGCGAAATATTTAAGGTTAATAGTCTTAATTAAAGAGTTCTCATATAAATAAAGAAATTGTAGGCTTTAACTCCAATATGAAGAGAACTCTTTAATTATAAATATTATAAGAACAATTGAGAAGAAGCAAGGCTCTAAGGTGAATATTAAGTGAAGCTCTCGATATCAAAATATACCTCAAGGATAAAACCTTTATGAATATCTGATATGATTCGAGCTTTCCAATCATGTAAATCACATATCTTTTTTACCATTGAAAGCCCTACTCATATTCATCTATTTTCAGCATTTCATGTTTTTTCTTTTTTTCATTGGTAAAACTTTTCAAAAAGATATGGAAGCTCTTTCTTATTGATTCATACTCAATTATCTTGAAAAGTTATTTTTTGTGCGCTTACTTCTATATTAAGTTCTGTATTTTCTCATG
>JAIUMN010000023.1 GCA_022565555.1 Candidatus Altimarinota bacterium
ATATATCTCTTCATCGTTCATAAGTTTGCAATAGTCTCAAAAAAGAAGCTCAGGGGAAAGAGTTGTCTGTGGAGTCACTTCATCAAGTAAGGTAGCAAGTGATATATCTAAGTCCCCTACTTTTGTGCGTCTCAGCTCAGAGATATAAGCTCAGAGTCAGAGAAGCTCTCAGAGGTCACGCGCGATACTTCTGATATAAGTTCCAGCACTCACGCGTAAATGAAGCCTCAGGAGTGGATAACTATACTCTATGGTGTCACAGGAATAAATAGTAGCTCTGCGTTTCTCAAGTTGAACCTCCTCTCCTGCAAGTACTCTATCAAGAGCCTTTTTTCCGTTTATCTTGAGAGCGCTATAGCTTGGAGGTACTTGCTCTATCTCTCCATGAAATGACTCCTTAAGAAGTTTTTGTATATCTTGCAGAGAGATATTATTTCGAGCTTGCTTCTGCAGTTCCTCGGAAATAAAGTCTATCTCTGTATCTCTATCGAGAGATGGACTCGTGCCATCAAGCATAATATCTGCAGTGTAAGTTTTTCTGTCAGCATGAAGATAGGAAAGAAGTTTGGTATAGTTTCAGCTTGCAACAAGAAGTCCGCCAGTTGCAAGTGGGTCAAGAGTACCCGTATGACCAAACTTTTTTATACCGAGCTTTCTGCGCATATCTCGAAGCACGTCAAAACTCGTGCATCCGCTCGGTTTATCTATATAAAAAAATGCGTCCATTAGAAACTATGATGAGAAGGTGAGGAAAAAAACCTTGGGGTCGTCGAGATACCAAGAACTGGGTGTTCGAAAGAAAATGATCGGAAATTAAAATATCCAAGAGTCATAAATATCTTCCCTACAACTTGAGATTCGTTCATAAATGGAGTTCCAGTAGCACAGCTTTGAAAGCAATTACGACTATCGGTCGAGTACATACGGTTATCTCAAAGGACGATATATCTATTTTCTGGTATATCATATGTAACTGTACCATCTTCACTACGTATAAAAGTATTTCCCATATTTTGCTCCATAAGATAGCTTTCCTCAAGCTCATAAAACTCTTCTGCTCACACCTCTTTGATAAATACTTTTCCTCACTCTATCTTTATTTGCTCTCCTGGAAGTCACACAACTCGCTTTATAAAATACTTTACTCCTCATCATAGCATCGGGTCAAATACTACAACATCTCATCTTTCGATATCTTTAAGAGATCAAAAAAGTGGGATATTTCTATAAGAAAGTCTATCTACGAGTATAAACTCTTTATCGAAATAAGAGTCATACATCGACTGACCGTTTATCTGAAAGGGCATCACAAAAAAAGTTCGTATCACGAGTACTATCACCACAATAATCACCATATCCTTGAGGAAGTCGAGTGCTTCCCCTACATAATCCTTCACAGGTCCAAATATAAAAATTAAATCGCTTTTAGTATATAAAAAAATACGGAAATCAGAAATAAAAATATATATTTTCTCCTCATTATTTTTCGTATCTAAAAAAGCTCACACAAGTGTGAGCTTTTTTAAGTGAAGTATTTATTTTTCCTCTGCTGGTTCTGTAGTTTCCTCGGTAGTTTCTTCCTCATCCTCATCAGATGATGCAACTACTGCTCTTGGAAGGTATGCTGAAGCAACTACATCGTCATCATTATGTCCTTCTATCTCATACTTACTTGCATCTATTCAAAGATCAGAGATACGTATAGCATCACCTTCTTCTTTGAGTATAGAAAGATCAACATCAAAGTGATCCACAAGATCTCTTGGACGACATTTTACTTTTATTGCACTGAGTATTTCGTCTACGATAGCTCATTCTTTTTTAGCTGGAGCTTCTCCTACAAAGTTAAGAGAGATTTCAGCATGAAGTGCTTCTCATCTAATTATCGCGTAAAAATCAACATGATTGATACTTCAAAGAACTGGATCAAATTGAACTTGATGAATAAGAACTTCTAGTTTTTTCTTTCATACAGTAACATCAATGATATTACTCTTTCCAGCGTTTCTATGAAGTCTGAGTATATCTGAAGCGTCGAGAGATATACTAATCGGCTCTTGTTGTCTTCCATAAATAACTGCAGGAACTCTTCGTCCTTGTCTAAGACTTGATAACTTTTCTCCTTTTGCTCTTACTTCAGCTGTGATTGCATATGATGACATAATGTTTTTGAGATATGAAATAATTACCTAAAAATAGCGAGAAGATTGTATAGAAAAAAGAGGATAGTGCAAAAGTTTTTTCTACTTTTTTCACTCTTTATGGATAATATATATTAGAAATTATTACAAAAGGCTTTACAAAGAGAAGAAAAAAATATACTAAGTCGTGATTATATTTACTTATTTACAATTAAAATATGTGAAGATGACCTGTAGTACAAGCTCGTAAAGAAGCGGTAAATAACGCGAAAGGAAAGGTATTTTCTCTCCACGCAAAACTTATCACTCTTGCAGCACAAAAATGAGGAAATCCCGATGATAATCCTACACTTGCAAGTGCTATATACGACGCAAAAAAAGCATGAGTCCCAAATGATAATATCACTCGGTCAATTAAGAAGTGAACGGGTGAAGATGCAAGTGCAGAACAAATACAAGAAATTATCTATGAGTGATATGCTGCTGGTTGAGTAGCACTCCTCGTCAACTGTCTCACTGATAACAAAAATAGGACAGTTGCTAATATACGTCATATATTTTCCAAGTACGGAGGAAACCTTGGTGAAAGTGGAAGTGTTTCGTGGATGTTTGAAAAAAAATGAGTTATATTTCTCGATGCTGAAAAATATAACTACGATGACATAGAACTTCTTGCTTTAGAAACTGATGTAGAAGATGTTTGACTTGAGCTTTGATATATTAAAATCACTACAAGTGTAGAAAACTTTCATAATACAGTACTTTTTTTAGAAAAAAAAGCTCTGGAGCTTCACGAGTCTAAGATAGACTATATTCCAACGACTGAAATAGAACTCACGGAAAACGAAAAAGTCCTGAAACTTACTAAGATGTTAGAGGCATTTGACGAAGACGAAGACGTAAACTATGTCTCTTCAAATGAAATCATCGCACCTGAACTTCAAGCTGAAGTAGACGAGTTTATAGAAAAACATAGCTTTCGGACTTAGTATCTAAAAGTCTTTATAATAATAGCTTCCAAAAATGGAAGCTATTATTTTTATATATCTTATCTTAAAATTAGCGAATAACTACCCCGAAGTCTTCTATATCAAAACGTACTCTATATATTCATCTTCTATCAGCGAAAAATACATCTCCATCACTCACTACATGAAAAGCCTCTATATCACTCGATCGAGATTCTATTTGCCCCATAAAGCGTAGGGATTTGGTATCAGCTGGCCTATTAGAGTTTGGTTCAAATACAAATACACGATTTCATACGAGTACATATACATGGCGATATGATGCACTTGCAGACATATCTACCTTAAGATCTGGATCAGTCACAAGAGGGATATAGTTTCTTGGGAGTCTATTGAGTGTGAGACTCTCAATCCTATAACTTGGGCTTCTAAAAAGTTTAAGAAACATTCCATCATCTTGAAGTATATAGATACCTCCATCAATTCCAAGAGAACGTATACCTCAGAGAGTTGCTACATCATCTTCGTTAAGATACGGTGTTCCCTCTAGATAATTTGTTCATGATCTACGGTGCATATAGAGTTGTCGTCTATTTTCAGAGAGAGTATATATATTTTGGTTAAAGCTGCGTATAAGAGATGATCGAAACCATGTATCTTGTCCAGTTACATTTACCACATTGAAACGATTATTTGTTCAAAATGATACGACTTTCCCTTCTTGAGTCTGTATGATAATTTCATTTCACACATTTGTTGCATCAATAAAACTATCACTTGAGCTGAGGGCATTATACACAAAGTTTTCCGCTGTTTCACCACGCACGATTGGTCAAGAAATACTCCTGTCGTGTACAGCATAAATCCTTCCTGAATCAGTTCTTAAAAGCTTTATCACTTCTCTCTCCTCAGAAAAAACATGGTATAGTAATTCTCAACTTGGATCAAATGCCTGAACTCCATTTACTTGCCCCTCAAGAATAATCATATCACGGCGAAGCATATCTACATCTTCCGCAAAAACATTTTTAGCTTCTAGTTCTTCAACTCTTACTTCTGTTTCTGACATATACATTTCATATGCATCGATATTATTTATATTTTGACTCGCACTATCAAGAAATTCTCTTGCTTCAAAGAGTGTATCTTGAAGAGAAGAAACATCTTGGGTTTTTGATGCTAAAGAAAAGAGTGATGAAATGAAAAGATAGAGTACAAAAATGGAAAGAATCATTCCAAGTCAAAATATAATCTGTACAGTATGTTTTTGTTTTTTGAGGATACCATCTCGAACATGGTACAGGTATCATAGTATTTTCTTTGTTACACTATTATCAAAAGTTTTATAAAAAAAGTAAGAAGCATACTGGAGAATATAAGAGTCTTTTGATTCTTGTGATATCATTCATACACGAAGTGATATACAAGCAACACTCTTTTCTATCTTTTCAAGATGAACAATATGTTCAATATTTTCTCATGAACTTTGTATGTATTTTGTTCAAAGTCCATCCTCTATATCATCCTTTGAAAGTACATCAAGAAGTCGTATATTTGAAAGTATAAGTGTTTCACCTTGACCTATATCACCACTCGATATAAAGTGGAAATTTTTTGGGGTATCGTCCTTATCACTTATCTCAACTATATTGCCTCGTACATTTCATAGAAGCGCTGAGGCGTTTCACACAGTAGAAAAATAAAAGCTTTTTCCATCAAACAGACCTATAAGTGCATGAAGACTCAGGGAATCATCTTGAGACCAACCAGTAAGAAATGCATTGAGTGACTCAAGTCATCTTGAAAAATCTTTATATGTATTTTTAGTCGTTATTTTATCAAGAAAAGTATCAAGAAGTTTATTATGGAATAAATCAGAAAAAGTTCCATCAGAAGTTGAGTAAAGGTAAAAGAGTTCTCATCCTGAATCAAGAGATACTTTTTGAGCTTTTGTATGCGTTTCTACACTCCCCTCGATGATTCGTATATCACTTTCTAACATAGCTTATAGTTGTAAGGAGTAAAGGTTATTGTGTTGCGACAAATAATATTCCTTCGCGTCCGCTTGTCAAAGTTTTCTCAACCCTTTATGTTAAAAAATATTTTTTTATTTTAAGAGATTTCATATACTTACAAGCACATATTTTCCAAATAATAATCAAATGTATCATATAAAACAATCTCGAGACCTGAAAGGTTCAGTAATTATATGAGGAAGTAAAAATGCTTGACTCCCTCTTATCGCAGCAGCACTCCTGATAAAATGAAATGTTATACTTCATAATGTTCCTGATATCGCTGATACTCATGATTTTTTACACTTTTACAAAAGTCTTGGTGCAGCATATAACTTCACGAATAATACACTCCACCTTGATACACGCAATATATCACTTAAAAATATCGATACATCAAAAATATCTCGGACTCGAGCAGGTATTTACTTTATGGCATGACTGCTCTCACGTTTTGGTGAAGCAAAACTCCCCTTTCCAACTTGAGATAAAATAGGAAAACGACCAATAGATGAGCATATAAATGGATATATTGCAATGGGATATAAAATGCAAGAATCATCTCAGGAACTCATATTTTCAGGAAAGTGAAAAAGTGAAGATGTTACTATTACTGCTTACTTTGCAGTTACTGCAACAGCAAATCTCATAATGTGAGCAGCAACTCGCGACTGAATCACTCGCATAGAACTCTCGGCTTTTGCACCCCATATCTTTAATCTTATAGATTTTCTTCGGAAAGCTGGGATAGATATAGATATTCGCTATGATCATACTATCATCGTTCATGGAACTCAGGAATTACAAACAGAGCTTGAATGCGAAGTTATTTCTGACTATCTCCAATCTGGAACTTTTGCGATTATTGCAGCACTTTGTGCAAAAGAATATATAGATATCCACAAAGCGCGTATAGAGGATTTATGAGCTTTTTTATATAAACTTCATGAAGCTTGAGTACAAACTGTAAATCTCTGAAATGATACACTCCGCGTATATAGAGCAAAAACACTGAAAGCAGTAGATATACAAACTAATATATTTCCTTGATTTCCTACTGACTTGATGCCACTTTTTACTGTCCTTATGACTCAATGTGAAGGAACTTCTCGTATACATGAGATACTCTATGAGGGAAGACTTAATTGGCTTATTGAATATGAAAGATTAAATTGTTCTCCACGAATTATTAATCTTCATGAAGCAAAGATAGAAGGTTCAAATAAACTTATCTGAGGAACGGTAAATAGTTGGGATCTGCGTAGTTGAGCAGCTATGGTAATTGCGTGACTTATTGCAGAAGGTGAAACGAGAATAGAGAATATCTACTGGATACATCGTTGATATGATAATTTCCTTGGAAAACTTCAAGGACTTTGAGCACAGATAGAAGAAGTATAATATCTCTTAATATTTTTTAAATATCATACCATGAAACAAGCTTGAATCATCCTTACACTCTTCGGAATTCTTCTTTTTATATTTCCTGAGCTCCTTTCTTACTTGCTATGATGATTTTTTGTAGCACTCTGAGTAATACTTTTTATAAGCGGTACGAAATTTAAAAAACAAAAGAAACATGAAGAGAAATTTGTACAGTTTGGGAACTTTAAGATATATAGATAATTATACTTCTCTAAAAAACTCTTCTTTTTTCGCTTTCCATGCTTTTGATTGCCTTGGAAGTTTCTTGTATTCTGATTTTATAAGAAGTTCTGCAAGAGCTTCTTCAGTGTAAATAGTATTTTGTGAACCCTTAAAAAGTATGAGATACTTCTCAGTATTATTATTTTTTAAGTACTTTTTGAGCTTTTTCCCGATATCACGAGCAGAAAGAGAACTTGTAATACTTCATTTATATTTTATATTTTTTAGTTCTGGAATAAGGTATTCGTACATCAAAGGTCAAACAGTATATATAGCGTCAGTTTTATAGAGGTGTTCTGCAATATCTCTATGAGCTTCTTCCGATATATCCCCGAGTTCGCGCATATCTCAAAGTACTGTAATAATTTTATAGTCTGAAAATATCTTTTTCTGAAGCAAAAAGGTGTTTTTGAGAGCAAGCTTTACACTCTCAGGTGCAGCATTATAACTAGAGTCTATATAGATAGATTCTCATTTTTTAAAAAATGAGAATCTTCAAGCTTGAAGCTTGAAATTAAAATCATATCATTTCTCAGTAAGCTCAAATCATAAATCTGTTGCGATATCGAGTCAGAGTTTAGTATACACCATATTATCTTCACCAATCAGATTAAGTGAAATATTTTTTCACTTGTAGTAAAATTTCATTTTTACAGTATATTCATCATCCTTTATAAGGTCGAAGTTTTTTTCAGTTTCATCACCTATTTCTATATAGTCTGAGAGGAGATAGTATTGTTCTTGAGAATAACTATCTTGGAGATTTACATATACTTTTCATGGAGTTTTTAAAAGAAGTTTCCACTTCTCTGCCCAGTATTCCCTGACTCCTCATGGAAAATTTCCAGAGTGAACTGCGTCAAGCTTTGTAAGTACCGTGATATCTGGGACTGCTACTCTCAGAAGTTTATCCATATCTCTGGGCGCATCTATTCCATACTCAGCAATAAGAATATCAGTATTTTTCTTCCCAAAAAGAGCTTGAAAAAATATTTTTACTGAAAGTTTGAAGAGATTTACAAAACTTGGATGATATTTCTCTACTCCAAATACTGAAAAAACAAGTCCGAGTTCAGAGTTATAATTTTCTGGAGAAGTATATATCCTAAATATCTCTTTAGTTTCAGTATCTTCTCAAGGTATTGATTCCTGAACTTGTTTCAATACTTCACTTATAATTAAACGGCAACTCGTCTTTCCTACACTCCCTGTTATCGCGATAATATATATAGAATGTCTCCTAATATATATACGAGCACAAAATGCAAGAAATCTATAAAGAAAAGAAAGTAATACTGTTTTCATGATAAAATGTTTTTAGGTAACTGGGGTCAAGTATATCAGAGCTTTATAAAAATAATACATCTCTTCTAAAAAATGTCTTGACATTGTATATATAATAGTATTATTATACTATATTATTCATATATAGTTATGCTTCGTTTTATCGTACTTATCAGTGTTATTATTATATTTCTTTTTGTGATCTCTCAATGCTCACAAGAAGATATAAGTGTATGAAATCAAAACGAAGTTCAAACGTTTGAAGAGTATATAGAAGAAGTTTTTGAGCGGAATATAATCACAGAAAACGATGAAACTATTATATTTTCTCTTGAAGAAATATTTGGAAACCAAAGTGAGATCTATAAAAATAATAGAGATCAAATAGTACTACAAAGTACTCTGCAAAGAGATTTTATAGCTGTAATAGTATGAGAAAGAGAAACCTACTCTCTTCAAAAAAATGACGAAGAAATCAAGCAAGAACTTGAAAGAGAACGTCGGCGTAGTCCTTCATACAGTAACTCACTTGTTTGAAGAGAGCGACAAAGACAAATTCAAGGAGCAAGTATAAGATGATGAGAATGCGCTGGGCTTATATTTGATCCATGTATTGTGATATGAGAAGAAGTACCTCCACGTGGCATAATGGAGTTTGGGACTTGGAGATGGGATGCTCCGATATAAGTCTCCTAAAATACTGAGTTTTCTCAGTATTTTTTTGTATCAGATAAAAAATATATATACTTCTGAAAACTTATAATAGAAAAATGTCAGAAAAAATATATGATCTCCTCGTTATTGGAGCTGGAGCTGCTGGGATGTTTACAGCTATTCACGCACCAAAAAATATGAGTATTTGTCTCATAGAAAAAAGTAAAAAGCTTGGAACTAAAGTTCTCATGTCAGGATGAGAACGCTGTAATGTGAGTAATATAGATATCGAAGCGGAACGAGACTATTTTGGAAAAAACACAAAAGCACTTCATAGTCTTTTTAAGCGTTTTTCCAACTATGATATGATAGACTGGCTTGAGTCTCGAGGAGTCAGAACACATATAGAAGATAGAGGAAGAATAATCCTTCATTCCGGAAGAGCAACTGAACTAGTAGATATATTAAAACAAGAACTGGAAAAAAATAATACAGATATTTTTTATAACTCACCTGCGGAAGATATCGTTTTGCGAGATAATGGAGTGTTTGAGGTGAAAGTAAAAAATGAAGAAAATCTTCACGAGACACCTCTCTCAATTCTCTCCTGACAGGAGAGATGAAACTCCAATTTGGAGCTCGCTCTTTCCCCTAGCAGGGGAAAGTTGGATAGAGGTGTTGCGTGAGAACAATTAGAATGAAAAACTTTCCTTGCTCGAAAAGTTGTAGTTTCCTCATGAGGAAAAAGCTTTGCCAGTGTGGGGACTGATGGTTGGGGGTATAAAATAGCACAAAAATTTGGACATAGTCTGAATGACCCCTTTAAGTGACTCTGTGGAATGGTCACCAAAGAGGACTTAAGTGAACTCAAAGGGAGTACGGTATTTTTAGATATATCATTATATGACGGAGAAACCCTTATCTACTCTGAATGAGATGGCTCGTTTCTCTTCACACACTTCTGAGTTACAGGACCTATGATATATAACGCCGTAGTAAAACTTGGTGCCTATCTCCGAGCAAAGTGAATCAGTTCTCAAGAAGAAGCCTGATATATCAAAGATAATATCACGATCAAGCTGAGATTTTTAGAGCATTCTCTCACGAAAAAACTCGAAAAGTTTTTTACTCTCAGTCCAGATAATATGGAAATTACTCTTCATATCAACGACTTGCGGGGTTGGTCTGAAGCAAAAGTCACCGGATGAGGAGTGCTCATCGATGAACTTGATAAAAACTTTCAATCAAAACTTATACCAAATCTCTACTTTATCGGAGAAGTTATAGATATCACTGGAAAAACTGGAGGTTTTAATCTACAATCAGCTTGGAGTGAGGGATATGTGGTGGGAAAATCACTCTAAAGCTTCCTTTTTTTATATTTTTTACTATACTCTCCAACAATTATTTCTTCACAATATTATGAAAATAACACTTTTTTGACTCGCAGGAAGCGGAACAACAACTATTGCAAAAATGCTTTGTGAAAAGCTTGATTATACTTTTATGTCTACAGGAAATATATTTCGAGAATATGCTAAAAATGCAGGTATGGATTTATATGAGTTTGAAAATACTATCGCAAAAAAAGATCTAAACTTTGATATTAAACTTGATGATGAAGTAAAGATATACTGAGAAAATAATGATAATTTTATATTTGAAAGTAGGCTTGCTTGGAACTTTATTCCAGATAGTTTTAAGATATACCTCGATTGTGAACAAGCTGAAAGATATAAAAGAATACAAGAAAGAGAACAAGGAAAACTTGAAGATATTATATTTTTTAATACTCGAAGAGAGCAGGAACTTAAAGTAAGATATCAGGAAATATATCCTCATATAACTTTTCCTCCTAAGAAAGAAATATTTGATATCTATATAGATGGAACCCATAAAAATCCTGATGAGATTCTTGCTATTATTCTTGAAAAAATGAAGCTATGAAGTTCCATATCATAACTATATTTCCTGAAGCATTTACAAGTTTTTTCGCTACGAGTATCATATGAAAAGCTCAGGAAAAGTGACTTTTTGAAATAGAGTTATATAAATTAAACGATTTCTCCAAGAAAAAATTCAAACAAGTAGATGATAAGGCATTTGGAATGCACGGACAAGTCCTCTCCCCAGAACCACTTTCAGAGGCGATTGAATATATTTTTAAAAATACCTGAAGTAAACTTCCTGCCTACTACTTTTCTCCTCGAGGAAAAATACTATCGCAAAAATATATAGAAAGATTTGCAGAGCAGAGTCCTGAGTGTATACTTGTGTGTGGTCACTATGAAGGGATAGATGAGCGTATCATAGAACTCTATAATATAGAGATGCTCTCTATAGGAAATTATATCCTCTCGGGTTGAGAACTAGCAGCTCAAGTATTCCTCGATGCAGTTATACGTCATATACCCTGAGTACTTGGGAATCCTCTCTCACTTGAGGAAGAAAGCTTTAGTGAAGTATTTTGAGGAAAGAAAGAACACCCTGTATATACACGTCCTGCAGAGTTTCATGGACTCAAAGTTCCTGAAGTTCTGACTTCTGGTAATCATGAAGCAATAGAAAAATGGAAGCACACTAACCTTTCGTAACTATGTTAGAATATTACATCGCACAATTTTGGGAAATAGCTACTATAGAGTTTCTCTTGATATTTGCATGAGTATATTATCTCATACTTTGGATAGTGCTTTTTTTCTGGGTGGGACGGGATATCCAAAGACGTACAGGAAATATATTTTACATATTTATCTGTCAGCTCTTCCAAATCCTTCCCCCGCCCTTCTGACTCCTCATATATATTATCATTCGCCCATGGAAAAATAACTATAAGCAGTTTCTTGAAGAAGTTGATGAAAATATAGAAAGTCTCAAAGAGTATGTTGAGGTAAAAAATACCGCCATAGTTGATATGCATGAAGATACTCCACTTACCTGTCATAATTGTGAGAAGGAGATAGAGAAAGACTTTATTATCTGTCCTCACTGTCTCACTAACCTCAGACATCCTTGTCGCAAGTGTAAGCGCGAAATCCGTAGCTCATGGGAAGTATGCCCCTACTGTGCAACGAGGCAAAAAGAAGTGTTTAAACTTGGAAAGGGAAAATAATTAAATCTTAATAATGGAAGAAATAAAAGTAAGAGATTATACTTGTCGGATATGTATAAATGAAAATAGCAAGATATACAAATTATTTGTAATTTGATATCATAAAGATTGATGATACTTTATATCTGATGTTGGGTGAAAAAAAGAAAATAATTACATAGTTTTTAAGTTTTCAAATAAAAATCAAATTCATCCTGATGATAAAACATTTAAAATTAACCTAAGTAAACCAAAGTTATCACATCATATAGATTGAAACGTACATATTTCTTGAAAAGATATTTTATCTTGATTTGATAAAAAGGGTATAGGAAAATGAATATATATTAAATCAATAGACCTCAGAGTTGGTGATAAAAGATGACCTCTTCTTTGATTTTATTTAGACAATAAATATCTAAATTTATTTAATCATATTGAACTAAATGATAAAACAATAAAAAAACAACATCTTATAATTTGAGAAAAATCTTTTATACCATTTTTCAAATATTGAGAAGCATTCCAAATTTGCATTGAATGATATTATATACACAAAAGAGATTTGTCTGAAAATATATTTGATATATGATATCATAATTGAATAATAATATATCATCCATTTTTTTGAAATGTAAGTCTGACTCCAATAATTTCACCAAAAGAATCACCATATGTGATTTGATTATTATTCTATAAAAAACCTTTAGCGAGTAATTCATTAAAATTATCATCAAAATTACCGTTTGTTTTTTGAGGATGACCTTGAGAAATTTGAAGAGACTGAATTTACCACAGTATTAATATAGTATATGATAACTGATTAATTGATTCTTATTTGAATGATATACCTAGTATAAATTATATAAAATAAGTCTTCAAAATTTTGAAGA
The DNA here is from genome assembly GCA_022565555.1 of Candidatus Altimarinota bacterium. Classification (GTDB taxonomy): domain Bacteria; phylum Patescibacteriota; class Gracilibacteria; order BD1-5; family UBA6164; genus JAACSU01. Next base: position 12,694 of record JAIUMN010000023.1, read on the forward strand.
CTTATTTTATATCAGAGACCTAGGCTTCTAAATTCACAAATTCAGTTCTATCACCATCGAGTTCACCTTTTACCTTAAAAGTTGTAACGGCTTCAGGATGTTGTCCTGCAGTGTTAAGAAAGATATCTTTCATGTCTCCATATGGAATCACTACTTTTGCTTCTATGTTTTCAAATATTTTGAAAGACTCTTTTGATCACTTGATAATAAGAACATCAACATCTCAAAAAAATCCTATAATTTCCTCCTTAAGCTCAAAACTGTCTGATGGAACGATACAGAGATGTTTTCCATCTATAAGAAACTTATAAAATAGTAAGTCAGTATACTCTTTCACCTCAAGAAGATTTCCTGATTTTTCATATTCTCCTGGAAAACTTACCTCATAATCATCCATAAAGATTTTTCATGCGTCAAAGTCAAGAGTAACTTCTTTTTTATCTGCATTTTTTATAGTTATAGTATGTGGATTTTTATAGCTGATTTCTATCATAGAGTGTGTATTAAAGATAATAGCCTTAGTATAGAGTGAAAGACAATTTTATCAATATTTTTTATGTGAAGTATGGTTTGTTTCGGTAGACAATTCCTGCCAAGTCAAAACGCATAGATAGCTTTGGGATTTCTTCAAGATTTACCCATTCATACCCTACAAATCTTTCTTCACTGCGAACAATAGGATCATCTTTTCCATGATATTTCACGATAAATATATAGACATCTTTATCTATAAGCGGATTATGTTTGAGGTATCAGGCTGTATAAGTATAGTTGAGCTTTGTAACAAACTTTATGATTTCAAGATCTTCTTCTTTAAGTCCTGATTCTTCTGCTATTTCCCTGACTGCTGTATCTTTTGCAACTTCTCCTACTTCTATCTTTCACTTCGGAATTACGAGTTCTTCTTTATCACGAGAATTCATCCATTTCAGAAGAAGAACTTCAGTTTTTCAAAATACTTTTCTATACACTATACCTCCTGCACTGACTTCGTATTCGCGTGCCATTGGGGAGTATTATTTATATTAGATGTATCATACGAAAATATACACTGAAAGCAAGTATTTTATTTTGCCTGACATAAAAACATATGCTACACTTTAAGTACAAAATAAATATACAAATAAAAATACAATATGCACAAAGAAGTAGATATCCTTGCAGAGCTTGATATGAATAATACTCAAGCTGTAGAAATAGAGAATACACATTCAGAAACTCTGGATGACACCTCTCATATACTTAGTATAAAAGAGATAACTGAGGAAATTTGAGAAAATTTCGAAGTAGAAACAAGATGAGATATATTAGATGTGACACCAAAATATAAAAAAGTATTTGGAACACTTAAGTTTTTGACTCAATATAGCTTTACTTCTCTTTTAATATTTTGAATACTCATGGTATGAGTAAACTATCAAGCATACTATCAACTCTTGAGCGCATACATCAATGCTGAACAAATGGAAGAAAATAAGCACTCAATGATTGAATCAGTATCTGCTGCAGCAAGTGTTGTAAGAGAAGAAAGAGGAACTGGGGATAATGTTGATCTTTCATTTATTACACGAAGTGCTGAAGCGAGAGAGTTGAGTCTTGAAGAACGTCATAGTCCTACTCGCCTCCTTGCAAAAGCAAGTAGAGAAGATATTAATCTTGATATCGCAATTACACCCTATGAAAACAGAGTAGTTATACCAAAAATAGGAAAGAATATTCCTCTTGTAGAGGTTGGGACAAGAAATGTAGACTCAGTAAATGACCTCCACGATATATTTATGGAGGAGCTTGAGCGAGGAATAGTTCGCTACCCAGGATCTGCACTCCCAGGAGAAGCAGGAAATAGCTTCATATTTGGGCATTCATCAAACTTTCCATGGCTTCCTGGTGATTATAATGAAGTCTTTGCGCTTCTAGATAGACTCAATGTTGGCGATGAAGTAATAGTGTATTACGATCAGAAAAAATACGTTTATAAGATACGTGAAAAAGATGTTGTAAAGCCTGGAGACACCTCAGTACTACGAAATCAAAATAAAGACGAAAAACTCATTACTCTTATGACATGTTGGCCTGTTGGTACTACAAGAGATAGACTTCTTGTTATCGGGGAACTTGTAGAAGTGAAATAATATTTATGATACTACATCAATATACATTTCTTGACTTTGAAGATATTATTGAACATACTTGAAAAATCCTTGAACAGGATATCTCAAGTATGTTAGTTATTATTGGATTAGCTGGAGGAGTCGGTATAGTATTCTTTGTATTACTCCCAACGTGTATTATATTTGTCGAAAAGTATAAAAAGGAGAAGGAAAAACGTAGGAAAAAGAATCTCCTTACAGAAATCCTTCTGAAAAAAGAAGTAGAAGATGAAATAGAAAAAGAAGTAGAAATAGATAAAAGAGATACAAGTAATTAAAGACTATAATAATATTCTGCAAAAGTAATCTCTTGCTCTCGAAGATATGAAGCTAATTCTACTCCAAGATATCTCCAATGCCATGGTTCAATAGCATATCCATCGATTTCAACACCATTTTGATAACTATTATGGTAGCCATATAAGTGAGCATTTTCATAAAACCATTCATAAAATCTCATGAGCCTCGGAGAAGATTTCCAATATGCCTCTGTACTTGCAGACCACACATCTATCGCAAGACCACTTTGATGTTCTGAATATCACGCCTTTGCACACAAGTGATCGGGACATCATCATGCTTTAATCTGCACCTGTCTCTCATAGCTTCTATAACTACTTACTACAACAACTTTTTCTCCCATGTCTCTATAAAAGTCTTGAGCGAGGTTTTCAAAAGCCTGAGCAGCAGTACCCCTTAAACGAAGATCACCTCGGGTATCAGAAATATAATCTCAAGAAAGTCTTCTGAGGTCAGAGGGAATATATGATTTTTCAATAAATGGAACCTCAGGATCTACATACTTCTGATAGGAATCATCAAAAATAAAATCAAAATCTTGTATTTTTTCTTCCTCAACTTCTGTATCTAAATCTTGTAGAATATTTTTTTCTATATAGAAATCATGGGTAGTAAAAATATCTAGTATATACTGTGTCTGAGACCTTTCTTCATGAATCAAATATATAAGATATCATGACGAAAGTACCATAAGGAGATATAGAATAAGAAAAAAAATATTTCTTTTGTCATAAAAGATATTTCTTATACATGCTTGAATATGTTTTTTCAAAGCGCTTATGGATTGAGGTATTTTATGTGTCATATTTTGTAAGAGTTGATTAAGAAAAGTAAGAAAAAGAATAAATAAGAACTTGCAAAATATACTAACGAGCTATACTAAAAATACAATTATTTCTTAAATTTTAATAATATGCAAGAATCTAAAATTATACACGACTTAAAGTGGAGATACGCAGTAAAAAAGTTTGATGCAAGTAAAAAAGTATCAAAAGAAGACCTTAATATATTTCTAGAAAGCTTACGACTCACCGCAAGTAGTTTTGGACTCCAGCCATGGAAGTTTGTTGTAGTAGAAAATCCTGATATACGCTCAAAACTCCTAGAACATTCATATAATCAGGCACAAGTAGTAGACGCGAGTCATCTCATAGTATTGTGTCGAAATACAAAGATAGACGCAACACTTGTAAATGACTATATAGACGATATCATACAAAAAACAGGAGCTGATACTAGTTCCCTTGAAGGATATAAAAATATGATGCTCGGATTTATCTCTAATCTTGATGAAAATAATGCAAAAGCTTGGGCTGAAAAACAAGTGTATATTGCTCTATGAAATGCACTTTCATCGCTCGCTCAACTTAAAATAGATTCTTGCCCCATGGAATGATTTTCTCCTGAAAAGTATGATGAAATACTCTGACTTACTGAACTATGACTTGCAAGTGTTGTTATACTTCCTATATGATATCGATCTGGAGATGATACATATGCGTCTAACGACAAATTTCGCTATGATAGTGAAAAAATGATACTAAAAATATAAATCATGAAAGAAATAATTCTATTTCCTGAAAATAAACATGGGAAGTCAGAACTTGACTGGCTCAAAAGTAACTTTAGCTTCAGTTTTGGAAATTATTATAACCCAGAGAAAATGGGTTTTGGAAGTTTGCGTGTCCTTAATAATGATATCGTAAAAGCTGGGACATGATTTGGCATGCACCATCATGATAATATGGAAATAGTAACTATACCACTTTCTTGATCCCTTACACATCGTGATTCACTTTGAAATGAAGGAGCTATACTTCCAGATGAAGTACAATCTATGTCAGCTTGAAGTGGGATAGAACATTCAGAAATGAATCTATGAAAGGAAGATGGAGAATTTTTTCAGATATGGATTGAAACTCAAAAATACAATATAAAACCAGAATATCATCAAAAAACTTTTTCTTCCGAAGAAAGAGCTTGAAAATGGCAGCTTCTTGCCTGACCTGAAAGAGATACACAAGGTGTGGTTATTAACCAAAATGCTTTTATATATAGAGTATCTCTCTGAGATTGAGAAAGCATAGAATATAAGAAAAATATCCCTTGAAATGCTCTTTATATAATGAATATAAACTGAAAGTTTTCTCTTGAGTGACATACTCTCAGTTACAGAGATGCTATTGGACTCGTATGATACGAGAATACTTCAATTACAGCTCACAAAATGAGTGATATACTTCTTATAGAAGTTCCGTATCAAACACCTTACATCTAATACTCATATCAGAAATCTTTATCTGATACCCAGGAAAGTCTGCAATATCTGTGATACCCTTCTCACAGATATTTTTTATATATTCTCCTTTCACTTTCTTTACTCCGTGAGACAATTTCTTTTGAAATCAATCTTTTATAGTATAAAAATCAATATGAACTACTTGTATATCAAGATATTTCCAATCAATCATTTTTTTATAACTCTCTGGGAGGAAATCTACAATGATATCAGGCTTTAGTTCTCTCAGTCTTTGCGTGAGGATATCTTTCCAGTATAGAGCGAGTCACTTTACTTCTATCGGAAGTTTATAATTTACTATCATATCTTGAGGCTTCAGAAGTCCATACAATCCTGAGCTTATAAAAAAATATGTATCAAAATACATCCTTCCCTTCTCAGTAATTCACTCATAATCTATCGCTTTGTACATTACTCCACTATAACGTTCTATTGCAGGAAGAAGTTCTTGTTTTTTATCTAGGAGTATTTTTTTATGGCACACTAAAGCCTCTTCATATCTTTTTCATGAACATTTTAAGTCATTCTCAGTCAAAGACTCAAGAAATTCAAGCGGTTTTCTAAAGTTAAAACTCAACTCTTCTTTTCAAAGTACTCATCATATGATTTTTCATTCACTCGGCGGAATAAGATAAAGTATTTTCATAAATTTATATCTAAAATATTACATTTGTATCTTTTTTTCAAGACTACAAAAAAGAGAAGTTCTGTCAAACTTCTCTAAAGAAATAATATACGCGATGTATTAATATTTAAAAAACTAATTGTTTTTCTAGTTTCAGCATCCAGTTGTTACAAATAATCTAATTGCAGATCAATTATTACATTGATATGCATATTGTGCTCCTGATTCACATCATCATTGCCACACTTGCATATGTTGTCTGGTTTGAGTACCTCACCAAATACTTGAACCTGAAATAGTACAAGTATTCCCTCCTCCTGCTATACTATCCACATATCACTTTGTTGCAACTGTGTTATTACTATCACTTGAAGCAGTTTGACTTCTCATTATGATTTTACCATTTACATCAAGTCTTTGATTTGGTGAAGTAGTTC
>JAIUMN010000024.1 GCA_022565555.1 Candidatus Altimarinota bacterium
AATTCAGACTAGACCGGTCTCGTGAGAGACTGGTCTCAGAGGTGGAAAAATCTATTACGCTACTGGAAACGATGGGAAAATCAAGCGAGCGCAAAGTGTTCTTGATACTCTCAGAAGTGCTATGCAACTTGAAAAAATACCTGAACTGATAGAAGTTGAAGAAAATGCTCTCACCGCTCGTGAGTGTGCACTTCAAAAACTCGAAGCATACAAGTGAAAATGATACAAAGTTCCTGTTATCTGTTCTGATACCTCAGTACACTTTGAAAATCAAGACTTTGAACCAACCAAAGTTCGTCGAGCTGTAATCGAAGCTTCAGGAAAGCGAGAATCAGAACTTACAAAAATGCAAATCGCAGAACTGATGATCGAGTTTTATAAAAATATTGCAACTCAAAACGGAGGAAGTATAGATTTTTACTACACTGATGCGTTCGCAGTGTTGTTTCCTGATGGATCAATACAAACAAACGAATATAAGCGGGAATATATCTTAACTGATGAATCAAAAGGAGATATCTTTCCGGATGCTCCAATGAGGAGTCTCTATATATCTAAAGTAACTGGAAAACGAGCACACGAGACTACTATGCAAGACTATATCAAAGAATTTTCGTGTCAGGCTTGAGCGTTCTCTGAGATTTTCGGACTCGGTCAAACATCGATATTTTTCACAAAGTGGCCAGAGTATGATGAGGCTCTTACAGTAGATAGTGAAGTCACTATCGGAGTGCAAGTTCTTGGAAAACTACGAGGAGAGATACAAATCTCAGTTGATGAAGATAAAGACTCTGTACTTTTAAAAGCAAAATCAAATCCTGATGTCATGAAGTGGCTCGAAGGCAAAGAAATCGTAAAAGAAATCTATGTTCCAGGAAAGATTGTAAATATCGTAGTGAGGTAAAGATAGAAAAAGTTTTAAAAAAATAACATCATTTATGATGTTATTTTTTTAAAACTCATTTGGCTGGGATGGAGGGGATCGAACCCCCGATAGCGGATTCAGAGTCCGCGGCCTTACCACTTGGCGACATCCCATTATTGACTTATGGCTATTATTTTTTATTATAAAATATATAAGCGAAATGATTATAATATTTTTTTACTTGCTATCAAGTTTTTATGAATCAATGAAATACTTCTTTTTCTGAGATAATCGAGAAATGGGCAGAGTTTCTTGGAAAAACTTGAGACATAATTTCTGACGCAAATCTTGTTTTTTTAAGGAAAATACAAGATATTATCAAGGAAGATAAAGGAAGAGAAATACCATGAGAGAGTTTTTATATACAAGAACAAGCAGGATTTTTTAGATTCAGGATTTTTGAGCTTATAACATGAAATTGAGAAAAGTATCAAGTAAATTTTCATGTATTCTTATCTGGGGATACAAGAATTCACTCTCACTGATATAAGGGGCACTCATTTGTACTCGATGGCAGATTGGAATATAAAAATTTTGAACCTCAGTATGTTTGAGATGAGAGACAAAGAGTATACGAAAATATTGTATCTCAGTGAGGATTCTTATTGTGAGCAGATAGGGAGGCTAATATACAAAAAGTTCGAACTGAGTTATTTGAACTCTTATTATGAAGAAGATGAATATGAGATTGTGCCTTTAGAACAAAATTATTTGCTGCTTGAGTAGGGTGATGAGATGATGAAGCTTTTTGAAGCTTTACAAACCCAGAAGATATTAAGGGGATTTGTATTGGGAATGATGAAAGATTTTACGATTTAACCTCTAAAGATTCTTGAATCGTAGAAGTAGGAGATAGTTACTGAGTCTGAAGAAATGAAGCTCATTTTGTATCAGTATGAGATTCAGCATCTACACTTTTCTTAACTCATAGACCAGAATATGATTCTCAATTTCCTTGATGAGAGTATGAAAATTTTTTTCCTGAAAGAAAATGATGAGACGGAGATTGAATTAAAAATGCATGAGTCAATCCCCGTGAAAGACTATTATCAGTACTTAGTGAACTAAAAATATAAAAGATATCTCATATGAGATATCTTTTATATAAAGCGTAAGTATTATTTGAGCTCAACAGTTGCTCCAGCAGCTTCGAGTTTTGCCTTAAGTTCTTCACCTTCAGCTTTATCAACTCCTTCCTTAATATTTCCTCCATTATCTACAAGACCTTTAGATTCACCAAGACCAAGACCAGTAATTTCTTTTACTACCTTGATAACAGCAATCTTTTGAGCTCCTCCAGATACAAGAACAACATTTACTTTAGAAGGTCCTTCTTCTTCACCTCCAGCAGCAGGTCCAGCCATCATAACTGGTGCAGCAGCAGAAACTCCAAATTCTTCTTCCATAGCCTTAACAAGGTCGTTAAGTTCAACGATAGTAAGCTCTTTTACAAGATCCATGATCTTTTGAGCGTTTCCTGATAGTTCAGCCATACGAAATAATTATAAAAATAAAAATATACTAAGAGAGCTTTGAGAGCTCATCCATAGTGAGAAAGTATTTTCTCACTATGAGACAAGGTATCAAAATTACTTTGTTTCTTCTGTTGCCTCTGTAGTTTCTTCAACTGGAGCTTCTTCAGTCTTTACTTCAGCTTTTGGTGCTTCAGCAACAACTTCCTCAACTTTTTCTTCTACAACTGTAGCAGGAGCTTCTTCAGTCGTTTTCCCGTCGAGTTCTCCAACTTTTGATTTCCCAGTAGATTCTACTTCTTTTGCTGCAGCGTCAAGAAATCTTGCGAGTGCAGAAAGAGGTGATTGCATAGAGCCAACAAGTCTTCCAAGGAGAGTTTCTCTTGAAGGCATACCTGCGATTTCTTTTGTTTCTTCAAGACCCTTTAGTTCACCTTCAAATATACTTGCTGCCCATTCGATTTTCTTTCCTTTTGTTTTCTTTATAAGATCATTTACTTTTCAAAGTCCTGCAACTGCATCAGAGTACGAACATACAATTCCTATTTGTCCTTCGAGTGTAGAGAGATCAACTTCTATATTAAGGGCATCTTTGATTGACTTTACGATAAGAGTTTTCTTTGCAAGATTATAGCTTGCGTCTACTTCTCTAAGAGAATTTCTAAGCTCTCCAAACTCTGCAACAGTGAGACCAGTAGTTGTTGCAAAACCAATAGATTGTGCATTTTTAAACTTTTCAGTGAGCTCTGCGAGTATTTCAACTTTTTGTTGTTTTGTAACTGCCATTCTATAAGCTATAATATAAATAAAATCATATTCTACAAAAAATCTCTTTGCCGAGCAAAGAGATAGGTATTTTACAAATACGGTATTTCTTTTGTCTCGATAGGTCTTATATAACTTTGCCTATGGTCTTCAACAAAATATGTAGAACGAGGATATTATAGGGAATAATATCTTAAGTCAAATAAAAGTTTTAAAAAAATCAAAAAACAAGAGGAATCTTATTCCTCTTGTTGTCATAACATTTTCAACCAGTTATTACCCTTTTTTGATTTCTTTCATCTTGAGTACCTCGTGCTTTTTAGTAATTTTATTATACTTTCTGAGTTCTGGTCATTTTTTTCCAGCTTCAAAGTTTTTCTTTTGTATGTTTGTTACGTGTACTAGATTTCCGCTTTCAGGAGAGTAAAATCCAACATAGGTTCTTTTTCCTTTTGCCATAGTTAGTAGTATAAATTGATAATGTAGGAGTACCGTGGTACTCATAATGACGGACGCATTATACGAGTATTTTTTAGATTGCAAGTTTTTATATACTCATTACGTCACTTTCTTTTTTCTTGGTAAGTTCATCTATTTTTTTGTTTGCTTCATCTATTTGTTTTTGAAGTTCATCTTCCATATCTCTTGAAGCATCTTCAGATATAAGCTTATCAGCTTCTTGTTTTTTAATAGTTTTGAGTATCTCGGCACGTATATTTCGTATTGATATTTTTGCTTCTTCGCTAAACTTTTTTACAACTTTTACGATATCTCTTCTACGTTCTTCCGTCATAGGAGGTATCTTTATCATTACAGAATCCCCCATAGTCTGCGGGTTGAGTCCAACTCATGCTTCGGTAATCGCTTTTGCAATAGCATGGATAAGACTTTTATCCCAAGGAGCAATAGAAAGTGTTTGAACATCAAGTATATTTACTGAAGCGCAGTTTTTGATAGGTTGTAAGCTCCCATATTGTTCTACACGTATATCTTCAACGAGTGATGGATTGGCTCTTCCGAGCTGAAGTTTTCAAAACTCTGATTCAAGGTGGTGTATTGCTTTTGAGAGAAGTTCTTTGCTTTCTTGTTGCATAGGTGTTTTTCTAAAAAATAATATAGCGAGATAATACAGGAAGTTTTCTAAAAATCAATACGTGGAACTCAGTTTTTAAGTATTTCAGAAACTTCCACAGGAATTTTTGCATTAGCTCTATCGAAATTTCCAGCTAAAATATCTTTTCTTACTTCGGTTCACGAGACGGGAATAGTATCGCGAGATATTTCTCTTATATTGAGCTCTATTCACTCAAACATATCTTGGTGTACTTCAATCACTTGCAGGGCGGAATCATTTTTTCTATCACCACAGTAGACTATGAGCCCCCCTGAGTTTCAGATATAAGGAAGTTCGAGGATACTTTTTATCCAATCAGTGTCACTCTCTAGGTCAGCAAGTGGAAAGAAGTGTATATGTGGAATATTTGGATAGAGATGTGTTAAAAAATGTAATCTGGTATGATAGTCATAGGGATTTTTCTCAGCTCACTCTGAGAGTCAGATGCACACAACAGCAGTATCAACTTCTGCAAGCATCGTATCAACCACAAGTTTGTGTCCATTATGAAAGGGTTGAAAACGTCCGATATAGAGTCAGATTTTCATACTTTACACTAAGTTTGCAAAATACTCTGTCGCAAGTGGCGCGAGTTGTTTCTTGCGAGATATACGATTTAATAAATCAGATTCATTATTTTCTACTTGTACTCAAAAAATATTTTCAAGAGTCTTGCTGTCCTCGTCTGTTATGATAGTTGTATTATTTTCCGCAAGAATATCAACGATAGAAAGCATAATAAAATCTAGATTTTGCTCTGCTTTTAATTCTTGAAGTCAGCTGAGTATTTCAGATTTTCTTCCAAAAGCATATCAAGGATTGGTTGTCTCAAGACTCCCTATTCCACACCTTTTTCCGCTGAGTTCAAATATCTTATAGTCATACTGTATTACATCTTTAATTGGCATATCTCAGAGATCAGACTTTGCTTCAAACATTGGCATAGCAAATGCTTCAAGATTTATGATGCCAGATATTTTTTGGAGCTCAGTTGCGATATTTTTATCTTCCTCAGTTGTTGTAGGTGATTTCCAAAGAAGAGAATCACTCATCATACACGCAAGCATCATCGTTGCGATTTCCTTAGAAATTTTAAAACCTGATTCGCTATACATCTTGTAGAGTATGCTTGCTGTAGAACAGAGTGGTTCAATCCGCATGTAAAGAGGAATAGATGTTTTAAATTCTACCTTATGATGATCTATAAGCCATGTCACTTGGCACTCTGAGAGATTATCTATTGACTGAGATGTCTCGTTATGATCTATTAGACATACTTCGATATCTGTATCAAGTGTAGTTTTTATTTCCGGTTTTACTATATCGTAGGTTTTGAGAAGATACTCAGTTTCTTTATTGAGTTCTCACTGTATATAAGGAGTTGTTATATATCATTTTTTCGTGAGGAAATCTGACATGATTATAGCAGATAAGGTAGTGTCAGTATCAGGATTTTTATGCCCGATAATTTGGATAAGAGTCATAAAAGCAGTATTATTTATTTAAGTAAAATAATTGTACAAAAAATAAGAGATTAGCAAGTAAAAATACCCCCTTTTATTTGCTTTTTCTTATTAGGTCTTATACTCAAAAGTAATATATTTGTATTTTATAGCTTCCATGTCACACTTTATTACACAAATTGAAAATCAAGAAGGATTCGAACTCCTTATAGATACTCATATATTTTCCAAGGACATTATTCTGAAAGCTGCGTATAATCTTCTTGATCAAGCATACTTTTTTTTCAAATACGATAGTGATAATAATATTATCCTTGAGTGCAGGAAAAAAGAATGAATTAATATAGAAACAAAAATAGTTTTATGAGAATATTCAGATGAACTTTTAAATGTATATCTAAGAGATAAGTTAGAAAAAGAGAATAAAATTATACGAGAAGCAATAGTTCTAAAAGCACTTAATTGACCTTTAGATTATAATAATTTTATCTCGCTTGATACGGATAATAATACATCTCATTTAGATGAACTTGATACAGATATAGACCAAATACTTCAAGATCTAGATAATGATAGCTTACCTATTGATGAATCTGAGATAGACCAAATACTTCAAGAGCTAGGATCTGATTCAACCTCAGTTGAGAAGCCTACTTTTAAAATTGATCCAGCATCTTTTAATGATGCAAAGAAAATGTTTAAAAAAGAAAATCTATGAAAAAAGAATATATCATAAATCTAGATATTTATAATACATCTAAGGTGCTTGAAGCAATAGATGATTTTAATGAGGTAACAAGCTTTTCACTCCATTGAGATACTCTAACTATTGAAGGGGATTCTCAAAATGAAATAGATATTTATTTTAATGAAATTATGAATTACGTTCTATCTTTATAAAAATGAATTTTACAATTGACACAATTAATACACTTGATACGAATAAAATTTGATTTTTTAGATTCAAAAAACTTCCTAACGCAAGTATTATAATAACGAATGATGCTTGAAAATTTCATTTTTTTTCTGATAAAGATTTCAAAAACTTTTTATCTTGAGATGTAGAAAAACTCAGTAATTATTCAGACTTGGTAAAGAAATGATTTATTAAAGATACTTGATATCAAGAGAAACTAGTATGAAGCGTGGCTATGAAAAATCATTTTGTTGGGATTTGACCTACTCTTCATATGGTAGTAACTACGCTTCGATGTAATCATAAGTGTAAATATTGCCATGCAGCTGTTGCACCTATGTCCGCAAAACAATTTGATATGGATGAAGATACTGCTAGAAAAGTTGTTGATGCAATACTTCATACAAATTCACAAAGTCTTACAATTGAGTTTCAAGGCTGAGAATCACTTGTTAATTATCCTATAGTTCAATTTATTACTGAGTATGCAACAACTCGTGCACAACATCTCCAGAAACAACTATCTTTTTCCATTGTTACAAATCTTACTCTTATGTCTGAAGAGAAACTTTCATGGCTATTAGATCATCAAGTTGATATATGTACAAGTCTTGATGGTGATGAGTTATCGCACAACAATAATAGAACTTGATATGAGTGAAATAGCTTTGAAATGGTATCATATTGGATAAAAAGAGTAAGTGAAGAGAAGCAAAAGCGCGGCATGTGAAAAATATGAGCTTTACTTACAGTAACAAAGGAAACCTTACCAAGGTATAGGGAAATTATTGATGCATATATTGATCTCGACCTCGATAGTATATTTTTGAGATGGTTAAATCCTTATTGATTTGCTGCATCTGATTTAAGAACTTTAGCATACAAAGATGATGAATGGATTGACTTCTATAAGAAATCTCTTGATTATATTATAGAGCTTAATAAGAAAGGTATAAAATTTAAAGAAAGTATGACTATGGTATATCTCATGAAGATATTTAGTAGTATAGATCCTTGATATATGGATATACGCAGCCCAAGTGGTATAGCAATAGGCTGAGTAGCCTATAACTATGATGGTAAGGTATATGCAAGTGATGAGTCTCGTATGCTCGGACGTATGGGGATAGAAGATTTTTTTATGACTGAATTACAAGAGACGTGAAAAGATACCTATTGAGCAATGATGAATAGTGATATAACAAAGATTGCTGTACAATCTTCTTGCCTTGACGGACTTCCTGGGTATAATGAGCACGCATATAAGCCTTTTGTGTGAGTTGATATCATACATAATTTCAAAACAAAAGGGAATATTTACTATCCTTATAAGAAAGATAATAAATTCTACCTCCAAGAAGCAATCTTAGATTATATTTTTGAAAAATTACAAAATCCTGAAACCGAAAAAATTCTTTTAGATTGGTTGCAATAAAATATATTATTTCTTTACATTCTATAATTATGAACAAAAAAATTCCATGAGTGAAAAAAAGTATTAACAAGTCTCTTACTCATGAAAGTTTACGTATTACTAAGGGTACTTTACTAGGACTTACTGCATGAATTACTTGATTATGATGAATCGCAAATGTAGATGCTGCTTTTTCACTTTTTCCCAATAATTGATATTCAACATCGACTAATCCTGAGTGATTTGACCCGTTTCCTCCAAACTCATCAGTACCTAATAATTGAAGTAATTCAAGAGATATGGTAGTAGTCACCTCAAATACGTGTTCTCACGCAAGCTGAGTTGTAAATGGACATTTTAGTACAGTTCCTACTATTAATAGTTCTGCAACACAAGTAACTTACACCAAAACTCATTCAAACCATAGTAGTCATAGTAGTCATAGTAGTGGTTGATGGTGTTAATATTTTATATCTCTTATCATTTTTCTTATGAACTTAAATGTTTGATGAATTATACTTCTTATACTTGCTTGAGTAGCATTATGAGTACTCCTGTCATTTACAATAATTACAAAGATATATCAGGATAATGAGGAACAAGTAATTATAAGTGAACCAACTGATGAGACCACCCCTGAGATATGACTCGTGCCTTTATTGTCAGAAATACGAACGGAGGATGATGTAAAAGCATTCTTAGAGAATTTTCCTTTTTGAATGATTATTGCATATTATGCAATAAAAGAAGATAACAAGGAATTATGGGGTAAATATTGGGAGCACAGGTATAATGAGTATATAGATATGATTGATATAGATGAATGAACTTTTTTAACTCAGATTAATCTTGCTTTTGATGATATTCAATCAAACACTTTTAATCTCTGAGATTATGAGGAGTTTTTTCTTGATGGATCTATTATTTGGTCTAATGGAAGTTTAATTGAAAAAGAAAATGCATGTCAATTATATCTTAGTGATAATCAAGATGAAGTTGCAATATCTGCCTGTATAGATAAATCCCGTTTGTATGAAATTTATGTGAGATGAAATGGATCTTGTCTAGATTTAGTGAATCCAGAATTTCAAGAATACTGTATTGATCTAAGAAATTTATAAGATATGTCAGATATTTACTGACTTAAATTTACACTATCTAATTATTGTTGATTTAGGTGTAAATACTGTTTTGTAAAAACTGATGAAAAGGAGATACTAGATTTTGATATATATAAAAAACTTGTAGATTATTATCTATTCCAATCCCATGAAAAATATACATTTATTTTTTTGGGGTGAGAGGTTCTTCTTATTTTTGATATATTTATAAAATATATTGATTATATTAGGCAATATAATGATAATAAAAAAATAACAATACATCTTGTTACATCATGACTTTGAATTACTCCTCAAAGAGTGAAAGTTTTGCATGAAAAAGGTGTATTACTTTGAATAAGTATCGATGGTCCAGAACATATAGATAGCAAAAATAGAGTTGATAAGAACTGAAATCCTACATTTAGAAATACTCTTTCTTCTCTATCACTTCTTAATAACTATTATTGAGATTCAAATCTTTGATATACAATTACTGTTGATGAAAAAACCGTATACTCATTATTTTGAAGTTTTATATACTTATCTAACTTAGATGTCCCTAGGAGAAATGTTGGAATAGCTGCTACATATACAGTTTGATGGTCAATAGATAATGTCTCAGAACTCTCTTCTCAATTAAAAAAAATTTGTGACTTTATTATTTTAAATATTCAAAAATCAAATTTCTACTACTACAATATACTTGGATTTTTTATACTTCAAATCCTTAAATGAAAGAGAATTAATACATGAAACCTTGAAATGCATATATTTCCTGATTGACAGGTTTCAGAAATGTTGTTTATACAATCAAAGTGGGAAAATAAGACAGAAGACCCAAATCATGTGCGTTTCGAAATTGTACAGCCATATGCATATAAAATAATTAAAGAATCATATAAAGATAATAATTTTAAAGCTTATATTGAAAGCTTACTTACAAAGGCTATATTTTAATTATGAACTTCTTATCCCAAATATTCTCTGAAAGATTTAGTTCTAAGCGATATTATAATGAGCTTTGAAGATCTTATGTCGAATATATCTGTGGTAAGAATGAGTGATATACTTGAAAAATTTGTTTTTTTCATTTCTCCCATTCATGAAAGAGAGAAAACTCGTATATGGATATAGAGATACTTAGATTTATAAAATCTTATTATCCCCAAGCTTACGGACATATCTCAGCTATTATGAAGTATGCTATTTCACAGGATGTAGTTGTTACATTCAATAGCTTTACAGAATATTCTTTTTTATTGAAATTTCAAAGCCATAATAAAGAATTAAATACTCGTATTGAAAATTTTGTTAAAAAATATACTCATACTAAAATAAATATTAGTGACAATCCAAATAATAGATTTTATGAAATCATCATAAATATCTTTCCTTCTTTTCATATAGAAAATTTTCGCTTATACTCTGAAGAGAAAAAAGAAAATTTCAAAACTATTCCAGAATATTGTAAACATGAAAATATATTTATGACACTTTTTATTCAAGAAGAAATATTTAGAAATTCCACAGTACAGAAAAATACATGAGTTTTATATAAACTCAATCAGCCTATTGTATTCTCTGATTCTACTTTTTTAAAAAAAGAGTTTTGAGAGATGCTTTCTCCCTATTTTTCATTAGAAAATATTTATCTAGCCTTTGTAGAAAAGATGGATAATAGTGATAATGATATATTGTACTTTACCGATTGATTTTTTATACCAGCTTAACTATGAAAAAAGATATTCGTGATTTTCATAATGAGACGTGTTTTATTGATATACCAGAATCCTTCTATCATGAAGAAAATCTTCTTGAGGATATGATCCAGTCTGTTATATGAGATACTGCGACATACCAAAAAATGAAAAAATTGTTTCATAAAAAATCTGTATCTTGTATTAAAAAAACATATCAAAATCAAATATCTCAAGAATATTATCTTTGGCAATCTTATACTCCTATAAAAGAAGTGTTTCATGTTTTGAACTATACTCCATATGTAAATCTTGAAGCACTTGTCTTTCCGTGAATGAGCTTGGAGTTCAGTGCTAATGATATTGAAATCAATATATTTGATAATAACTCAGCATATATTGTGTGACAGGAAGAGGTTATAAGAAAAAATGTGTATTACTACTTTTCACACTATGATGAGCAATCTATAAAAGAAAATATGAAAAATACTATTTATCCATTTACTCAAAAAGATATAGACTTTTTAGTATCTTGGTTGAAATATCAGCGAGATGATTGAGTAGTGTTAGTTTGAAAAAAGAAAAAGGCAGATACTATATATTTTACTAGAATCAACTTTCTCGGTTTTTTGAAATTTATAAAAGAGTTTTGATGGGAAAAATATATATGAAATTTTGTTTTTAAGAATTCATCTTTTCTGAAATACTATGTATTTGATATAGCTCTTGAATATGTACATGATTGACATACGATGAAGGTTACAAAAACATCTATATATGGATTAACTTAAAAAATATGTGCTGACTCTCATGAATATTATATAAAGATGAAGTATTTATATCTCACTCTCAAAAACTTCTTTCACCTCGAGCGATAAATTGAGAAGATACCTATATAAGTAGCAGTATTTCTCTACATCATGCACATCTATCTATCAGTGATCTTAATATGGACACTAGACAGCCCTATGAGGATGATGCGTATATTATATGTTTTGTAGGTGAGATATATAATAGGGAATATCTTGTTGAAGCATGTGGATGAAAAGGAGGTGGTAATACTGAGTGCCAAGTTTTATCTCAACTATTTGCAACTTTCTGAGCAGACTGAGTTGCAAAGATAAATTGAGAATTTATAATCTGCCTCTTTGATAAAGCCACCGAAATAACATATCTTTTCCGTGATAGATATTGAACAAAGTCATTGTATTATACCTTTATAGATAATGTACTTGCTTTTTCTTCTGAGATGAAAGTTTTAATCTCAGAAGAAACTGCGTTTTCAAAACAAGGACTCTATGATACTCTTATCTTTTGATACACTATATCTCCTCATACATTATTTGAAAATATATGGAGTATAAAACCTTGAACATACTTAATTCATGATAAGGGAGATATAGTTATTAAAAGCTATTGAAAATATGTTTATACAGAAGATAATTGAATTATTGATACAATCGAACAAGCTGTAATTAGGAGAATCCCTAAGTTCCAAGACACAATACTTTTTCCTCTTTCATGATGAGCTGATTCAAATATTACTTTATATTTCCTTAAAAAACATTTTAACTGAGAAATAATTACGTACAGTTTTCTGAGTGCTATTAATTCTGAAGATGTTGAATATGCCTCTTATAACGCAGTAATTCATAATTGTAAGCATTATATTATCCCTATAGATATTCATGAATCTACCTGACAAGATATAGTGCATGAATCAATAAATAATTTAATCAATATTGGTAATGTAGTGAGAAGTAATATTGCTTGAATCGAGCAAGTGAAAGTAGAGTTCTCTTGAGATGGTAGGGAAGAACTATTTAAGGCAAATAAACACTTTAATCACTCCAAAATTATTAGTAATTATAATCATATAAGAAAAATATATAATTCTGAGTCTTATGATATTACTCCAAAGTTTCTAAATCATACAATGTTTGATTTTAATTTACAGTTACTCGAAAAAGTTACTCTTACTTCTGGAATCGAGAGAAGGCTTCCATTTACAGACTACGAGCTTATACGATTCTCTAATCATTGAGATTTATATACTCTTACGGTTGCAAAACTTTTAAAAGACAATAGTATACGTATTGTCCCAAGTACTTATGGTCATAATAATGCAGTATATTTTTCGTATCCCGATATTGAAAATATTACCAAAAAAATAATTACACTTAAAAAAAGTCTCATTTTGTAACGACAACGAAGTATATAAGAAAAATTTATGAAGATTTTAGATATTTATATAACCGAGGTTTGCAATCTTAATTGCGAATATTGTTATGTGGATATTAAGAAAAAAGAGGATACATCTATTAATGTTGGTACTTTTACAGAAAGGATACATCTGTTAGAATATGATGTAATAAAATTTTATGGAGGTGAGCCACTTGTCAAATGGAAAGAGATTATTCAGATAGTTTCATCTGTTCAAGAAAAAAATAAAAAAATAATTTTTACAGTAGTAACTAATGGAACTTTATTAAGTGAGAAAATTTTAGCTGAATTGAATAAGCTTTCAATAAATATTGGTATTTCGCTTCATAATGAGGTAATAAAAAGGATTTTCACAAAAAAAAAGCTTTCCCTTCTTTATAAATATCGGAATCGAATCGGATTTTTTATACTATTGCATTATGGAAAAGAAACCCATGCATATGAAGTTATGAAGTTTTTATCGAAACTTTGATTTTTAAAATTTTCTCTCAATCCCATTACTACTGATGACTGGATAGACTTATCTCAACTGAGAGTAACACTTAAAAGGATTTATGATCTTTGTTATACAAATCCTTGAATTGAGATAGAAGAGTCAAATTGGGTATTTCTAAAAAATCTTCACGAATCATGATATTGCAAAAAAAATCAAGTTGATAAAACTTGAACATACAAGGCTTGTAATAGATTTTGATATATTGATTTCCTAGAGGATAAAAAAAATATTGATTTTATCGATGAGATATTTGATAAAAAATACTGACTTGCTACAAGGAATGATAGATGGTTTTTTGTATGTAATAAATGATGGTATCTTGATAATTTCTGATCAAATTTAGTGTACTCACAAGAAAAAGTACATAATTTTATTGAGCTTAATGCAGTGTTGATTTTGTTCTTTAAAGATATAGCTAAGCTCAAAGATAAGCATAACTTTTTAACTGAGTGACTTGAAGAAATACGCTTTAATATAACAAATCAATGTAATCTTCGTTGCGAATATTGTTACCTAGATTTCAATAATAAAGTGCTTGATGTGAATATATGAAAAAATATTATAGACTTCTTTTTTTCTCAAGATTGAGATAATAAGATAATATCTTTTTTTGGATGAGAACCACTCCTTGAGTTTTGAGTTATAGAAAAACTAACATTGTACGCAGTTCAGGAGTCCAAAAAATATAGAAAAAAAGTTCAATTTAAGATCGCAACAAACTTCTTACTCACAGATTCAAAAAAAATATTCTTTTTTAAAAAATATCATTTTAATATTCATATTTCTTGTAATGGAGACAGGGAAGATAATGATATTTCACGTGATGGGAGTACTCAAATTTTATCAAAAAAATTTTCCTTATTAAGGGAGTGTAATTACGATATTACAAAAATTACTATACTCTATGTAGTATTTCCTCATACTATAAATTCCATCCAGACACATATGAAATATTTCTATGAGCTATGATTTAAAGATATATCTTTTGAGATATATCTTTGAGAAAAATATTTTTGGTCCCCCTCTATTTATAGATTTCTTTTATCCGAGTTATCTAAAGCAGTTAAATATTTGTATGAAAATGATATACAATGCAGGAATATAGAAGCTATTTCAAATCAAAAATGAAAATATTTAGATATATCAACACAGTGATCATGTTCAGATAACTCACTTGAGTTTTTTCAAGCCTCAATCGATTTCACACCCAAAAAAATGTTAGATATCTTTTTTCTTAAGATATCTGAAAATTTAAAAAAAATATAATCTAATTCGAAAAATTTTTCTCAGGAATTAAGGATTATCCCTTGTGGGATACAAGAAAGATAACTCTTTTTTTATATTAATTTCTTTTGCATTAATTATATTTTTATGATGTAATATAAGAGTATTATTTCTTTTTATTATATTATGAAAATATTATTAGTAGCAATATACCTACTATTTTCAGTCGTACAATCAGTATCTGCAGATACGCGAAGTACAAATGTTTCATGGACAAATTCGAGTTGAATCAGTGAGTGTTGACAGGTTACTTCGCATGGAGTGAACCACCATTGAGTTCCTAATTCAAATTCGAACTCAGTCGCTACCTCTTGAAATCGTACATGTGTTGCCCATAGCTACTTTACATGACAAGATGTAACCTATCCTACGAGCTGATATTATAATAGAAGCTCAGTGCAGGGCTGTCCAAGTCAGATGAGAGCAATCCGAATTGAATATTATAATGGAACTACACTTGTGACCACCCGAAATATATGAAGTAATGTATATGCATGAAATAATTGGAATAGATATAGACTTATATGTAGGAGTTGGGATGATACTGCACCTCTAGTATCAGCAACAAATAGTTCAAATACTTGGAGTAATACAAATATATCAATCACTCTAAATGCATCTGATCGATGAGTGAATGGAAGTAATTCAAATGGGTCACTTGTTCAGGCTCGATATAGTTGGTCAAATAATTTGAATGCTACTTGTACAAGTTGAGGAAGTACCTATAGTAATGGACAGACTATTACACAATCAAATAATTGAAATCATACACTCTATCTCTGTGCACGGGATAGAGCTTGAAATGTTGGAACATGGTCCTGAACATATAGGCTTGATAAAATACCCCCTACATGAACACTTACATATCATGATGGTTGGACGAATAATACAAATCAGATTATTAATTTTACATATAATGATACATGATGATCGGGATTTCGAAACTACACACTTCAACGAAGGATAAATGATACAAGTCCAAGTTTTCCAAATGGATCTTGGTGAGGATGGTCAAATGTAAGTTGATGTGTAAATCAAACATCTTGAACTTCTTGTTTAGCCTGAACCCTCTCAAATCATAGAGCGTATCAATATAGGATTATTATAAGAGATAATGCGGGAAATGAAGCAACTGTGACAAGCCCAAGAACTTTACAGATAGATACTACTACTCCAACTATAGCTGATATCTCGAACTCTAATCCAGAAAATCTTCTCGCAAATAGTAGCTATACATATCAATTTTCAGTATGAAATAATAGCTGAGCACCAATAGTGAGTGTATCATGAGTTCGTGAACGACATGGAAGTGAGGATATTAATCTCTCTTTTTCTTGTACATCATCTAATTGTTCAGTTCCTTGGAATATAAGTCGTGTTGATAATTTTAGACTTGCTAACGGTTCACGTCAATATACTTTTAGGATAACTGAGATGTGTGATGAAGCTGGTAACTGTTCGGATGAAACGAGAAACTATAATCATAATGTGTATCCGGATACAGTATCTACTATAACATCAGAACTTATTGGTGAAGAATTATCAGATAGTACTAATATAGCTCGTGGAAATGCTCGAAATGTGAGACTTAGATTGCGAGATCAGTATAATAATGCTATTATACCAGCAAGTGGAATCGGGAGAACAATAAGTTTTCGTATAAATTCTGATAACCAACTCCGACTTAATCAGTATAATAATAATGGGAATGATTCAGCGCTATTTGCCTCAAATATAACTACAGAGATTCCTACTGGAACAAATCAAGTACTTACTTTAAATAACCAAACATCTACAAATTGAAACTATACTATACCGTTTTATATATTCGCGCCTACCTCAAATACAGATTCTCTTGTGCCTTGAGAAGCAAATATTAACAATATTCAATTTGCTATTAATAGTCTTATAGAAGTTGTATCTTGAGATTCTCCTCAGTTTCAATATACAAACTGAGAAGGAGTAGTAATTCAACAAAACTTTATACCTAATACCAATTTAGTTGTTAGAGCAAGTCCACTATTTTCTACAAACTTTACATGAGAAATTATTAATAATGGATTTATAGAGTGAGCAGACCAAAGTTCTGAGATTACTGTCACAAGACATCATAGTACATCAATTACTTCACCATCACTTCGACTAGAGTTTGGAGAAGTAGATGGAGATAATAGTAATGTAGAAAATGAACGTTTTAATATACGAGTGAATAATCAATTCTTGAGTGAATGAAATCAATCTAACTGGAACTCTATTTCTCAGGTATGGAATAACCTTAATCCTACTACTAGAGATATAACAAGTCGCATGATTCAAGAAGCCTGAAGTGCTCCTCGTGATACTCAGTCATATCTTGCAAGTATCATAAAATATAATATTTCTTGAAAAAATGTAATCTATCCTTCAGCTATTATTGGAAAAGATGCATACTATGGAATCC
>JAIUMN010000025.1 GCA_022565555.1 Candidatus Altimarinota bacterium
GAAGCAATTGAGCGTAATCAGGCAGCAAAATGTAGGGTCATCGGAATTGCGATAGAAACACGTCCAGACTGGATAACTCCAGAAGAAATAGTAAGACTTCGAAGTTATGGCGTAACACGAGTCGAGATAGGATACCAAACAACTGATGATGAGATAAATAATCTCAATAAAAGGTGACACTGAAACTTTGAGTCAATCGGGGCAACAAAAATGCTGAAAGATGCAGGCTTTAAGGTGGTAGCACACATGATGCCAAATCTCCTTGGGAGTACTCCTGATAAAGATAGAGACTCTATGAATGAGTGTTTTGATAACCAACTCTTTCGTCCCGATGAACTAAAAATATATCCTATGATGGTAACGGATAAAGCAGAATTGACTGATATATGGAGAAATGGATGATTTGAAGCTTATGATGACGAAACTCTTATAGACCTTATGGCAGACCTCGAGATGATAGTTCCAGAGTATTGTCGTATCAATCGTACCTATAGGGATATCCCAGCAAGTGAGATACTTCATGGATCTACTCTTTCTAATCTCCGTCAGCTCGTAGAAGATAAACTCAGAGCTGAGTGAAGAGTTATGCAAGATATACGAAGTAGAGAAATTAAAGAAAAAGCTAATGATCCAACAAAAGCTATCCTTCATACCTATAAGTATGAAGCATCTGATGGTATAGAGTATTTTTTAACTTTTGAGGATGCAGAAGATAAAACGATATTTTCACTTCTCAGACTCCGTATCCCAAGTAGTATCTATACACCTGAGAGTCAGCAGATATTTGAGATGAAAACAGATGATGCAAAGTCTCAAGATGAAAACAGAGACCCAAATAGAGTTATATTAGACTCTATTCCTGACTATCTTCCAGAGCTAAAATGAGCAGCCCTCATAAGAGAACTTCATACTTTTGGAGATCAACTCTCTATTGGGGAAAAGTGAAGTACTTTTGGTCAACATATAGGTTTCTGAAAAAGACTTATGGCAGAAGCGGAAAAAATAGCAACTTCTCACGGAGTGTGAAAAGTTGCAGTTATTGCGTGAGTATGAGTACGCTGATATTATGAAAAAAGAGGATATAAACTTGAAGGGAGCTATATGACTAAAGAGATATAAAATAGATATTTAAAATGAATCGAGTGCCTCCTGCCTTGTTTGAAAAATTGGGACAATACTTTGTAATCCTACAATATCTGCGACCATTGCAACAGATTCATTCATCGCACATATTACAAACTTTCAAGATCTATCCTGAAGTATTCCATATGTATCTGCTACATATCATATAGCTTTGGAATTAAGATATTTTAAATCAGCAAAATCAAATATAACCTTAAGCTTTTTTCATACATTTATTTTTTTATGTATATCTGAGAATACAAGATCAGCATTAGTCTCATCAAGTTCTCAGGAAAATATGAATACTATTATATCATTTATATTTTCATGCTGAATAGAAATATCAGTTTGCATAGCTATATATTATAAGAGGATAATACTTCTATATAAAATAGAAAAAGTAAGAAAGCAGTATAAGCAACTATTCAGCCTCGAGTATTTCATAATTATGTCTTTCTGCAAAAGCGTGATGTATTTGACTAAAAGTAGAATCGATCTCTTGTAAATCAGCTATAATCATATTAGAAATCTCATCTGACATAGCATAATATGTCTCTTCAGTGATTTCGTCATTCTCTAGTAATTTATAAGTATCAAGTAAGTCTTTATAATATGTTTCTAATATCTGAACAGTGCCCTCAAGGTTTGTAATAGCTCAGTCACGTAATGTAGAATCGTTTTTAAAAGATCATATTCACCCTAAATCAACAATTGCTTGCTGTAAACTTTCGATAGTATCAAGTCTTCGTTGCTCTATATTGTCAAAAAATTCCCAAGAAGTTTCTATGTAATATGTATAATAACTATTATAATCATCTGTAGCAGAATTATAGATATTTACAATACTATCATTGTAAGCAATAGGATCCTCAAAGAACTGACTACATGATACCAATAGTGCTGATATAAGTAAAGTGGATATAAGAATAATTTTTTTCATAAAAATGAAATCAAATAATAAACTCTAATGAACAATTATAATATAAAAATATTTTTATATTATGCAATTATTTGTTCTACTCACGCTTTCTAGAGATATTGCAAATATTTTAGGAATTATCTAATAAAGACATAGTAGCCTCTAAGGTAATATCTATAGGTGTATCCAAAGTATTAGTAAGAAAGTCCTGTATCAGCTTATTACATTTTTCCCTTATCGTCTCTTCACTTCCTCAGCTCTTGATGCATGCGTTAATCTCTCAAACTCTTTCATTAAATTTGGATATTTCTTCCTGTGAAAGAAGTTTATAATATACATCTTTCAAATCTATAGATGAATGATATGCCTGATGTATAGATACCTTATCTTCTATATACTCGTCATAATTTGGGAGTTGAAAATCTTTTATGTCTCAATATTTTCATGAAAAAACTATATATAAAACAGTTATCTTGTTTTTATAATCAGCAGAAAAACCATTTGGAAGTATTTGTAAATGAGCTTTAATTTCATCAATAACACTATTAGCTTCCTCTAGACTACTGGAAGTATTTTGTGAAAGTTGAGACATAAGTATGATAAGTTATTATTAATTTCATTATATCATATTTTTTTAAATTATAGAAAAATTAATCTTTAATATAATTACTTACTACTATATAGATATATTCTCCCCCTCAAAATAATCAAAACCAGAAAATTTTTCTCTGTGTAAAAATATGTAAAAAACTTTTATTCCCTACCACTTTTCATACAATAGATAGAAAACAAAGAGTTTATATCTTAATTTGATACAAATGAGACAAGTTGTACGAGCATTTTTAAGAAATAGTAAGTGAAAATACCTTCTAGTACAACATCATAAGTCAGATACTTGGACTCTTCCAGGTGGACATATAGATAAGGGAGAGACGCTTCATCAAGCACTCAAGCGGGAGATACAAGAAGAGTTTAACTTAAAGATTCGATTTCTTGGGGAAAAAAATAGTTTTTGAATCGAGCATATAAAAGAACAAGTTCTTCCCATGGCAATGTATAAGATACACTACGACTCAAAGAAATTTGGAAAAGTAAAAAAGTACGAGTATATCTTTCATGCTGAAATCAGAGATATAGAGCCTCTCAAGATAGAAGAAAAAGAAATCAAGGATATCACTTGGCTTACGCTTGAAGAGTTTGCAGAAATAGAAAATATCTTCCCTCAAATACAAAAAATGGCGGAGAAATTATTACAAGAGTAAGTTATGTGGAAAATATATATGTTTTTAAAGGAAAAATGGTGAATTATAATCATTTTTATAATTATAAATATATTTACTCTTATTACCTTCATTATCACTTCAATATTTTGAAGTATAGCATATTTTACACTATTAAGTTTCTGAATCTTATTTCTCCTTTCCTTTTTGCTATTTGAAAAAAAATATAAAGCATTCTCAATATGGTACATATCTATTTTTATAACTCAAGTATGTATCGCACTTATACCTTTTTCCAAGTGTAGTTATGATTTTAAATGAATATACTATAATTGTAAGTGTAGTGGTTTAGAAAAAAATATATCTACTTGAACAGAATGTATCTGAAAAATTACAAAATGTTATGATTATAGAAATAATGAAAATCTACCAAAAAGTGATTTTTGGAAAAACTATGAAACAAATAAATTTCATGAAGAATTTAAAGTGTCATGTGAAGATTTTCCCGAAAAGTTATTTAATACGTATTAATATATGAAAAAGTCTTTTAAAATCTGAATTCTAGACTCAGGAAAGTGAGGATACTATGCTCTTTTAGATATCAAGTCTCACTTTCCTCAGTATGACTATGAAACCTATCTCGACTATGTTAATGCACCGTATGGAAATAAAAGCTCTGAAGAGATATATACACTCACAGAAGTAGGATGTTTAGAACTATGGGGAAAATGATGTCAGCTTATACTTATCGCATGTAATACTATATGTGCTGAAACGATGCGGAAACTTCAAGACAAATATAGCGATAAAAAAATACTTGGCTGTATTATACCTAGTGTTGAAGTGGCTACAGAAATATCTCAAGGAAAAATAGGGCTTATTGGAACAAAGTTTACAGTAAATTCAGGAAAGTATCAAAAAGAGATTGCGAAACTTTCAGACTCGCATAAACTTTTTGCTCTTGCAACTCCTGAACTTGCAGGATATGTTGAAGATGGTATTTCTCATCATCCCGAAACCTTAATATATCTTGATAGATATATATGAGAACTTATGGAAAAAGATATTGATACTCTCATACTTGCTTGTACCCACTATACAGTATACTACGAGTATCTCACAATTAAATATCCTCATCTCAAAATAGTAGACTCAGCTCGCACACAGACTATTAAGCTCTGAGAGTATCTCCAAAAACATTCTGAATTATTTCTTTAGAAGTAACATATGAAAGACTCACATCAAGATGAAATGACAAGAATCTACAATATACACGCTGAGAAATATTTTTCCCAAGTGATGGATTTTGAATTTCCTGATGGAGTATTTGAAATATTTCTTGAAACACTTTCAGGAAATAAAATACTTGATATCTGATGTGGTTTTGGGAGAGAAATAACAAAACTCCGAAAAAAATGATATGAAGCTTACGGAATCGAAATATCTGAAAATATGATTTCTTATGCTGATGAAAGTATACAAAAATATATAACTCAGTGAGATATTACAAAACTTGAAACATATTATCGAGAAAAAAGCTTCGACGGAATTATCTCGTGTGCCTCTATTGTACATATGGATAAAGTAGTTTGACAGGAAGTTCTGAAAAAAGCTTTTCGTTTACTTAATAATAATTGAGTTATATTTCTCTCACTCAAAGTAGCAACTCAAGAAAAAACTATTTTTAAAAACTCTCTTTCCATACCTTGAGTAGGAAAAAAATATGTCTATCATAATGAAGATGATTTAGAGAATTTTTTAGAAAATATTGGGTTTGAGATTATCAAAAAACACTCCCATACACCCATAGAAGATACATGGAATATTTATATCTGTAAGAAATAATTAAATCTTCACTCCTTTCTTCGCCCAAAACTCTTTTCTAAACTCGTTATATCTTCACTCAAGAACTGCACTACGAGCATTTTTTGCAAGATGAATGAGGAAATGCAAGTTATGATAGGAAAGAAGGCTCATTCCAAGCATTTCATTTTCCGTCAAGAGATGACGTAGATATCCCCGAGTGTAGTTACGGCACACTTTACACTGACACTCCGAGTCAAGCGGGAGTTGTGAAAGTTTATGGATTTCATTTTTTATCTTGATATTCCCCTCTGTACCAAAAGCTAATCCATGACGTCCAACACGAGTTGGGAGTACGCAGTCAAACATATCTATCCCTCTATAGATTCATTCTATGAGATCCTCAGGAGTCCCCACTCACATCAAATAGCGAGGTTTTTCAAGAGGAAGTTCATCCTTCAGTACATCAAGCGTACGGTACATATCCTCCTTACTCTCCCCTACTGAAAGTCCTCCTATAGATATTCCAGGAGTATCAAGTTCACGGATAAACTTTGCGGACTCACGACGCAAGTCATCATAAACTACTCCTTGGACTATTCAAAATAGTGCTTGGGTATGCTGTCCGTTTTTTTCTCGAGCTATGTTATTTTTGATCCACTGTTCTTTACTTCGTACTGCCCAACGATGCGTGCGTTCCATCGCTTGCCTTGCATACTCTTTAGTGCTTTCTCACGCTGCACACTCATCAAAGGCCATGATGATATCTGCTCCAATATTAGACTGGATATCCATCACTCTCTCTGGAGTAAAATAGTGCTTTGATCCATCTGTATGTGCTCTAAAGTGTACTCCATCTTCTGTTATCTTTACAAGTGAATTCCCTTCTCGCATATTTCCAAGTGAAAATACCTGAAATCATCCTGAGTCTGTAAGTATCGGTTTTTGATAGTTTTGAAAATTATGTGCTCCTCAGAAATCCCTCACTACTTCATCCCCAGGTCTCAAAAAGAGATGGTAGGTATTATTGAGTATTATCTCCGCTCCCATATCATCCAAGTCCTCTTTACTTATCCCCTTTATTGTTGCCTTCGTCCCTACTGGAATAAATACTGGGGTTTGTATTTTTCCATGAGCAGTTTCTATTTCACCAGCTCTCGCGTATCCATCATATTTTTCTAAGTTAAATCGAAACATAATGTTTGACTTTTAATAAATATTTCATATAAATAATATATATTATGAATATTGTATATATATATTTTTATTAGGCAATAGTGAAGTGAAAACAACTATTATCAGATATGTCTTACATCGTAAATCACTGTGAGAAGCTCACTTTAGTAAATGATGATGTAAGTGAAATCGATACCATACTTTCCAGCCTTAGTTGTATCACAGAGTGAGATAGAAGAAGTATTATTACACATCTTGTAAAAGACTTTTGAAGAAAAAAGCGTAAAGATGGCACTCCATATGTGAATCACCTCAAGCATACCTTACTCAATGTTTTGTCACAATATGGTGAAAATATATCTAGGATACCAGTGCTTGTTGCGATACTTCACGACAGTATAGAAGATACGAGATTTAAGTTTGAAAAGTTGCGTGATGTATTTTGAATTGAGGTTGCTATTTGTGTTGATTTTCTCTCTAAAAAAGCGTTTTGGAAATTTATATGAGAGGTTCCTGATATATCTCAAGAAGAATCTCAAGCACATCATGCTCAGCTTTTTATTATATTTAAGCTTTTAGAAATGGAGTGAATCACTCATGAGTATCAGATAGATGAGGATGATATTCCTGATAAGCTAAAAGAATATTGGAAAAATCTCAAATCTCCCTATAAAAAATCTCAACAAGAAGAGTATTTTTGAAGATTTACTTCGAGAAAAGATATGAGACTAAAATTAGTTTCAAAGCTAGGAATACAAGGTATACACTTAGAAGAAATTATTATTGATGAGATAGTAGATGCGATTATTAGCGTGAAGCTTGCTGATAGACTCCATAATCTTTGAACTCTTACAGAAAATCATCAAAAAAAACTCGATGAAACCCTCTCATATCTCAAAAATATTATACAAGAGATTATTGATACCCCTATATGAAATCAAATTAGCACAGAGATATCATGGCTACAACATACTTATAGTTGAAATAATGCACAAGAGGCTTGATAATCTTGTATTTTTTATATACTGGATAAAAATACTTCCTTTTAAAAATATATATGTCTCACGAATCAAGTCAGGTTTGGAAGGAGTTTGAGGAAAATGATATCTCTCACTCAGCAGCTCACTATCTCATGGCAATTGACGAACTCCGTAATGACTATGGATATGCTCGAAGTGTTGATATCGCACGTGAGCTTGATATTACTCCTGGGAGCTGTTCAACTGGACTTAAAGCTCTTATGAAGAAATGATTTATCACAGAAGATAAAAATAAATTTATTCTTCTTTCGGAAGAATGAGAGAGACTTGTTGAAAAGATACAAAAAAATAGAAAGCTTTTTCATGATTTTTTTAAAAATCATCTCTGAGCAAATGAAGAGGAATCTATCGTGACTGCTTGTAAGATAGAGCATCTTATACCAGGTCACATCGCTCGAAAGCTTGAGAGATTTTTAGAAAAGTGCTGAAAATAATACCACTCTATCCTCTTTAGTTAGCCTGCGGAATACGTAGTAATATTTTATATCAACGTCATATACTGCGGGAAAATTGAGAAAGTATTTCATGCTCAGTAGGCTCAATATTATTTTCTACAAGAAGCTCTTTGATTTGTTCAAGACGATTTTTATATGTGAGAAGATATACAAAATCTTGACTCTCTTCATATATACCTTGGTTGATTGCTTCATAAAGAGTAATGATACAATCCGTCATTTTTTCTTGTCTTTCTCCACTACTTCCATAATTTATTCATGCTATACCCATAGCGCTCTCAAGCGGGATTCTTCAAAATTGGTAGAGATCTCTTGCAAGTCTGTAACATACACTATCTCCAGCTATAAAGTCAACTTCATCACTTAAGGAATATCTCAAAAGGTTTTCATAGCGACGTGTTAAATCTTTCCTTGGATCTTCATCAATTGTTGCTGCATTAAGATCAAATATCACGTGACGTACTCAAAGTTTTTGAAGTCTTTCTGTTATAGTTCATATATCTTCATCCCATACATAAGCATCAAAAGCATTCAGTAGATTATCTGACCAGACACGAGTATTATTTTCTACCATAAAGTAGGTCATAAAAGTTCCGAGTCTGTAGATGTTTTTATTACTCTGATATCTATCTGATGGATGTATGATAGCGCTAAATATATCTTGCTTAAGATTATTGTAACTTCTTTCTACGCTCCGAGGGAAAGAAAAAGTATCAAGTGATTGTATAAGATTATTAAGCTCTTCAGAGCTTTCTATTCTTGCAATTACTGGAAGAAGTTGATTCTGCTCATCAACACTTGAAAATATCTCTATGAGTCAACTCTTTGCTATTCTCATTATTTCTTCCTGTCATTCTTCAGATAAATTAAATGAAAAGAGAAATGAAAAATATTCAGGATGATACTTCATTATAGCTTGATATTCCGTAAGTTGTCATACTTTAAAGTCCAGATATCATGCATTTTTCATATTACTCGTTGCGTGTGCAAATCAAGAAAATATAATATATATCCATACACTAAAGAGTGCACAATACGGCACAAGTTTGTATCACTTAACATCACTCTGGTAAAGCCCTATAACTATCAAGGAAAGAAATATAGCGTACATCACTATCCCATACCAGACTATTCCAAAGGCAGATATTGCCCAGAAAAATACATACACAGTTCAAAACGCTAAAACTCACTTATACAACTTCGCATAGTCTCACTTTTCTTTTTTTAAAAATATATCAAGTATAACTATAAGAGCAAAGTAAAACAATGCTATAAATATATATCAAAATGGGAGCCTCAGATTTCAGAGTATATCTGTAATAAATTGTGACACTCACGAAGGCATGAAGTATAGCAAGGTAAGAATTAAGGCTCAAAATAATATATAAGGAAGAACTTTTTTCTTATAAGAAAATACAAATAAGAACACTGGAAGGAGTATAAAAAATATGTAGGTGATTGCGGTAAACTCACCTCACTGATTTACTTGAAAAGTGAGATTCCAGGGAAGCTTGATGTAATTATTAATTCATCCTTCATATCAAAAATATCTCCCAAAGTCTTCATTAGTCGTTGTTCCTTCCTCAGTAAGTCAACGAGCATGTGTTTGCGTGATGTCTTTAAGTTCTTCAGAACTATATATAAGTGAATAGTCAGGTCTAAAACGTTCAGAAACTCATGATATCAAGCTTCATACACTATAAGATGATCAAGCTCTTTGTATCTCAGAGATATGCTTTACTCCCCAAGGAAGAAAGGCGATAATAAAACCCAGTATAAGTATAGCAATATATTTAAAGTACAATAAGAGATCAGGGAACCCTATTTCTCTTTTGATTACTATAACTCAAGTTATAAATGCAAAAACAAGGGCTCATAACGCATAATATATTCTCACTTGTAAGTCATCTGGGAAGATAACGTTCAACATACCCCAAAGTCCTGCATATGTAAAAATGGCTAATATCATAAAAAAGCTTGTCAGATAGAGGAAAAGTCATCATACTCTATAGGCGATAAAACTTATTATCCCGAGCAAGAGGAGAAGACTTGTTATTTTGATTGTAAAAGCAAATCCTATCATCATTCACACAAGTAGCCATATCTTCCAGTTGTTTTTGAGGCTTATATCTTTATATAGAGCGTAATAGCTAAGAAAAAATGCCCCCATACTTACGAAAAGTAGACCATAATCAAGTTTCATATCTTTTGCAAGCTGAAACACTGTCATAGGAAGTAGCATCAATATCAAGGTTGCGAGAAGTGGGTAAGAAAAAACTGAATCTCCAGTGTTTTGCTCATTTTTTTTATATAATGCAAATCCAAGAAAGAGTACAAGAGCTGCCACTACTCACGAAAAAGAATTCATGAGAAATGCAAAGCTCTGGCTTCAAAATATATATCCAATACCAGTATAGAGCTCCCAGGAGTACATATTCCCCATTGCTATGAGCCCCTCAGTACCACTAAGAAGCTTTGGGTAGTTCATATATGCTCATAGATCATCCCAACCAATTGGATATGGTCTATAGGCAGATAAAAAGTTTACTCAGATAAAAAGAGTAAGTATAACATAGTGAAGTTCATTGATAAAAGTTGCGACATATCATGCATCAGTTTTTACATCTGCAGTCCAAAGTGATGCACGAATACTTCACAAAGCATTCTTAAGAAGTGGAAAAGTTACAACAAATATAGCTCAAGCTATAAAGAGGAATCAATATATATTATAAAACCCTATACTTGCTATAAGAAACAAAGCCCATATGAGAAGAAAAAAACCAATTACTAATGAGGTAATAATACTTATAAAATCAGAGTTTGTATCGGAAAATACACCAAGTATACGTATACATCGTTTTCCGAGCAGATATATGAGATACCAAAAGAAAAGTATTGCGATGAGTTGGATGCTTATAAATATCCATACAGTCGTACCTAACAAGAAATTACTTCATGAAATACCAACATAGTACATACACAGTATAAGGAAGTGAAGGAAAAATACTCAGATAAGCGTGAGAGGTGTAACTTCATAACTCTTTACTCACATGATACTTTGGAAAAATTTATATGCTCAAAATATTAAAAAAAGTATCAAAATATATCATCAAACTGAGGCAGTATTTGAAGTAAAGGTACTGTAATAAAAATAATTAAAATACAACGATAAACATAAAAGAAGTCAAAATACTATATATGGTAAAAGTCGTGTTGAAAGCATAAAATATTTGTAAAAAAAGCAATTGCATATGATTATATGAAAAATATAATAAAATAAAAAAATCTTTCTGTTTTTTTCTTGTAACTTAAGGTTATCTTTACATAATAGTATACACTGATTACACTTTT
Organism: Candidatus Altimarinota bacterium; assembly: GCA_022565555.1. GTDB lineage: Bacteria > Patescibacteriota > Gracilibacteria > BD1-5 > UBA6164 > JAACSU01. The sequence goes on from JAIUMN010000025.1 coordinate 11,087, forward strand.
TAACTTTATAACTATACAGTCAAATGGATTACAAAATAGCCTCAGAAAAGCTTCACAGAAAACTACAAGGAAAAATATCTACTGAGTTAAAGGCAGAGATAAACTCAAAAGAAGACCTTGCTATAGTATACTCTCCTTGAGTCGCAGAGCCATGTAACCTTATACATGCAGATAAATCTAAAGCCTATGATTACACTCTAAAGTGAAATACCATTGCGGTTATCTCAGATGGATCAGCAGTGCTTGGACTCTGAAATATAGGACCAGAAGCAGCTCTTCCAGTGATGGAAGGAAAGTGCGCACTCTTTAAAAAGTTTGCATGACTCAACGCTTTTCCTATTGTTCTTGATACCCAAGATACTGAAGAAATCATAAAAACCGTAAAGCACCTTGCTCCAACTTTTGGGGGGATTAATCTTGAAGATATCTCAGCTCCTCGATGTTTTGAGATAGAAGAACGACTTAAGGCTGAACTTGATATCCCAGTATTTCATGATGATCAACATGGAACTGCGATAGTAGTACTTGCTGGACTCATTAACTCACTCAAAATTACAGGCAAGAAAAAAGAAGATATCAAAGTTATTATCAATGGGGTATGAGCTGCGGGAGTTGCTATCACAAAACTCCTTCTCCTCTATTGAGTTAAGGATATAGTTGTGGTAGATAGTGCGTGAGTTATACACAAAGGGAGAAGTAATCTCAATCCTACTAAAGAAATGCTTACAAATGTTACCAATACTGCCTGCCTCCTTGATCCAAGCTCTTCTGAGTGTATCACAGGAGGACTTGAAGAAGCAGTAAAGTGAAGAGATATCTTTATCGGAGTATCAGCTCCGTGAGTTCTCACTGAGAATATGATACGAAGTATGAACACTGATCCTATCATTTACGGACTTGCTAATCCTATACCAGAAATTATGCCGGAACTTGCGTATTCAGCATGAGCAAAGATAGTGGCAACTTGAAGGAGTGACTATCCTAATCAGATTAATAATGTCCTCGTGTTTCCAGGGATATTTCGAGGAGCACTTGACTCGAGAGTTTCCAAAATAACTGATGAAATGAAATTGCAAGCTGCAGAGGCACTTGCAGACCTCGTTGAGAATCCAAGTCCAGAGAAAATCATTCCAGAAGCATTTGATGAGGGAGTTATGGAAGCGATAGCAAGGTCTATTAAGTAGTATCACTTTAACTGTTATATAAAAAACCTTCGGAAATCTCCGAAGGTTTTTTATATAACAGTTCTTTCTAACGCAAGTATTGTCTTATGTTAGTAATTGCTCTCTCTATGATTCACATACCCCTTACATCTCACTCAAGGTGAAGATAAATTCATACAAGAAGTGCTGAAATTTGATTTGCAGCTCATTGATGATCAGAGGTCATTGCCACATTTCATACTATAAGACTCACTAATCTATCTACAAGAGTACGAGTATTTCAAGAGAAAGTTGGCATAAGGATAGGATAGAGAGTACCATGTATCATAATTGTTGATCTCTCTATAGAAACTCGTGTACTTGGAGTAGTCACAACTGGTGTTCCAATTTCTTGACCTACATGCGGCTGAGGATCGATAATAATAGATCATCCACCACCTCAACCTCCTCATCCAGAACTTGCAACGGTTCTTGTTGCCGAACAAGAGTTAGTTGCTCCTCCATTAATTCCTTCACACGACCAAGAAAAAGTATTACCATTAAGCACTACACTTGTTGGAATTCAGAAGGCACAGAGATTTGTTGTTGGTGCACTCGTAAATGATTGTCCATCACTTACTCCACAAGAACCTGCAGTTGATATATCAACGATAGCAAAGAGTGAAAGAGTAGAAGTTGTAAACTCACACACTCTATCTTCTCAGAGTGTACACTGAGCTATCTCATTAAAGAACACTCAATCAAGAGACTTAGGAGATCTATATATTGAGTATGTTCTTCCTACTACTCCTCAAGAAAGAGTAAGACGTAGTGTAAAGACTTCTTCATCATCAAGTGTAATAGTTACTCATACATCTCCACCTGTTTCAAAAGTTTTAAATGTATTTTCAGGAGAACCTTCAAGTGTAGTAATTTCTTTTGGAGCGATAAAGAGATTATCCCAAGTTCCATCAACACTTATACTTCCAGAAAATGATATCACAGCACCAGTATCTCACTCTATACTTACTTGTTTTCCAGAAGCAGCTAGGAGTTCGATATTTTTTACATCACCCTGTATAGTGATTTCCTCAGCTTCTGCAAGAAAATCTTCACTACTTACAAACGTAGTTCCAAAAAATACACCCACAATAGTAGTTTGCTCTGATTCATCAAGAGTTCCATTACCTATTCAAAAAGCACTACTTAATAATGGTCAATTAATAACATTTTCAAAGACTATTATTCCTGCATCAATAAAATCAAGCGTAAAAGTCTTAAATGTTCATTCGCCATCACTGACAGTAATAGAATCAATTGCATCATCAAGTTCTTCTGCAGTGCTGATTCCATTAAGTACAAGTATATCATTTGCCTGTGGTCACTCACTTCCTGTAAGGTTTTCTATAATCATTGTTCCCTCTATAGCACTCATTGGAGGCATAAGGATAGTGTGATCGGATTTTCTATCTCAGTCGAGATCTGATTTGTTTCCCTCTTCTATATCAAACTCTGCAAGCTTAAGGGTATAGATATCGTACTCTCATACCTCAAGTGTGGTAAGATTTGTAATTACATTTTCTCATTTATCCTCTGAGATATTATTTTCTATACGGTTAAGGCCAAGTGTTTCAAAGCTTCAATCGTCAGTGATAGCCCCAAGGAGATTAGAAACTGTAACAGTATAAAAATACTCAGTTCCTTCTTCAAGTCCTGTAACACTAAAATCATCAACTGTACCAGCTGAAGTTATACGAGCTTCATCAGAGAATACGTCAACTGTTATGATGCTTCCACTTGCTGTAATATTAAAATCTGCAGAAGTATCTGTGATGTTTTCTACTGTAACTTCAACTGTTGAAAGTTCCTCATAGATTGCAGTAGAGATAAACGTAGTTCCAAAAAGTGCATCGATAACTCAAGTTTGATGAGCTTCAGAAATCTCACCATTTTCTGTTATTCAAAATGAAGCAAGAGCTGGTCCGTTTATAACATTTTCAAAGACTATTATCCCTGCATCAGCAAGATCAAGAGTAAAGGTTTTATAGGTTCCTTCACCATCGCTTACAGTGATAGACGATATAGCGCTATCAAGTGCTTCTGCATTGCTGATTCCATTAAGTACAAGTATATCGTTTTCATTTACAGTCATATTTTCTATAATCATAGTACCTATGATATTTTCCGCTGAAGGCATCAAGATAACATGATCAGACTTCTCTCATGGGAGGTCTGATAGATCTGATTTATTATTTGCCTCTTCATTAAACTCAGCAAGTTTGAGAGTATATTCCTCAAACTCTCATATAGTAAAATCTGACAAATCTGTTGTTACATTATCTCATTTTAATGATGAGATGTCATTAAGAGTTTCCTCGATTTCCTCGATTTCAAAACTCAGAGTCAGATCAAATGCAGGTTCATCTATATCAGATGAAACAAGAGTAAGAGTTATAGAGTTTTCTATTTCTCACATAGCTAATACTGAAGCAAGGGTTGTTGTTGTATCATATACTACCCAATTACTTCAAAGAAGTCCAATAGATGAATCCCAAACATACTCTACTTCATCATATATCAATTGTTCCACAGTTTCTATTTCAGTTCTATAGAGCGCTCATAAGTAACGAACTAGGTCATGAGCAACTCACTGCATAGTATCATCAGAATTATAAGCCTCAAGAGCTCTGTCAGTATAAGTAAAGTTGAGTAATCCAGATGTATCATCAAGATTTACATCAACACTATGATAATTGTAATCATACCCAGAATAAGTATAATCAAGGGCATTTTCGATTATTTCAGGTAATGTGGATTCTGATCATGCCTGAACATGCATAATCGGTGTGAGACTCAGCAAGAGACAGAGTGTCGTGCATCCTGCCGTCAACTTTTTTGCGATGGTCTGATTCATATGTATATGTTATGAAATAAGTTAGGTATTTTCATCTTACTTATGATTTAAGACAAAATACTTTTTTAAGTATATATTTTTATACTCTTGGTACAACTAGAGCTAAAAAATGCTGTTGAAAAATTGTTAAAAAATACATACATAACACTTACAAAAAGCCAATTTCTAAGAAATTGGCTTTTTGAATATTTTTTGAGAAAATATATTACTCACTATATGGAGTATCTTGGAAGATGTTACGAAGAAAAGTAAGATCTGTGATACGTTCCATTTGTACCCAAGTTGCGATACGAGAACGCTTTACTGCTTCTATCATATCATCGATAACCTCAAGAGCTGTCATACGAGTCTCAAATGGTATTTCTTTTACAATATTTGTATATCTATCTCCAAAACTATCATTGAGTTTTTGTATGCGAATTACATTCACCATATCATCACACTCTCCTCTATATGCTATTTTTGTATCTCCAGCCATACATTTATTTCCATAAGTAACTCTGTCTACTCCACATACTGGAGCATATTCCATAGTACATATTCTCATATCATCACCATTTGGTGTTGGGATATTGTTTTCACTACATTCTCATTGGTGCATTATCTCTGCATTAGCAGCTCATGCCATACATGCATTTCCATAGGTTTGAAGTGGTGGCATAACTTGTATACAAGACATTCCTTCTGGACATTTAGGCATAGGTGGTTGTGCACAAACAGGAGCATACTCTTTTGTACATGCTACTATATTTTCTTCTTGATAATCATCTTTATACTTAGTACAAGACCAAGCCTCTTGACCATCTTCACCATATATATCTTCACACCACATAAGTGTAGAAGCTCCAAGCTGACCATCGATTATCTGTATAGAGTTACATCCATCAGTGGCTGCTTCACATACGTTTCACTTTGCCTTAAGGAAGGCTTCAGAAGTTTCAAAAGTTTCAACTTGTGATACACTACGAGTCGTAGTCCCTCATACATTTGCGAAACTCTGAGAAAGTGCGAAAGCTCCAAGGAAGAAAGCTATCACAAGTATTGAAAGTATTTTTTTCATAGTGCAAAAAAGTTATATTATAAAAATGCTTTTGCATATATAGTAACGAGCTCAGTATACAAAAAGTAACAAAAAAGTACATAAAAATGTATTGACATAGTATATTTTGCATCATGTCTTTAAAAAAACAGGAAATATATATTTCCTGTTTTTTTAATAGTTATTATAGTTTATCTTCAAATAGCATCTTCAAATATATTTCTAAAAAATACAAGTGCCGTGATACGTGACTCTTGGGCTCTTAGAGTAATTCTTGAGTTTCTTGTAGATTCGATTTGTTTATCAATTCGTTCTATAGCAGTCATAAGATTTTGCCTTGGTGTATCAATAACAAGAGCTCTATATCGTGCTTCATACCTATTATTAAGCCTTTGTAGTTGTTGTCTATTTATAAGATTCTCACAACTTCATCTATAGGCTACTTGTATATCTCCAGTATCACATCTATTTCCATATGTTACACCATCAGCTCCACATACAGGATCATAGAGATCAGGGCATACATTTACGTTTTGTAGAGGATTTGGATTTGGTCTTATCTCTCAAGGACAAGCTGCAAACTCACAGTTTGAACCTGTTCTCTCTACTGTTGAACCATCAGGGCA
>JAIUMN010000026.1 GCA_022565555.1 Candidatus Altimarinota bacterium
AGGAAGTGAGAAGTTAGCGCTTGGAGTAGAAGGAAGTGAGAGTTGTGGTAAATTTGGGAGCACAAGCGGAGTCCAATTTATATCAAAGTCAGGCATATAAATCGTCATTCCAGCACGGATATTATGAAAATCAAGAATAATATCTGGCCACTTTGGAAACTCAATAATAGGTGGGGAAGGTATGACAGCACTTATGAGTCTCCATATGAAATTTTGAAGATCATGACGTTCATTTTTACATTCATGACAGCTCTCTTCATACTCTATAAATACATCAATGAGTGACTGCCAAGACTTTAGCGCTGCTTTTACAAGAAGAAATACTTCTACCCAAGCCTTAAATCTTTGTCAATTTTCATTTATCCATCTCCCCATTAACTCAGCAATAGCTTCGATATTACAAAGTATTTGTTCAAGCCATACTTCTTTAATATTAATAAGCTTCGCGAGTCTTTCTGGTATTTCTCAGTAAGATTGTAGTACCTCCACATTATGCCTCACAGAATGCAGAAATTCATCTGCTTGAAGAGAAGCATTTCTTCGTATATCATTTTGTCTCTGACATGCTTCTTGAGCTTCTAAGGTTGATTCATCACATGCTGCTCAAAATGACCATCAATTTTTTGCTCTCTCTACTTCTCTTTCCATTTGTTCTAAGCCATACTGCCAGTCTGTTGTAAATCTATTAAGTTCACTTGGATCAATCCAAGGCACACTTACAACAACTGTTTCTGTCTCTATATTTACAAGAGGTATCTTCCCTATAAATTCATACACTTGTTTTATACCAGAAAGGGTTTCTCCTCAAGAGTTCATACGAGCTCGAGCGTTTGCTACAGAAATCTGAGCATCTAAGTTTCTACAAGCAAAATTATTACTTCAACTACAATTAAGTGCTGCCCTTTGCTCCCTCAAGGACTGAATATTTGCTTGGTCTTGAGCTCTAGTGCTATCGTTCTCTTGAGCTCACTGTTGAAATGCCTCCTGCGCTCAGGCTCAAAAATCTCTAAAACTATAATCAAATACTCATCAGAACTCTGGAAGTATAACAAATATCTGCGGGAGATTTGTAAGCTTACTTGTGACTTCATCGAGCTGTCTTTCTACCCAATCCATAAGAAATCATGGAAATCATGGAGTTCGTTTATTTTCTATTTGTATTACATCTTGAAATCATCCAGAAGCAAGAGATGAAAGATCAAGATCAACTCAAAGAGACATCATACCCTCATCTCATCCTCAGATATTAATGAGAGGTTCATTCGGGAATTGAAAACTCTGAGCCCCATAATCTGATACATCAGTCATAGCTCTTTCATAATTTTGAAAAAGCGGTGCAGGCATCACTCATGTTCTCTGATATTCAAGATAATCTCTTACAAAATCTGTAAAAAGTTCTCGAGGAGTTACTTCTCATTTATTTCATCATATTGGACAATTTGCATGTATAAGACCAATATCATCGGAAATGATAGGATATCAGAGGACAGCAGGATCTCCTTCATCTCCATCACATCAAAGAAGTGGCATCGCAGCAACAACACAGTTTCATCCTGGAACAAGAGGATGTACTCACATAGGATTCGCATTTCATGCGACAATAGCAGGACCTCAGAAACATGCAGCGATACCAACAGCTCATGTAAGTGTTGGTGTGATATAAAGTCTTACATTATTAAAGGGTGACCAAGTCCCAAGCGTTCATCATGCGGACGGAGCTCAACAGGCAGGACCTGGAACATATGCAGTAGCATTAGAGGGGTATACCGATGGGAGACAACATGGACTTGTTCCACAGCTTGTTTGACGTCATGTTAGACCTGAAAATACTGGAACTCATGTACTTGGGGTTAATGCACCCATTGGCATACCAAAAAGTGTTGGAACAGAACCTGGTGCAAGAGGCGCCCAGTTAAGTGGCATAGAAATACAGCTTCCTCATCAAAAGCCACAACTAAGTCATTCAATTAAGTCATCAAGTTGTCATAGCATTTCATCTACCATACCATTTATCATATCTACCATACCCATAAGATCAACCGCTCAACCGTCTCAACTTCCTCATCCAGATTCATCAAACTGATATTGCTCTGGGATTGTTACATCAAAAAATTCTTGAAGTGCGTCACGTGAATAAGCTTGTAAATCTTCAATATCTTCAAGTGAAAGTATATTTTCTAGATAATCAGGAATTCAACTATTATTACTATCAAGAAGTCAAGGAAAAGTATTCCCTATATCTAATGCATCACTATCACAACGGGGTTCAGTTTCTCACTTTAAATAATCTCTTGCAGCAATAGATCGATATATATCAGCTGTTTGCCCACAATTTTCTTCTGACTCTTTAATAATTATATCTCCATATATATCAAATCCTGGTTCTCACTGTTCATATATTCCGACTTGCATATGACCATACTGAAGTGGAAGCGCCTCGAGTTCGATACGGATAATAACCTCTTCATCAGGATCAAGATAGAATCCATCAATCAATATTTGATAGTTTCATACTCACCTCCCACGTTGCATAACAAGATTATCTTCAGTCAGAATAAGCATCTCGTTATTTTTAAATTTGAAAAATTTCGGAAGCGTATCAACATACGCTATATTATCTTTTCTTACGTTACTAGTGTTAGTAAGAGAGATATCAAGATATACTATATCGCCGGTTTGAAGATGTGGAGGAGTTTCGTCAGTAAAAGTTTTCCTAACCTCTATTCCTTCTAGTTGAGCATATTCACTTCTGAGAAAAAATGTAGATTGGCTTCGCGATCTCTGGAGAGAAGTATACTGTATATAACGATCCCATTCACTAGTAAAATCATCTAGTGCATCTATTGCATCTTGAGGATTTTCTCAAAACTCTCATAGAGAAGTTGTATCGACTCAAGAGGCAAATTCCTCTAAGAGTTGTTCACGTTGATCATCTTCAGGAGAATAATTTGTAGGCCTATAAGGAAGAGGAACATAGAGAAAACTATTTACTAAGTCTTCATTCATAAATTCTGGTTCTGGAGCCTCGGTTCAATTATTAATACTTGCCTGAAGCTCTTGAAGGTAACTATCAGACATCTGTAGTATACTTTGAGCATTTTGTGATCTTATTGAAGTAATACCATCGTAATATACCGCTCATCCATGAGAAATCGGGGTATCTGAAAGCTTGATACTATACCCATCTCATACAAATTTCTTTGTAAATTGAGGAGTACTTGCATCGCCTCAATTTCCATACCATATATGTATCTCTCATGCACTATCAAGAGTTATAAGATCATCTACTCCATCACTATCCATATCAAATACCTCAACTTGCACTATACTTCCACTCATAGTGAGTTGATCTGATAAATCAATACGTATAAAATCTTTTTCAACATTATTAAAAAGCTGAGGATTTCATGTATCATCAACAAAAAATATATCTTCATATCAATCTCAAGTAAAATCTCATGTTTTTACAAGCCGTGCATTTCATCAGTCAGCAGCATATGCAAGACTTCTTTGAAATATAAAATCTCCTTCTATATCTGCTCTTTCATAGAGTCGGAGATACCCATCTCTATGAATAGTAAGTATATCTTGTCTATCATCATTATTATAATCAAATACTTCAAAACGTATGAGTCAATCCTCTTGAGAAATAACTGTTCACAAAGTAGAGTCAAAAGACTTTTCAGTATCAGTACCAATAAAATTATTACGTAAAGTAGGGAGTGAGAAAACTGGGTCACCAAGATTAATAAGTGAAAAACTCATAGTATTCTTTGTCGCTTCTCAGACTGTTTCTCATGCAGCGATAGCAAGCATCATGCGATTTTCTTCCTTCCATCCTATACCATCTTCATCAAGTATCTTTTCACCTCAAGTAAGATCATAATTATGAAAGCTATCAAGCTTATTTCGAACTGCAAAAGGGTCATGATAGTAAAATACACTGTACTCATCATGTCCATTAGAAATATTGCGTGAAGAATATTGATTTGAAGAAAGCTCTATCAAAAGAGTATCTTGAAGACTCTGTTTCTTTTGATTTAGAATAGTTCCATCGCGAGTAATATCAATATCAAAGTCTCCCTGTATACGAAATGATCAAAAAGTAACTCTTTCATCACTTAATAATACTCTAGTACCATCTCAGGTATCACTATTATCAATATGTAGAGTTACTTGTCAGAATCTTTCAAATCAAGCTTCTGGAGAAAAGCGAAAAAGTCTATTTCCTGCGGGTCATGTAAAGGTTGTAATATTATTTCTATCTGTCTGGAGACTATAACTTTCGTCGATAATATCATAGCGAAGATAGTCAGGATTACGCGTTAGAAAATATAGTCTTCCTATATATGTACTGAGTGCTTCATTTACTATATCAGTTCTCAATATTCAGTTTGGTTCGACTTGAAGTGTGAAAGTAATATCTTGTGTGATATCTCCACTAGGTATAGCGCTCAACGATGCATTCTTCTTGAGTTGAAAAACATCTCCAAATACATAAGGAACATTGAGAAGAGAAGTAACACTGAGTGCTGCATTATCTCTATCAAAAAGAAGGCTTCACGCAAGATAGTTTTCTTGTGAAACATCTCAATAGTTCGATCCAAAAAGTGTGCTATGGAGTGTATTATAAGCATTTCAATGTATTTTCTCTTTATTCCAAAAATAGAAAGTCTCAAGCATTCATGCGTTTTCTCAGATTCAATTTACCTCAAGAAAATTTGTTTCATTCCAAAAATCTCTGAGTTGATTTTGAAGGCTTTGAGGGAGTTCCTGAAAATCATCATTTTGCTCAAGGCGTGATAATGTTACGAATCTTGTTATGAAATAGTTCTCTGAAAAATCTCGGAAGAATATATTTCCTCTCTCAGTAAGCTCTCACGTACTCGTATTTTTCATACCTGGGATAGTAAGTCGTTCTTTAAGAAATGGAGCCTGTCCATCAAGACGAAAACTATTTTCTCAGAGACTTGGAGAAGTATCTACTTTGAAATACGCAGTTCATGGAATATCTGTTCAGAATATTTGAAACTGTGCTTTTCCAGCCCGTACAGATTTTTCAGCATCAGAAAGTGTAGCTATCATATCTGAACGCTCATGAAGCTCAAGGCTTATTTGAGTTGTATTATCAGTATAAACAACATTGTTATATCTATCTTTGAGTACTGCCTCTAAAACACTTGAATCATCTGGACTTGCTTCTATCTTGTCACGACTCAAATTTAAGTCTACCTTTATTGGGTCTTCTGGATGAATATCTATAAGGTATGGGTAATGATTATTTCCTCACTCTAATTGAAACTCAAGACCTATATTTCTTCCAGCAAGTTCACGAGTTTGAAGACTGAGTATCACCTCTCCATTATCAAACTCAACATATCACTCAGATGCTCTTCAATATAATGAGAGAAGCGAAAGACTCGCTCGTGAAGAAAGGTTATTTAAAGTATTACCATTTATATCTGTAAATCGTAATCTATATCTATAGGTACCTCATCCGACTTTTGGTATACCATCAAGTGGTTCTATTTCTACCTCTATACTATTAACAACTTGGATTGTTCTACTTACTTGAGAAATCAATTCCCCGTTTATATCACGAAGCGTAAACTGAATTTGATTTTGTCATGCAGCCTCTGTACTCCTGAGTCTAAAAGGACGGAATCATTCAAATACCTGAAGTGTGAGGTTTCTTGAATTATTCTGTTGAAATACGACTCAATCACCTTGTATACTCATTTCAAGAGTATAGGATTGTCCGCTAGCAATATTATCAAAAGTATCATAAAAATGAGTGAGGTGAGTACTGATGTTATTTCATGTTTCAACAATAGTGGTAGACATATCTACTTCAAGTCGTTCAGCACGCTCTGGAAATACATCAAAAACTCTCCTTGCAATCATACCACGTGCATCTCTCAACAATAATTCATATCTTCAAGATTCTCTCGCTGAAGCAAGCGGATAAATATTGCTCATTTCGCTACTCTCAATGGTAGTGCTTATAAATACTCTATCATCGCTTTGATTTCTCAGGATAACCTCAAGGGGATAATCGATTTCAAGTCTCTGTCAGTTTGGAGCATAATTAAATACTCAAAATATGAGTCTCTCGGTATCTTGAGAAGTACCTGAAACGAGAGAATTAATATCTTCAACCTGATCGGTAATATAAATTGCTGTATTATTAGTAGCACGAATATTTGATCCAGTTGTGATGATATCATCTTTGTCTACTTTATATGTATTAAGAAAAAGTCGATCTCACCTTACCTCTACTTCTATCACTTCACTTTGGAGATCTATAACTTTATTTCCGTCAAGGTCTCGTGCAACTAGTTCAGTGCTGAAAGCAATATTTGCATCTTGACCCTTTACACTAAAAAATGTTTCAGCAGCTCATCACATCACTCGTATACGACTCTCTGTAAAATTTACATACCGGCTTGCTTCTTGTTTTGCTTCTGCAGTTCAAAGTTCACTATTACCCCTTTCATAGATTCTTTGTGTATTTCCTGCATTAAAAATATTTTCCCTATCAGCTGGTATATCAACATATTCAAGATAATATTGTATATAACTTATAGAATCAAACTGAGCTAAATTTCAGGTATTATCATACACTTCACTCCGTAGTTTACCAAGAGTATTATAATAGTACCGAGTTCCATCACTCTCTAAAGTAATCTCTCAACCTATGAGTTTTGCCTCAAGACAATCATTGATACCGTTATTATTTGCATCTCATTGACATGCTTCAAGCTCTTCTCGCTCATCTTGGCTTAAAAATAAATCCCCCATCGAACAACTTGACTCTCAGATTTTTATCTTTGGTGGTAACATATCTTGGAGCCAACATATGATAGCTGGTATCCATTCCCATATCATTACTCCATCTGGAGGTCAACACTTAAAGGTTCCTTCATCATATTCAAACTCTGAAACAGACATTCCAGCCATCGTTCCTCTCAGTGACATATTTGCTGCTATGATGTCAGCATAAGGATGCTGCATTTTTTGTTCCGGATCAAGCTTAATATACATATTTTGAGCATCTCAAGGTGCTGCAAAATATCAAAGTTCGTAAGAATTTTTATGTCGAGGAAGCACAAAAGACTGATTTGTATCTCACTCGAACTGATTAGAAAGATAGTTTTCAAATATAAACTTATATTTAGACGATGGTGTTCAGAGATTTCTCCAATATATCGCAAAGACAAGAGTATCAAAATAACTAATTTGTTTTTCTTGTCATCAGATACTCAGTGCTTCAAGCGGTCTATTTACAAGTGAGGCATATAAATCTATATTTGCGTCGGGATACTCTCAGGTCTCAAGAAGTTCAAATATTTCCCTCTCAGATCAAGAAAGAGCCTCCGGATTTGCATCACGTATTACTTGATTCATTTGATCAGATACGCTATCAAGATGTTCTTTCGTTTTCTCTGCAAGCACCTCAAGATTAAGCTCACTTGCATCTTCCGCAATTACTCGAAAAAGTTGAGGGAAGTCTATACGTTGATACCCATAATTTGGTGCTGGTCATCCTCTTGCACCGATAAAGTCTACATAACGATTTTTATCAACTGGGAGAGAAGGAGTAGAGAGGTTGCGAGAGATAAGAGCAAATTCTTCATCATTTGGGGAAGTATGTACTATGTATGATGGGATTGAGTGGAAATTATACGTAGTTGTAGGAGGACAAGGCTCACATGTTGTTCCACCATCTCAGTCAGATTCACATTGTTGCGCTTGTCTTTGTTGCTTTAGAGATGATCACTCTAAACGTAAATCTTGTATAAGACAACTTCAAAATAAAGCTCATCAACCACCCCAATTTTGACTATATAAATGATTAAAAGAACTGGAATTAGAAAGGGTAGGATTATTAGCAGCACAGTAACGACTAAGTGAAGTTGTACTAGTTGGACTAAGTTCAATTCATCGACTATTAGCTCAAAAGGTAAACTGTGTATAATATTCTATATTACCTCAAGAAAGAGGAATACTTCTCTCTATTCTACATCAATTATATGTTTCATCTCAAGAATTATAAGTATAGAACTGTTCATTATATGTAAGTAAATTAGCTCAATCGTTGAAACAATTAAGTGGGGATGGGATACGACTTTCATCATCTATCTCTTTGGAACCAAGTATATCAAAAAGCGGTCTTGTTGCTCTTTGAAGATTCCGAGGTCACAATTCAAAACTGGAAAATCCTTCTGGTGATTGTGAAAGATTTACAGGACTATTTCATCCCCAAAAACCAGTAAGTCAATCTGTTACTCTTCAACTATTAACATCATATCTCATTCATTGACCACACATATCAACATCAGGTCAAACATTTAATACATTATATCACCTATTTGCTTCTACAAGAGTACCTCAATCAATTGATCATCTATATATTGTACAGTCTCTTGCGGACTCAAGATTCTGTCAAGCACGTCAATAATAAAAGTTAGTATATGTACTACCGCAACTTACCCCTTCTACTCATGATATAAGTGTATTATGCTGTATAGGTATTTCTCTTGAAAGTCCATTTGCAACAATATCTGTAATTTGCCTCTCTAAACTTGTATTTACATTTTTTATAATTCAAGAAGTAATTTCGTCTAAGGTAGAAATAAGAAATGGGGGCATATCAATATTCACCTGATTTCATCACTGATTATATCTTCCAGCATTATAAACATTTTTTCGCATTTCAGAAAGAGTTGCACCATTAAATATTTCAACAAAAGCATTTACAACATTATCAGTAATATATTTTGTTGTTATTTCAGGAGCATTTGCAATTTCAGCACCATTATTTTGAAAGCGTATAATATCAAACTCTGGATCTACATTTAAAACAAGATCTATAAGTTCATCATTTTGTATTCAAAGTACTCTACTTGAAACCCTCTCAGCAAGCTCCCGAGTATAGCGATTATAATTGATATCCTCTATATTATCAAGATACATTTCATATCAAACATATCTATCATATTGAAGTCATTTATTTTCCCTGAACTGATCATAATAAAATACAAAGGGTTGATAATCATCTGATATATCTCATCTTCCAGAAATTATATTTCTCTCAGGTGAAAACACTCCCTCCGCTCGGTAAAAATCATGGTTTTTGTCAAAGTAGTCTCTCAAAGCCTCTAAATCACTCTCTCTCAATCAAGTGTTTGGCTGAATAACTCCATGCCATATTTCAGGCTGTAACTTCGTACTTGCAGTATCGCGTCTTTCATATTGTGAGTTGATATGATTATAGACAAATGCCTTATCGACAAAGTCTATATATGGAAGCAGGGAACGTGAGGCCTTATCATTATCATGCACAAAAGGAATAGGAATTTCACCCACAAGGACTGTTCCGATAAGACGTGACTCAAAGTTTACTCACGAGCTCACTGACTTATATCATTCTTGATAGAGTTTTTCATTGAGTGATGCAATATCATATACTGATGCATCAGAAGGAACTGGTATAATTACGGTGCGGGTATTTTCTAAAACACTCTGTACGTCACGAGCATACCTCTCTATTCTACTCCTAATATTTGCTATACTATATATATCTTCCTCAACAAGTATAGAGACAAGGTTATTAAATTCACTTTCTCGCGCAAATACTGAACTTGCAAGAAATAAATCAAGGGGCAATCTAAAAGTAACACTGAAAAGAAGTGAAAAAATAAGGAAAAAAGAGAGGGTTTTTTGGAAAAAATTATAGCGCATATATAAGAAAAATTTTCCGAGTACAAAGGGGAAAAGAGAGACTTTTTAACATAGTATGTAAAAAAGTCTCAATATCAAGAAAAAAATGCACAAATTTTGTGTACATACCCCAAAAAGGTCTTATTATTTGATTTTTGTAAAAATATATGAGAAAATAGATATATATATTTTATAAATAATAATATTATGTGAATTGAAACTTGAGTTTGTGAAATACCTATTGAAAGTATAGATAATCCGACGCAAGAACAGTTAAACGATTTACTCAATCAGGAATGAATTACATTAACAATTACCGATGAAGGAGAATATACTAGGATAGGTTTTCGAAATACTTGCTGAAAGGTATCTGACGGAAAAGTAGATTTTAATAATATAGATATACATATCAAATCTGAAGATATAGAGCAATTTTCACAATCACTTATTACTCTATTAATTGAAGTTCAGTATCATTATAATCAATGATACTGAAGAATACAAAGCTATGATAATGCTATGCTAATACATGGTGAATCTTTTATAAAATTTTTTGATTGAAATGAAGAGTTTGATTTGAGTGCTTTTTGGCAACAATAAACTCTCCCTACGGGAGAGTTTATTCGTATAGATGCATTTTTTTAAGAAAATTACTTCTTAAGAGCGTCTCTGATCTCGGTAAGAAGCACAATATCCTGTGGGATTGGTGCAGGCTGAGATATTTTTTGTTCCTCTGCTCTTTTGAGTTTCGCTATTGCTCGTATCATCATAAAGATAATGAAACCAAGGATAACAAAGCTTATAGAGTCAGTGATAAACTGGCCGTACTTAATCGCAGGAGCTCCTGCTTCCTCAAGAGCTGCAATAGTTGCGTAGGTATTTCCATCGAGTGAAATAAAGAGGTTTGAAAAATCAACTTTTCCAAGGAGCATCCCAATTGGTGGCATAATAATATTATCTACAAAGGATTTAATCATTACTCAAAAAGCTGCGCCAAACATAAAAGCAACTGCCATATCAATAGCATTTCATTTTATAAGAAAATCACGAAAATCCGACATAAGTGCTTTCATAAAAGTAATATTTAAGGGTAAAAACACATGGAAAATATAGGTATTTTTAGAAAAAATGCATAGGGCCTAACTATACAATTCGAAGTCTTTTGTGAGTTTCTCAACTTGCTTCTTCTCTCCATAGACAATAACTCCAAGTACTTCGATATCTCGCATAGCTTTTTTTCGATGCGCTGCATCAACCAGTCTATCATCACTACTTTGAAGCATCTCACGAGTGAAAGGATATATTTCACAAGTTTCGCTTTTGTGTACTTCTGCTTCAAGAGTATTAATATCAGCTCAATTTGAAGCAACTTTCATCATAATAGCGTCTGATATATTCATCGGGATAGAGACGCTATCAGCAGATTGACTAAGTGGTATATCAAAGAGTATTTTTCCCTTACGTGCTGCAAGGGAAGCAGCAAGATGAGCGGTAGTATTTAGTTTTTGCCAATCAGCTAACTTAGATTCCTTATTAAGTACTACAACTGCAAGGTTGGTAGTTTTCTTCTTTTCTTCATTAGTATCTGACTTCATAAGTGGAAAGAGTGTTACATCTCGTAAGTTATCTTGCTTTGTCAGAAGTGCAAGTATACGTTCGATTCCCATACCCCATCCAGACTGCGGAGGCATTCCATATTCCATCGCAAGAACAAAATCATCATCACTTGAGGTTGCTTCTTCATCTCATTTTGCAAGAGCATCTCATTGGGCATCAAAGTTTTCTTTTTGTACTTTTGGATCAATAAGCTCACTATAAGCCTTTATAACCTCCCAACCATTGATAACAAGTTGCCACTGCTCAACGATATCAGGATTTTTATCATTTCCTCTCGCAAGTGGTTGCATTGTCTTAGGATAATTATAGACAAATGCCGGACCAACAATACTTGGTCTCAGAACTTTTTTGTAGAGATAGTCTATCATAGTAGCAGTCACTTGCTTATCGATACCCTCCCAAATATATCCTGCTTTTTTGATTTCAGTTCGGAGCTTTTCTTCATCTTCTGGACCATAGAGGGAGACATCGATACCTGACTTTTCTTTAACTCACGCTATATAGTCGATACGGGTCCAAGGAGTCTGAAAACTCACTTCTTTTTCTACTCCATTTTTATCTTTTACCATCACCTCTCGAGAAAGTTCAGGAATATGATCAAATATGTAATCAAACATATCTTCTGTAAACTGCATATTATCTTCATAGTTCCACCATGCAGTATAGTGTTCAATTGCAGAAAACTCTTGCATATGACTTGGGTCAGAGCCTTCATTTCGAAAATTTCTTGTAAATTCTACCACGCGCTCAAAACGCCCAACTGTTGCTTTTTTAAGAGCAGTTTCTGGAGATATACGCAAGAAGAAATCTTCATCGTAATCATTGTGATGTGTTGTAAATGGGGCTGCAGCTGCTCATGAAGCAGCATTTCCAAGTACTGGTGTTTCTATCTCGATAAAATCACTTTGATGATAAAAATCTCTGAGAGTTTTGATAAACTTACTTCGAAGCTTAAAACGCTCAAAGCTTTCTTCGTTCATAATTAAGTCTAGGTACCTCTGGCGATATATGGTCTCCCTATCTTGTACTCCATGCCACTTCTCAGGAAGAGGTCTCACCGCCTTAGACAGTATCTGAAACTCTCTCACAAATATCGTGAGTTCTCCATGCTTGGTGTAAAACAAATCTCATTTCACTCCGATATAATCTCCGACTTGACAGTATTTTTCTGCAATCTTAAAGGCTGATTTTTCTTCTCAATCTATTACTATGCTTTCAACTTTTTCTTTTCATGTATCAAATATTATAAGACCTTTCATAAAACATACTTGTATATCTCAAGAATGATCCCTAATCTTTGCAAATAAAAGCTTCCCCATACCTCTTGAAAGCATAATTCGTCCAGCAGCCTGAAAGTCTCAGCTTGCTCACTCTCGCATAAGATTATCAGATTCTTTTACTTTTCATTCTTCATTTAACACTGATTGTACCTCTGTTATATCTTGTTTTCCATGATAATTATTAGCATATACTATTACTCCAGCATCTTTGAGTGCCTGGATTTTTTGCATACGGTCTTGTGCTTCTTTTGAGTAGGTCATAATGTTACATAAAAAATAATCTCATTTATTGTATGCAATCTCTGTTTTCAAGCAAACAAAAAAAATACTAGCTCAATTAAAGAATTATTCTTTAATTACATTATAATTTTATATATAAAATACATCATAGTCAAGCCTTCTTCTTCGCAATTCTCGGAAAAATCTGTTATCCTAGAAGAAATAGTTATTGTTTATATAAATATATGCGGCAAGTGAAAAAAAAGTACAACCTTCTTAACAACTATGAATCTTCTTCTTTGATATCAAAGAAGAAGATTCATGCAAGAGTTATGTCATGAATTATGTGAATAATATTTATTCTTATAGCTTTTCAAAGCCAATCTCATGCTGCTATCGGAAGAAGTATTGGGCAACAGCCTGGCGGTTGAGGACAGAGAACTCAAGAGGAAGCTGGAAAGGAGGCTGCAGACACTGGATGAGGAATGTTTAGTAACTTTGGAGAGAGTTTTATAAACTTTTTCTATATCGTATTTCAGATACTTATACTTATAGTAGTATGTATTGCCATCGTTAAAATACTTCGTCTCGCTTTTGAGATATGGTATGTAAAAAATCTTGTTCGTATGCGTATTATGCTTCCAAGAAGTGATTCAAAACTTGATAAAGAACGTGAAACAAAGAAAGATTTCAAAGAAAAAATATGACAAATGAATATGTTTTATAAGGCTGTTCATAAGCTTTCTGAAGCAGGGTTACGTGAAACAGTTCTAGATTTCTTCTTTGCACACTCAAAACTATCACTTGAGCTTATATATGAAAAATGAGAAGTAAGTTTTTTTATCTCAACCTATGATAGTTTTGCTCCAGTAGTTGCACAACATATTACTTCAATTTATAATGATGCTGAAATATCTATTGTAGATAAAAAAGATTACGTAAAACTCTTGAGACCTGGGTATAAAAACCATGCCGCATCTCTTTGAAAAAGTCATAAGGACTATTTCCCTATTAGGTCATATAAATATCTTGAAGATGATCCGATAAACAACTTTACCAATGTATTTTGATGACTTGAAAAAGATGATACTGCTATCTACCAAATAGTAGTAAAACCTGTGAAGTCGAGATGGAATACAAAGGCTCTCAAGGCAGCTAGAAATGTTGCGAAAGGAAAGTACAATAAGCGTAGAAACTTTAAAAATCTAGGCATTATATTAAAGCCTTTTTCTTGGCTTTGGAATCCTCTTGTTGCTATTGTTCAAGGTCCAGATGATATGGTTGGGAGAAACAATGCACCTTGAGCAAGCGAGTGAGATGCATACAAGATATTTAACCAAGCAGAAACAGAAGCTCAAAAAATTATGTGAGAATCTTCTGCTCAACCAGCTTTTGAGACCTCTATCTCTATAATTGTATCATCAAAAACAAAAAAACAAGCACAACAATCAGTAAAAGCTATAGTTGCGGCTTCAAGTATATTTACTGATGAGTATAATAATGCTTTGGATAACCCTCAGATTTTAGAAGATGCACTTGCATTTATTTTTACTCCTATACGTATGTTTGCGTTTCGCTTTAAGCTTGTAGGATTATTACAAGCAAGCGATGTATTTTCAACTGACGAAATATCTACACTTTTTCATCTTCCTGATATAAATTATAATAGATCACCTATCATCAGTTGGCTCAGTTATAAAAAACTTTCACCGCCTCATAATCTTAAATTTCCAACAGAAGCTACGATGCTGGAAGAGAAAAATACAAATGGGGAAACAAAGCTTGTTCATCGTCATCTTTGAGGATTCCCAGTGTTTAAAGATGGGATACTTCTTGGATGGAATGAATATCGTAATAAAAAAATACCTATTTATTTTAATAGAAAAGATAGATGAAGGCATCAATATATTATTTGAAAGTCTGGGTGAGGTAAGTCAGTATTTATTGGGTATCTTGCACGTCAAGATGTATGGAATGGTGATGGGCTTTGTGTGATAGATCCCCATGGAGACTTGGTAGAGGATGTGCTTTCATTTATTCCGAAAGAACGAGCAAAAGATGTCATTATCTTTGACCCCTCAGATACCGAAAGACCAATGGGGCTCAATATGCTTGATATCATCTCAACAGATCCAGATATACGTAAGAGAGAGATGGATAGAGCTGCAATGGACGCAACAGAGATATTTATAAAAATATTTTGAGATGAAATATTTGGTCCTCGTATTCAGCATTATTTTCGTAATGGGTGTCTCACACTTATGGAAGATGAGGAAGATGGAGGAACACTTATAGATGTACCACGACTCTTTGTTGATGAGGCATTTATGAAGTATAAAACTCGTAAAATAAAAAATCCTGTCGTAAAATCATTTTGGGAACATGAATATGCTAATACGGGAGACAGAGAAAAACAAGAAATGATACCATACTTTTCTGCTAAATTTGGTCCATTTATCACAAACTCTACCATACGTAATATTATTGGGCAACCAAAATCAGCATTTAATTTAAGAGAGGTAATGGATAATAAGAAAATACTCCTTGTAAATCTTTCAAAGTGAAAAATCGGAGCCCTTAATGCACAACTTCTTGGGCTTGTATTTGTCTCAAAGATTAATATGGCTGCGATGAGTCGTGCTGATATCCCAGAAGATCAGAGAAAAGATTTTTACCTCTACGTAGATGAGTTTCAAAACTTTGCTACTGAAACCTTTGGAGAAATACTTTCAGAAGCTCGTAAATATCGTCTTGCACTGATTATGGCACATCAGTTTATTGCACAAATTGGATGATCTGGAGCAAAAAAATGAGATAAGCCAAGTATTAAAGATGCAGTATTTGGTAACGCCTGAACTATCTCATCATTTAAAGTAGGAGCAGATGATGCGGAATATCTTGAAAAAGAATACGCTCCTCTTCTCTCTCAACAGGATATCATCGGGATAGCAAACTTTACAACATATACAAAACTAAATATCGACAATTCAACAACGCGGCCATTTGACCTTAAAACTATTTGGGATAATAATTATCAAAATAGGAAGGCTGCTGAAATTCTTAGGGAATATTCGCGTAAAAAGTACGGACGTAAGAAAAAGTATGTTGATATCGAAATAGAGGCACGACTTGGAATTATGAATAATTCATAATTTGCCTTAAAAATAACTCTCTGTTATACTATTAAAAATTCATATTATAAAGCTATGAAAAAAATACTTATTATCCTTGTTTCTATTGTAATACTTACCTTGAGTCAGATATTTATCGGTGACGCTCTTGCAGTAAATAACCCCCGTCTTGATAATTTAAATACCTCAGAATTTATCAATACTACAAATGTATGAGAACAAGGTATAGTTAATACATTATTGCTTTTTGCTCGAGATCTTAAAAATCTTTTTTATATCATAGCAACGATATTTTTTTTAGTAATCATACTTCGTCTTATATTCTCTAGTAATACAGAAGAAGAGTTATGAAAATTTAAAAAATGACTTATATGGATAACTATTGGTATTATTGTAATGCAAATAGCTTTTGTATTTACTACCCTTCTCTTTGATAGATGAGTTTCGACAAGTGTTGCAGTTATGTTTTTTGATAATCTTGTATGGCCACTTGTAACACTCCTTCAAACCCTTGCAAGTTTTTTCTTTATTGCTATTGCTATATATGCGTTCTATAGGCTCGTTACCGCAAATGGAAATG
>JAIUMN010000027.1 GCA_022565555.1 Candidatus Altimarinota bacterium
ATTTGCGGAATACTATAGATACAAAATAACTTTGAGAGATGCGTATGGAAATACTATTCCAGGAAAAGAGATATTTAATCTTAGGCATACTTGCAGTGGTCAACTCAATTGCTTTGATATACGTCAAAATATGGTGTGAGTAAATCCAAGTTGAGTAAGAACCCTTGATATATTTGATACAGAACTCATAAGCGACTCTTATGGTGATATATATTTTAGTATACGATCATTTGCTCCTTGAAGATTTACCGAATCTTTTCGGTTTGAGATGTATAATTGGGATGACGATTATGAAAATGTATCTACTTTTACAGAAGTTTTAGTATTTTGAAATGAAAACAGTTTTCTTAAACTTATAACATGAAAACTACAAGCAAATATATCTTGAGTATGGGAAGATAATCTTCTTATATGAACTGAAACTCAATATCTTTTAAGTACTCAGATATATAATAATACAATTTCTAACTATACTCTCTCAGATGACTTCGATGCATATATTACCGCTTCTCAAAGTTGAACACAATTTACGCTTTCGTGATCTCTTCAAAGGGAAGACTCTGATATACTTTTTACCTGAATCTTTGAAAGTTCTTTACCAGAGTCGCAAGAACACTTATCACTTCTCACTATTGATAATAGCGGCGTTTCTCCAGTAAGTGTTTCCTATGTATTTCAGTGATATAATATAAGTCATCTTCTTAGTAGTCATGCTATACATCATAGTCCGATAACTTTATGATTTAACGATAGTGCTATAGAACCAGTACGAATAATCTGACAGAGTATAGATATATGATGAGATGATAATGATTCGCATCATAATATGTCTACACAAAATACACGAAATACATTTAGACGCAATATTGTTCGAGGAATTCAGTGACGAGTCCATAATACTACTGTATGATGAGTAAGATATATCGACGGATCACAATTACATGGAAATACGTACACACTTTCTTGAACACCAAATTACCAAACCTTAGTAGTACGAGATGCAAATATATTAATAGAGAGTAACTTCAATATTTGAGGTGCACCTATATGATTAATAGCTATGAAGAGTACTTGATATAGTGTAACTAATAAATGATATGAAGATATATGAAACATATATATAGAGCCAAATGTTTCACAGATACATGCTATCATGTACGCTGATTGAGGAATAATTAGTACATCTTGATGACAAGCTCTCTGATATAACTCTGCATCTCGGTCTTCAATACTCTCTTCGCAACTATATATAAAGTGATCGATATTTTCTAGAAACACTTTATGATGAAGTGAGTTACGTGATTGAGTATATATGCTACCATGATCTATCGCAACACAAGATATTGATTCTGCCGTACAGTATGATCTGAGGCATCTGAGAAGAGGAAATAGTAATTGTGTAGAAGTTTCATGAGCTTGTCGATTCTCAAACTATCTTATTATCGAGTATGATAATCGTTTAATCTCATCTCCACCACCACTTTTTTCTCAGTAAGCCCCGATTTTTACTTGCCTTTTTTACGATTTTTCTTACAATCTTTGACGATTTATATTATATCTTGAGACTTATTATATTATGGCAAATAGTCACGGACTCACCTCACGTATTGTAAAAAAGCAGGCAGCAGCTCGCAAACTCGCGAAAAATAAAAAGGCTGCTTTTCAGGTCTACATGGGAAATGAAAATCCTCAAACTCGTAAAAATCAAAGTTACAAACAACGTACACACTATTTTGAAAATAAGAAAAATTTTCCAAAAAAGAAACTTGCTAACAAAAATCCTTCTACACTTATGGAGCAGGGGATTATAGATGAGAGAGGATTTTTTGTAAAAGGAAAGAAGAAAAACTTTCTGACAAAAACTATGGTGGATTCTAAAGGGTTTGACTTCTATGGTATGCCAAGATAGTTATATGCAACGCTTTTACTTGCCTCAAACATTACTTGGTTCTCAGATTACTCTCAGGGATACAGGACTCTATCACCAGCTGACACGAGTGCTTCGAGCACGAGTGTGAGAGCAGGTGATATTTTTTGACTGAGTATCTTTGCGGGATGAAGTATATGAGATAGCCACCATTGATAAGCAGAGTGTGAAATGTCAAAAAATACAAACTCTCACTAAAAACTCTGAGCTTACTTATTCACTCCACCTCTTTCAAGCACTTCCTCATAAGCTTGAGAAACTTGAGTATATCATAGAAAAGTGAGTTGAAATAGGATATAGAAGTTTCACCTTTTTCCCCTCAGAACGAAGCCAAAAGCTAGTGCTCTCAGATAACAAGAAAGCTCGACTTGAGAAAATAGCTCAAGAAGCACTTGAACAATGTGGAGGAAATATTATTCCTCAGATTGAGTTTTATGAGGAAAATATTATTTTTAGTACGAGTGTTCCGTGAGTTATAAGACATATTTTCTGTCACACATCTTGAGCTCACACGCAAAAACTTTCAGATATCTCTCTAGACTCTGAAAACCAAGTATGAGTATATATCGGTCCAGAAGGGGGATTTTCAGAGAATGAAGTTGAAATGATGAGGGATAAATGATACACATGAGTTTATTTTTGAAGTCGTATCTTGAGATGTGAGACTGTCTCAAGTGTTGTAGGTTTTTACTTAAAACAAAAAAAAGGAGATTAATCTCCTTTTTTTATTTCTTCCTTATGTTCACTTTCTGTTTCTGATTTATAGCTTCCAGTCACTTCTTTTTTTTGAAGTTCTCGAGTTTTTTTTCAGAATCGTGTGAGAAATGATCAAATAGTCTTAATGATATGTACTATATCACTCACATAAGGCATATGATATGCTTTACGTTCATTAAATCCACCATGATAACAGAAAGGAATGAGCGCTATTAAAAAGAGAGGGCTTTGTATTCAAAACTGAAATATGATAAGTAGTAGGAGTATACTAAGTACTATCCCATTTGCTATACGAAGTTTTTCGCGAGTATGAAGATAAAAGAGTCATATAAGATTAATAACTGGAATTGAG
Organism: Candidatus Altimarinota bacterium; assembly: GCA_022565555.1. Lineage (GTDB taxonomy): Bacteria > Patescibacteriota > Gracilibacteria > BD1-5 > UBA6164 > JAACSU01. The sequence continues at coordinate 2,997 of JAIUMN010000027.1, forward strand.
AGGAGTGCTTGATGATATGGAAACACTTCAAGATTTTCAAGTTTTTGTGTATTTTCTTGTTCCTTTTTGTTGTATGCGTTTGTCTGAATATCTCTTAACTTTGCAAGTTCGATAAAAGTATTTTTATCGAACATATTTTTTATATAAATTCCGAGTGCTCTTATAAGTATATACTCTTCTTTTGGTCATGGTACAGAACTGAGATCAATATGTGTGAGTTCTTCAGATATCTTGAGTCTTAAAGCAACAAATACTGATCAGATGATATAGAGAAGAAAAACTATAGCAGCAAGATTTTTCATGCTAAAAAATACCATTACAAGACAAAGGATAGTGAAAATGAGATTAAGGAGACTCGCATCTCTGAGATGTATATTGTTCGGATATTTTGCTGAGAGGATATACCCAAGAAAAGGAATATACCCAAGGATAATGAGTGAGCTATCAAACTCTTGATTTCAATCAATTTTATTAGTTTGTATAAAGTTTTCTTTTCCTCAAGCGCTATGAAACATATCCATAAGTGTTACATACTCTCACTTAAAAGCCTTAATAGATCCATAAATTATCCCTCAAAATATTATAAAACCAAGTGTAGCAGTGATGATGTCATTGAGTGTAAGTGTAAATATCTTAATCCCTCTAAGAAAGGGATAACTCATAAAAAATAACATAAACAGCAACATGCTATGAAGCATAAAAGCTACCTTTGTATGACTCTTAACAAAAGGATGATTAAAGTTTGGATTTTTACTTATCAGAAACGCAAGGGAAGCAAATATAAGTCCATAGCTTGCTGCGGCATTTCATCTGATTTTTTGTGGAATTTCTGTATTCATAGTGAGATAAGAATATATATTTTTTATATTATAGCTTATTTTATTGTTCTCTCCAAGGATTAGAGCTTTTCTTTGAGGAAAAATATGTTCTGATAAAAGTTTGCAGTTATGGGCTTTCTCTCTATGATACTGAGTATATATTTTTAGCTATAAGTATTATGAAAATAACAGATGCAGTATTTGAAAGCTCTGTCTCCCTTGACTCACGTAAGATATTTCTTGATACTCGCAAGGAGGTAGTTTTTATAGGTCGTTCCAATGTTGGAAAATCAAGCCTCATGAATGCTCTCATGCACAAAAAAGATCTCGTAAAAACATCTTCTACACCAGGAAAAACACGCACTGCTAATATGTTTTTGGTAAATAAAAAATATCACTATACTGACTTACCATGATATGGGTTTGCAAAACTCGGTCAAGAACTCAGAGAGAAGCTCGATGGACTTATTTCGTGGTATCTCGAAGAGAAGCAACATACTATTGTCCAGATAGTACTCGTACTTGACGCAAAAATAGGAGCACAACAAAGTGATAGGGATATGTATGACTACATACAGTCACTCGGACTTCCAGTAACGCTGGTACTTTCAAAAATAGATAGACTCAAGAAAAATGATATCATAAAAACGAAAACTCACTGTGAGGAAATGTTTTTTGGTGCAAGAGTTATACCGATTTCAGCACACAAGGATATCTGAGTAAAAGATTTACAAAAAATACTCTGAGAAGTGCTGAAGTCATAGTTATGTCTCAATATAACCCTAATTTGAATTCTTCCCCTGATATCAGGGGAAGAGGCTACAAAATAATAAAGCTTGTTCCTTTTTTCTTAATATTAGGGAAAAGATTCAGATAAGGGTTATATATTACTTCCGCATAAACTTAGTATCAAGTATACTTTCCATTTGTCCATTTTTGACCTTTATGAGTCATGCGAGAATATTGTTTTGAGATATTTGGTAATATCACTCTTGTAGCTGACTCCTTTCTCCCTTTAGGGGAAAGGTTGGGATAGGGGGATATGGAGCTATTATAGATTCTCCTCTCAGGAGTCTTGAGGCATCTGTTTCAGAGAACTTAAGTGAGTTTTTTTCAAATTTTCAAAAATGAGTTCCAAGATAATAGTTTGGAGTAAATTCACCATTCTCAAATTTTCCTATTTTTATACCACATTTATATAAAAAGAAATTCTCCCAAATAAAGTCTATATTTTTTTCAGTATAGTATGCTTCATTTCTATAGCTGTAATATCTTCATGAAAGCTTCAGAGAAAAATGTTCACTAAGAAATCTTTGAATCTCTTTCTCGTCTGTATTTGATATTTTTTCAAATCATTGCGTGTGTTTTTGGAGTTTTTTTCATTTTTTTCCATTTTCAGGAAGAGAACATACTTTTCTGAGCTTTGCGACAAAAAATCCTCAGGTTCATGTTTGATGAGGCCAGGATCTTAGCCCAAGTCCGGATTCTTGAGAGTCCGGACTTAATATTTCTATAGACTCACCATATTTTTTTATTACTTTTTCTACTATTTCTTCATTTTCAAGGCGATTGAGGGTACAGGTAGAGTAGACAAGTTCTCATCATACTTTAAGGGAGATAAGTGCTGATTCAAGGAGTTGAAGCTGAAGTTTTGCGATCCGTTTAATATTTTTTATATTCCAATACTTGAGTGCTTCATCAGTTTTATAAGCAGTTCACTCACCACTACAAGGAGCGTCAAGAAGTATTTTATCAAATACTTCAGGATAGTTTGCAAAAAATCTTCCATCATAGTTGGTAACAAAGACATTTTTTGTTCCAAGTCTATCTGTATTTTCATAAAGCTGTTTGAGACGAGTTTTATCTATCTCGTTAGCGATGATAGTAGCGTTTGGATAATACTCTGCAAGCTGTGTTGTCTTTCCTCAAGGACTCGCAGACATATCAAGTATGGTGTAGTCTCAGGTATCTATTCTATCACCTGAGAGATAATATGGCGAGCTACTTGCCGCAAGTTCTTGCACATAAAAATACCCAGAGATATGTTCAAGTGTGTGTCCGAGCGCTATAGTAGTATCATCTCTATCTATGTAGAACATATTTTTCCCAAGAGGTGTTTTGGTCAGAGTCCAGCTTTCTGAGGCCGGTCTCAGAGCAACTCTCTCCTGAGTATATTCTCACTCAACAACTCTATCCTGAATCCTTTCTCTTCCAGAAGAGAAAGGGGGCGCAGATTTTTTTTCTACATGATTTTTAAAATCTTCTACCGAAATTTTATTCGTATTTATACGGATAGTTTTTTTGAGAGGTTTTCTCAGTACATTTTCAAAATCCGTCATCTCTGAGGGGGAAAATCCAAAAGTATCACGGATGTAGTTGAGGAAGTCTTGTTTCATAAGGGGTATAAAAAAATCTGTATGGAGCATACAGATTTTTTAAGAAAAGGGAAGTTTTTACTTCCTGAAACTTTCAAGTATCTCACGGGCAATATCTCGTCATCCGAGTCAAAAAGCAAGTCAAACCCCGATAGTGAGGGTAGTAATAAAACCAAGAAAGAGAGCATTAATAATAAACTCATCTACTATTTTTATATAATTGAGCATAATCATGAGAGTAAAAAACATCACAATCATTTTTGCTCATACTGCGATAATCTTACTTGTTTCTTGCTTTGTAAGCTCCATTGCCTTATATACTATATCATGGACTGAGTTTGCAAATCGCATTCCAAAAAATCATATCATAACTCCGATAAAAAGACTCGGAAGATATCCTATAAGATCACTCATAAATTTTTCAACCTCAGTAATACCTACAACAACAACAGCCCAGCGAAAAAAGAGAAGAAATACATAATAGGAAGTAGCTTTTGCAAATATCCTATCATATCGTATCTGACTTGGTCTATTAGTTCATACTTTTATAGTTTCTGATTGTTTAGAGTCTACTATACTACTCGTATGTTCTTCAAATCCTATCCATACTTTATCTATAATCTCAAGTATGCGAAATTTACGAAAAATATACATGATAAACTTATATATCCCATAAGAAATCCCAGCTCAGAATATGAGAATAATAATTGCACCAATAATGTAAGGCCCAGTTACCTCAAGTTTTATTAAAGTACTGTTAATAAACTCCTGAAATATTCACACGATAAATGAAAAATCCATATACTTATATTTATAAAACTATACCTTCAAAGTATACTCTATTTTTTAAAAATAAGAAAATAATTTGACAGTTTCGGGTATCATCCATATACTTTGCAGGCTTTTTTGAGAAAAGCGTACAAACGCGGGGGTAACATAAAAGAGTGAGTGTACTAAGGCTTCAACCCTTGGGTGTGCCAGTTCAAACCTGGTCCCCCGCTCCAAGAAATTTAGAAAATTAAATCGCTGTACACAGCGATTTTTTTGGTGTTATTTTTAGTGGGGGAGTGAAGTGAGGACTGAAGTATGATGTGGTGATAGATTTTTAAAAAGAGGAGTAATGGGATTGGTGAGATAGGAAAATATTTTAAGAGCTTTCTTATATAAGAGAGCTTTTTTATAAATAAAGTTGATTTTAAAATATATTTATATATAAAGTCAATATATAATCTTTTTAAAAGAATTTATGCCAGAATATATTCCACCTTGTGACAAATATCCAGATGAAGATTTTGAATTCATCTGAACAATCGATGAAATTGATGAAGCAACTTGAGATATAGTGTATGGAATTACAGAGAATTCTCGATGCGAGGCTTGTTTTCTTAGGGAGCAATGTATTTCTGCTGTAGTATTACTTCTACAACAAAAGTATAATCTCCCGAGAGAAAGCTTTGAGCTTGAATGAGGTTCAAAAATAGTTTGTAATTAATAAATAATATGATACCAAAAAATTGCTGATGAGACTATCCTGAGTGGAAAGGAGTACATCTAGATGATGAAAATAGTAGATTTATTTGAGATTTTCCTATTGTTTGTCAGACGTGTGATTACATAGGAGCTTGTATGTATAAAATCATACATCAAGAACGTACTTGAGAGAGTATAGAATTTATAGATAAACAAGGACAAGATATAGCACAGTCATATCTTGAAAGTATGGGTATAAAAAGAAGTAGTACTTTGCAATAATATTAGAGAAAAATATGTCATTATGAAGTTCCGAAAATACCCTATATCTTACATAAGACTGAGTTGTTACTCATAAATTGGTATGAGATGAATTCATACAAGAAGGAATTGAAGTTGTTCGTGAAGAAATGGTAGATATTGCTATGATGATAATATCACGCTTTGTTTGATTATCAAAGCATGTAGGCCTTATTCTGAATCCAGTTTTACACTAGGGTGCTCCAAGAAATTTTTCATAAAAAATCGCTTTATAAAGCGATTTTTTTGGTGTTATTTTTAGTAGGGGGGAGTGAGGTGAGAACTGAGAAATAGGTATTAAAATTTGTAAACCCATATAAGGATTGCTAGGATTTTATCACGCAAGAAAAACAGTCTTGAGACTTTGATTATTTGAAGAGGGAAGAGTTACTCAGAGAGATTGAGGGGTTGAAATAATATATGATATTTTAAGAGCTTTCTTTTATAAGAGAGCTTTTTTATAAATAAACTTGATTTTAAAATATATTTATATAAAGTCAATGTATATTTTATTTTGCTAATTCTAGATAAAATTTTACAATTTAGGTTTTTTGAAACTTAATATTAAGTAGTATAGCTAAGTAATTTATTAGTCAACTACTCTAGACCCTTTTTAAATAATAAAATTATGTTAAAAATAATTGATGTGCCATCATTTGATAATACTACTGTACAGGTGGAGATTTTTCCTGATTTAATTGATGTAAATCGAGATAAGTTATTGGCAATAGTTGATGATAATGATAAATTACCTTGAGCATGACTTATGCTTGAATTAATGGTGAAATTATTATGAGAAAAATATTGAATAGAGGTTGAATTGGTGAATGAAAGTGTAACAATCCAAGATGAGATTGCACAATGGAAAAATAATAGATTAAAAGTTGATGTTCGGAAAAGATGAACTATATGAAGTATGTTCTTATTATCTCATGTTTTTTGACATCTTATCCAATTTTCTTCTAATGCTGACTATGAATCTATATTATCTGTAGTTCGCTGAAGAACACCTCCTATGAATCTATCAAGTGAATTTAAGAGTCAGTACTTTGATTTTGAAAATGAGGCTTTTCAATTTTGACGTACGATTATGGAGGAAGCTTTTGATATGGATGAATCTTTGTGAGTTCTTTATTCTTCTTTTGCTTATGCTGACTATGAACATTATTGGAGACATCTCGTAAGAGCTAAATGATCTACAAAGAACGAATTTGATGATGTATGGAAAAACTTTATCAAAGGTTGAATATGAGATACTTTACAAGCTATTCCATTACCTAATTTTTTTAAGAAAGAGTGAAATGAAGATTTATCAATAACAGTAGTTTAATCAATACATAAAGTATCCCTACTATATGAGAACAAAGAGAATATTTAGCTCAAAAGACTAGTTTTACGGTATATTCTAATGGAGGATTACATAAAAATATCTTTATATAGGGGTTACTTGATGCCTTGGAGTTGATTACAATGAGTTCGAATGGAGACTGTTACATGACACTTTAGTAGAGAGATATGTAGACTTTGTATGTACTGAAAAAAATAACCATAACTATAATAATATGAATAATACTACAATAACTCAGCAACATATTGAAGATATTGATAGTGAGATCACATGGAAAAAATGAACAAATATTTTAGGTCATGTAGATACTCTCGATGATTATTTTTATGCTCATATCACTTTATCAAATTGATATGAATTAGAAGTATATTTTAATGATGAATCTTTATATGAATTATTAGAAGAGAAATTTCTCGTGAGAAAAAGTTGAGCTTGAACTAATACTAAAGGAAAAATATATTTTAATTCAAAAAAATTAGAAAGAGCTTATTGAATATTTGATGATATTACAAATGAAGCTTATATTGAGGGTGATTGATTTTGAATATTTAAATCCGCAATTAGTGGTTTAGCTACCTTATTGTGATGTCAAGATAATGGAATTTTACCAGTTCATGGTTCTGCAATTTATTCAGACAGTATTGGATGAGTCTCTTTGATAGGGGCTCACCGAGTATGAAAGACAACAGGACTTTTAAATATTGCGCATATTTTATGAGAATGAAACATTATATCAGATGATTGGCTACAAGCACAGATTTGAGAAAAAAGTATGTCAGTATCTACTACAGATAACTCAATATCTTTATCAACTAGAACAGTACAAGAGAATCCACATATTCCTCAATTAAATACAAGCAAGGTACTTTGAGATGTTAAGAGAAGAAAGACTAGTTATAAGCCTTCAGATTTACTATGATCAAGATTTATAGAAACTACTTCGGAAATTGAAATTAATTCTATAATTTTATTAGTTACTTGAGTAAAAGATGCAGTTACAATATTAGGGAATGATATTACAAATGTTCCTAGTTTTATAACTTGAGCAACATACCATTTTCCTTATTACACTGTGTCTATTAGAGAAAGGCATAAATGAATATGGCAGAGTGGATTAGAAAGAATTAAACCAAAAATTATAGTATTTGATCATAGCCATTTTGAAATGATGGTAGATGGATACGCAACATTAGTTGATATACTTGTGAGATGAAAAAAGTAAACTTTGCGATAAGAGAAATAGGGGAATTATATACCTTAGAATTTCTGATCTCGGAATTTCAAAGATATGGAATACAATGGAATATATATACGATTCCATATAATTCTGATTTAAGGGAATATGATGCTTCTTCTCGCTTATCTAAATATGAATGAGTGAGTGTTATTAACTGAGAAGATGGTGTTGATGTAAGTTGTGTATGATTTCAAACTGATATTTCATGAAGATTTGAAGATAGAGTAAAATCCTGTATTGATGTTTATCAAGTTGCTACTTGTATGGATATGGATTTTGGAATAGATTTGTCAAAATTTAGTGCTTTTGATATTGTAGTTTCAAATGTGAAAATTAATGATAAGAAACCAGAAAAAGAATATGATCCTAGAATGTGGGAAATGCTGGGCAAATTACCTTATAGTATTGCAGTAGGTCCTAGACATCCTTTCCCAGATGGATATTTAACAGGAATTGAAATTCCTGATAATGTCACGGTAATTAATCAAATATGACAACTCAAGTGATTATGTGCTAAAACTTCACTCACAGTAATGGGGTTAATTTTCTCAAATCCAGAATGAGAAATGGATCATAGCCCATTAGAGGCAACTTTGAATTCAAATACAATTAGTTGAACTTATGGAGAAATAGAGGATGCATATAAAGACTTTTATGTATCTTCATGATTAGTACATCAATATGGGAGTTTTGTTGAGAGTATGGGTGATATTGAGTGATTGATAAATGATCCATATTTAGAAGATAAACTTGAAAATAAAAGAAAATGGATTAGAAATAATAGAGGATTGTATATGCCAGAAATATTAGATATTTTATTAGATAAATAATTCATTTTATGACCTGATTTAAATTTGAAGAAGCGATAAAAATATTAGTTTCATATTTTCCAGAAGAAGCAATGAAAAAGCCTACCCTTTATCATAGCTTGAGAGTATGAGTATATCTATGGAATCATTGATATACTGTGAATATTCAAATAGCAGGACTCTTACATGACGCATTGGAGGATACAGATATGCCAGAACAAGTGATATGAGAAAATTTTTGAGATGATGTACTTAAAATTGTAAAAGCAAACTCTAAAAATAATAATTTGGACAAATCAGAAATACTAGAAGATATTATAAAAAGATGTCATTAATGTGGTGAAAATGCAATGATAGTAAAAATGGCTGATGTGTATGATAATTTTCTATTTTATGTCAAACAAAGTAATGAAACTGAAATAGAAAGATGTAAGACATTAGCAAGTTTAATTCAGAAATATAAAAAAGATGAATGGAAAGATAATATTTTTAATAGGATTAGTGAAATAAAAAGATATTAAAAGTTAACTATCCCAGTTCTCACTTCCATCACTAGGGTGCTCCAAAATGAAAAATAAAACACCTGATGTAGAACATCAGGTGTTTTTAGCTACATATCTGTATCCTATAATTCTTTCCCAATATTCTTAAATACTCCATTATCTTGCACTCATGATGGAACGAGTCCAGTTTTACTATACTCGAGAAGAAGTGTTTTAAGTATCACATCACAGGTTGATGATATAAGGATTAAGCTGATTACTCAAAATATAATAAATCCTATACTTATCCATATTGCTCACGAGCTGAACATGAGAAACATCCCAAGTATGAATACGAGAAATATCAAAAAACCAAATATAAATCCAGTCCCAACATGGAGGATAGCTCTTTCTCCCCAGGTCTTTTTGAAGAGTATCCCAGATTCTTTGATAGCATCTTTTGGTGATTTTTCTTGGAGTATCATGAGGGGGAATGCAAAAAACGTCAGGATATTCCAAGCTCATCATACGAGTCCTGTAATGATATTTCACATTACAGAATTTTTTCCTACACGGTCTTGTATAATTTTGAGTATGAGACTTACTGTTGAGTTTATCAGTGACCAGATAAGAATCGCTTTAAGGTGTTTTACTGATTCTTTTAAGCCATCACCAAAGCTCACTTCTTTTCACTCGATTCTCTTTTGTACTGAGGTGATAATGGCAGTGTTGAAGAAAAAAGTAATAAAAGAAAATACAAAGTAATAAAAAAAGAGATAGGCATAGAGGAGAGCATCAGCGGTCTCTTCGCCCATAAATCCAAAAAACATTATCTCAGTTGTGATAAATGTTATAAGTATAGCAATAGTAGCAAGTAGTGATAATAGACTGTAAACAAGAAGTATCTTATCACGAGCAATATATCTGAGTGCAGTCATCACCAGTTGAAAACTTGTACGGAGTTTTTCTATCATAGAACCTATTTTAATTATAAAGTACTAAAATTATATACTTTATGGAAATAATAATCAAATATAGTCAATATTTTTTGATCCTCTATGAGTATGATGATTATCTCTCTCACTTTTCTATCCTCAAAAACGAATGCCCTTGAGAAATCTCAAAACTGCGAGTATTCATAAATGAACTACAGTCCCCACTCTCAAGAACAAGCTCGTACCTGTACCTTCACTGACACTGTGAGTCTCTGTTGGCACTGTAAGAGAGGGAGAACTCAGGAAGTTCAGCGCTTCTCAGCTCTATATCTTGCTTATCAAGTTCTTGAGAGTCTCTATACCCACTGAGGAAATCAAGGATTTTTTGTTCTAACTCTGTATAGCTTTGCATATTGTTTCTTGAGGGTATATACTCTTCTTTAAAAATTTACATTGCGGAAAGTTTTTCTTGAATATTTTTTTGTAACTTCTTCGTGAATTGAAAGAGTTTGAGCATTTCTTCATCTGTGAGTTCTTGAGTATTTTTTATATTTTCTATCACTCTTTAGAGATGTATATCATTTCGTATATGAGAAATATTTTCAATTCATTTTTCGATAGCTTCAGAAAAAATAGAAAGTTTCTTCAGAAGTCATACTATGTTTCCAAGATTCCATTTCCCGTTTATTTTTCCTTTTATTTCTTTTTTCTTGCAGAGAAAAATACTTTCCTCTCAGAGGGTGATAGCAAGATCTTTTGGTAACTTTATAGGCGTGTATTCCTTTTTTATGGTAAAATTTTTGATTATTTTCTTTTCTGTTTCATCTCAATGTTTTTCTATCTCTATCAGCAGATATAATAGTAATCATTCTAATATAGACACTATATGAATGATAATATCTCGATTGAGTAATAGATGAATTTCGGACGTGAGATGAGATTTTTCAATGCTTAAAAGAAACTCTACATAATGAAGAGTTTCTATAAGTTTTTCCTTGAGCGGACAATCAATAATAAAGCTAAAATGTGTCATCTTATCCAATTTGTTTTAGCGCGTCCTCTAGTTTCTTTTGCATCTGAACGCTACGGTTTCAAAAGTTCTTTTTTACAAAACTCTTATATTCTTGTACCTTTTTTTCTTTTTTAGTCATACTTAGGAACTTTTAAAAAGTATATACATACAGTATATATAAAAAAAATAATTTTCAAGTTTTCTATTCTTACATTTCTTATCGATTTATTTCCTGTATTCTTATTTTTAATGCTTATTTAGAGTATTCTTATTGCCGTGATATAATCCAAAAAAGTCTCTCCTCGGAGAGATTATTTTTTGAAAAAGTTGTGATTTTTGAGGGGAGGGGTATAGTAGGGGGAGTAGGAATTTAAAAAATAAATATGATACAAAAATATCCAAGAGGTTCTGAATGGAGAAAATGGGATTTGCACTTTCATACTCTTTCATCATATGACTATCACGATAAATCAGTGGCAAATGTGGATATTATAAATCAACTTTCTGCAAATAGTATTTCTGTTGTTGCTATTACTGACCATCACGTTATTGATATAAACAGGATTCAGGAATTACAAATGTTATGAAAAGAAAAAAATATAACAGTCTTTCCTTGAATAGAATTTTTATCTGACGCAAGATGAAGTGATCCAATACATTTCATATGAATTTTTTCAAACTACTCAGATATTGATTATATTTGGTGACAAATACAAAATAATACTAGTATCAAAAAAGTTAAATGAGAGTGAAAAAATATTAATGAAGTTTATTGTGACTTAGAGGATACTATAAGATTAGTAAAAGAATTATGATGAGTTACTACAATTCATTCATGACAAAAACATTGAAGTATAGAATCCATAACTAATTCTTTACCTCACACAATTGCTCAAAAAAAAGATATTGCTGAGCTTATAGATATTTATGAATTATGAAAAGAAGAAGATCAACAATGATATATAGAAAAAGTATTTCCTGTAATATGAAAAGTTTTGCCGATGATTATTTGTTCTGATAATCATAATGTAAAGAAATATGTTACTAAACAAAATTGTTGGATTAAAGCAGACCCGACTTTTGAATGATTGAAACAAATTATTTACGAACCTGAGGAGAGAGTAAAAATACAAGAATACAAACCATCTGAAAATCTAAATAAAATCTCAGAAATTGAATTAAATTTTAAAAATGATATAAAAATAAAAGCTAATTGAGGTTCTGATGAATATAATTTTTGTTTTTCAGATGTAAAAGAAAAATTATATCTTAGTAATTATTTTAATTGTTTTGTCTGATGAAGATGAAGCTGAAAAAGCTCATTATTAAATTTGATTTATGAAAATATTACTTGAGAAAAAGACACATATTTTTTAAGTAATAATACATTTACTAATTTAGATA
>JAIUMN010000028.1 GCA_022565555.1 Candidatus Altimarinota bacterium
AAATGATTTAAAAATAGATTATCAATGAGAAATAGAATTTTTATGACAAAATCAAATTGAAGAGTTTGCAACTGATTATTTTAAATTCTCAAAAGCAATTTATTCTAGACTAGAAAATAAAGAGGAATTAGAAAAAAGTAGTGAAGAGTTGAAAGAATATATTGAGAATTTAGATGAATATATTATCAATACTCAAGAAATAGAAAAAAATAAAGTAGAGTTAGGTAAATTAGACAAGAAGTTAGAAAATTATAAAAGTATAATAGAGGTAGTAAAATGAGAAGAATATAATAGACTAAAAAAAGAATTTGATAAACACACAAATGATTTTTATAAAATAGAACAATCGAAAGGGAGATTTCATAAATTAAAAGATGAGTTAAATAGTTTCATAAACAATTTTTCCCCGATAGATACTGAAGAAAATGACTATGATACAAGATATAATAACATCTATAAGACTCTTCTGGATTTAAAAAATGAAGTTGAAGGATATGATTTCGCTGGAATTGAAAAAATACAAAATAATTATTCAGAAAAATCAAAATTTGAGAAAGAATGAATCAAAACTTACCTCAGTAAAAAATGAATGACAGAAGAAAAGTTATTGCATTTAGAAGAAGCTCAAGAATGATTACTAAAATGAAAAATTGAACAAGAAAAATATAATAGTGAAATGAGGAAACTTCTAGAAATACAAAAATTATTCAATATTGAAGAATGAAGATTAAATTTTGAAGAATATAAAAGTTTGGTTGAAAAGTGATTAAAAATCGCTGAGAGCAAACTCAATGAAATCACTAACGAAAATATAAAAAAATTTAAATTTATAGTAGGTTTTGATATAGGAAAAGCAAAAGAAAACTTATTTAAAGATTTTATGAATACTTTCGAAGATTATTACGAAAACCGATTAATACGAGATAAAATTTATGAAACATTATTTAATACAGATATTAAAAAAATATTAAATTGAGAAATTAATGAATATGCTTTTATAGAAATCATAGACCAATTATGATATTGAAAGAGTAATGATTTTTTAAAAAATATATTTAAGTCAAAATGTAATTTCGAGATTTATAGAATTTTAATTGCTAAATATTTATATAATTTAAACAATTATTTAAAGATTGAAATCTTGTATGATGAAAGACCAATAGAAAGTTCTTCATTTTGACAAAAATGTACAGTAGTTATTTTAATAATATTATTGTTCTGAAAAAATCCGATAATTATAGATGAACCAGAAGCTCACCTAGATAGTTCGCTTATCGCAAATTTTTTAGTTGATTTAATTAAGCAAAGAAAAAAAGAGAGGCAAATAATTTTTGCAACACACAATGCAAACTTTGTTATAAATTGAGATGCTGAACAGGTTTACATCTTAGAAAATGAAAACAATAAAACTAATTTTACTCAGACCAGTATTGAAAATTTAGATAATAGAAGTAGGTTACTACAACTTGAATGATGAAGAGAGGCTTTCAATAAGAGAAGTAATAAATACGTTGTAAAATAATCCCCCATGTCCTACCAATCCCTCCTCAAATCCTTCCTCCAAAAACCCTCGGACTTGCCAAAGTGCGTGGTAATTTATGGTCCAACGGCATGCGGAAAGACTGCGATGAGTATCGATATCGCCAAAACTCTGGGGACAGAGATTATCTCAACGGATAGTCGGCAGATATTTCGTGGGATGGATATCGGAACAGGGAAGATACGAGAAGAGGAAAAGGAAGGGGTAGTCCACCATATGATAGATATCATCGAGCCAAATCAGAACTATAGTGTGGGAGATTTTAAAGTCGAAGCTCAGAAACATATAGGCACTATGCTTCAAAAAGGGAAGATACCGATGCTTGTATGAGGTACGGGACTCTATATCGATAGTCTGATATATGAGTCAAGCATAGGATCTATGCCAAGTGACGCAGAGCTTCGTAGAAGTTTTGATACTCTCAGTGACGCTGAACTCTATACCAGACTTGAGGAACTTGATCCTGAGTATGCTCGTGAGCTTCATCCAAATAATCGACCTTATATCGAGCGCGCCCTTGAGGTCAAGATAGTGAGTGGAAAATCTAAAAAAGACTTTAGGGGCGAGAAGAAGCTTCGCTATGATGTGCTGTTTCTTACTCCATATAAGTGAGATAGAGAAGCGCTTTATAATCGTATCAATATGCGTGTTGGAATTATGTTTAATGAGGGGCTTGAAGCGGAAGTGAGAGGGCTTCTTGATGCCTGATATACTCGTGATGACTTTGGGATGAGGTCTATCGGGTATGAGGAGTTTTTTGCGTATTTCGACGGAGAGATATCACTTCATGAGGTGCAAGAACGCATCTCACAACATTCGCGAAATTATGCTAAACGCCAATGTACGTGGTTTAAGAAATATGTAAATAATCAGTAAGAGGAAAACACTTAAAAGTCAACGCATTTTTCTTGGAATATCTGATTTTCTATGATACAGTTATTATAAGTTTTTGAGAGTCTTCTTGTTAACAGAAAAAAAATATATATACTTTTCTTAAATATAGTATAAATATAAGTATGAACGAAAAACTCGAAAAACTCTTTAACGATTACCAGTTGAGTGATAAGGAACGCTATGAGTTTATGCAGATATACTCACTTCTTCCACCTGATAAGAAGGTTCGCGCACTTGAAAGGTTCCAAGTTATCATGAAGGAACTTGAGATACTGAAAAAAGAGCTGCTCTATGAGCAAGAGATACTTCTCTGATATACTCTTGAGAGTATAGAGGAAAAGATATATAAACTCAAAAAAGAATCTCTTTCTCAGGCAACAACTACAGAAGTGAAGAACCTAAGGAAACATCTCCTTTTCTACTAAAGGTCCCCATATATAAATACAAATAAATATCTTAGCTATGCCAGTAAGTGATGGACTCCAAGCCTACTTTGATAAACAGAGAAAAAAGCGTGTAATATCTCAAAAACTTGAAAGAGTTGCATCTGATATAGACCCAGCATTTTTGCGAAGTTTTGAGATATTCCGTGAGCGAATACTTGGGATAGTCGAGGAAAATCCAGAAGCATCAGATGTTGTCTCTTCTGAGATAGATGAACTTGATATAAAACTTCATCATAACAGAAGAAAGCAAAGCCTTCAAAAGGCAGCAAAAATACTTGAAGTTATAGAGAAGCAATAATCTAGTAATATATAAAATAAGGGGTGAAAGCCTCTTATTTTATATATTACTAGATGTTTTTATGCTTATATGAACATACGGATTTTATCTGACATTCTCCACACTTAGGGCTTCTTGCAGTACAGTGGTATCTCCCAAAAAGCACGAGAGTATTATGAAGTGGCGCAAGATCTTCCACGCGAAAAATTTGAGAAGCTTTTTTATCTGTTTCCAGTGGAGATTTTGTTGTAACGATTCCTATACGATTCAGGACTCGGTGCACATGAGTATCAACCCCGAGAAACGGAGCTTTTTCGGTGACAGAAAGAAAGACTTTCGCTGTTTTAATACCGACTCATGGGAGTTTTATAAGTTCTTCGATGCTTTTTGGAGGAAGTGAGTGATGCTCTCGTATAAGTATTTCACAAGTTTTAAAGATGTTTTTTGCTTTATTGTTAAAAAATGATACCGAATTGATAAAATCAGTTATTTCCTCCACTCACATCCTGATACCATCTTCTGGAGTAATGAGATGCTGAAAAAAATTCCTATTTATAATATTCACCTGCTTATCAGTTGCTTGAGCAGACATAAGTATCGCAATGAGAAGCTGAAACTCATTTTCATGATAGAGTTCTGTTTCAGCATTAGGAAACATTTCAAATACAGTTTTTTTAAGGACTTCAATCCGTTCACTTCTTTTGGTCATAACTTGAGTTGTAAGTATTTTTTACTAGTATATATGAAAATATATAATCTCCAACAACAAGATAACTCTATCCTGAATCCTTTCTCTTCCAGAAGAGAAAGGGGTAATTTAATAGTAAAACTATGTATACGCAAGAATTTTACATCACTGAACCTGTAGGAAATAACGCTTTTTCTTACGAGCAGAGAAAAAATAAACAACTCTATGTTCCGAGTCTCAAGAGGATAGAGAGTTTTGATGAAGTAGAGCTTCTTAATCCTACAAGACACCTCTCTCCAACTCTCTCCTGCCAGGAGAGAGGGCAAGCTTCAGAGAAAGTCGCCTTTGAAGATTTTGATTTTGATGGGAAATTACAGACTTGTTTTGGTTTAAAAAATCTCTATAAGCTTGAGTGGAAGTGAAAAAAAATATTTCTTGTAGATAATCACAATCATGTACATTTTTTTTGGTACTTGGCACGGAGTCAAGGGATTATAGCTGACGGTGCGAAAATCTATCATATAGACGCACATGCAGACATGCGAGATCCCTGAGTCTATCTGAGTAAGTCACAATCCCGTGACATGCATAAAGTCTTTGACTATACAAACTTTACGCTCAATGTTGGAAACTTCATCGTTCCAGCCCTCAGAGAAGGACTTGTCTCTGAAGTAGTACAGATACGAGGGGAAGAGGATTTAAAGGAATATACACATCAGTATATCCCTACAATCCCTCACCCTAACCCTCTCCTTTGAGAGGAGAGGGAACAAGCTACAGAAATGCATCAAAAGTTGCAGTCCTTTTCTCCTCCAAAGGAGAAAAGATTCAGATATGAGGGGGTTATGTGAAAACAATCCATCATCCTCGACCTCGACCTTGATTTTTTTGCCCCAGAGATGGGTTATATTGATTTTTCTCTTGCAAAACAAGTGATACTTGATATTGCTTCCAAAGCCGACCTTATTACGATTTGCACAAGTCCATTCTTTATTAAGCAAGAGCGCGCTCTAAGGATTTTACGAGAAATATTTGACAAATAAATTTTAAAATTAATAATATAATCTATATAACTAAAGATAAAATGATTGAATATATCCCATGTGGTTTCCAGCATGAAAAATCTGCTCAAGGAGGGGATATTTTAAAAGTTCATGAATCTGTAAAGATGTGTACCTTAAGGCTTTTATGAAATAATCTTGCATGTGCACATATAGATATGTTTTTTGGAGACGAAAAAAATACTGTTTATATGGACTTAAAAAATAAGATAATCAAAATTTGAGATGTTCATACATTAGAAGTATATATGAACTTAAACTCACTGAAGCACATAATTGATGATTTAGTGAGAGCTTCATACTCAAAATGATCTTGGTATGCATTAAGAGATATACCAGAAACATTTCAACAAAATCCCGAGATAGTATCAATCCTGAATCAGATGGAACAAATACTGCAAAATTGCTGAATATTATGAGAAAATAAAAAACCAAGGATGTTAAATCCGTGAGAACGAAATAGGTTTAATTTTCTTATCCAAAAATTCCAAAATATAATTTGAAATTACTATGATGACTTACTTACCAAGCTTAAGGAAATTTAAAAAACCCGATGTTATTTACATCGGGTTTTTTAAATTTAAGAACTATTCCTTTGGTATTACCGCTTCTATTGCTCAAAATGTCGCTTCTTTTCCTGCAGGAACGAGTACACTTACTGTATCTCAAATCTGAGCCTTATGATGGGTTACAGCTGCAGTTAGGACATCATAAGCAGCTCCTTCTGACATAACTTGATATTTCCCCTTTTCTTGTGAAAGGAGCCCAGTTTTTATTTCACGAGCGATCTGCATTATTTGTTTATAAAGCATTTTTCCACTTGCTTCTATCGTGAGTTTCATCTTATCTCCTTGTACCAGCTTTGACTTACTTGAGTAGTTTACAGGTATCGGATATCTGTTTCCATCAACTCCAAGCATATCATCTCCCGTAAATACTCCTTCTATAATTTTTGACTCTCCACTTTGATAACTTGAAAGTCATTTCGTATCAAGCGCAAGATCACTTTCGAGATTAATATTTTCCTCTTCAAGAACATCTTTGAGAAGTTTTTTTGCATTTTTAAGAGATTTTTCAGCAGTATCGATAAAGTCTCTTATGGCTTGGATACGTTTTTTAGTCATTTTTTGCTTATGTATTTGAGTAAACTATGTAATAAGTATAGTAAAAATACCTTGTTTTGTAAACTAATTGAGCTTTACATTTAGTAAAAATACCACTCTATAAACTGAGAAATCTGAGGAGCGAAGAAGAGTACCCCGAGATACCCGCATGCAATAAATGGACCAAAGGGGATTTGATGCCCTACCGAATTTATATTTTTTTGCACTTTTTGACGCAAAAGTACTCATATTCCTATCACACTTCCTATGATATAACATATCATCCATGCAGGAAAGGCAAAGCCAACTCAGACTATGAGTCCCATAAGTATAGCGATTCTGAGATCTCAGGCTCCCATCGCACGACCTCCTGAGAGTACAATTTGCAGAAAAAATGAGATATAGATAATAAGTGCTGCAATAGTTCCAGAGAGAAGAGCGGAACTTTGTACTCACATATCTGAGAAGTATATATATCAAGCTATCAAAAATATACAAAGAAGAAGTAGAAGCCCATCATATATTTCACGCAATCAGGCGAGAAATATAGTGTAGAGAATTCCTATTACAACACCTGAGAGAATAATCACTTCAAACGTGAGTCCTCCTAAAGGAAGATAAGGAAATATATAATATCCGTATCCCTGTAATATAAGCCCACCAAAAACTCCTATATTTGCTATAAGAAGTATGCTCTCAGGTATTTCTAAAAATAAGATATCATACCATACATAGACAAGTGTCAGAAATCAGAGGGTAAGAAAAAAGAAGAGTCGAAATAACTCAAATCAGCTTCCTGAGAGTATGAGATATGGATCAATAAGAAAGTATCCAAGTGTCATAAAAAGTATCCCACTTGAGAGTTCAAGAAGTGGGTATACTACAGGGATTTTTTCCTTGCAAAAAGCGCATTTTCCGCACTGAAAGAGCCAAGAAAAAATAGGTACGAGATGCTGTGCTTGCAAAGTATTTCCACACTTTAGGCAATGACTTCTTCCGCTGAGAGTCCCAGATTCCCCACTTCTTAGCCTATATATGACTACTGATGAAAAGCTCCCAAAAAGTGTTCCAAGGACAAAGAGGGATATCAGAAAAAAGAGTATCATTTTTAATTTGTAAAAAATATGTTATGTTCGTAAGATTTTCTCCATTTTCCTTCACTTTGCAAGTTCATCAACCAGCTTATCAAGATATCTTACTTTTTGGGTGAGGGGATTTTGAATCTCTTCGATACGATATCAACATATAAGTCCTGTGATTTTATCTGAATTTGGATGAAGTGTAGCATGCTTAAAAAAATCCTCAAAAGAAATATCTTGGCGTATACAATTTTCTATATCATCTTCACTATATCATGTGAGCCAGTATATAACTTGATGAAGTTCTTCTACTGATCTTCACTTCTTTGTAACTTTTGTAACGTAATGAGGATACACGGTTGAAAATTTCATTTCAGCCATTCGTATATCATGTTGTTCTTGATTTTGCATATTTTTTTATGAGTTTTTAAACCATTTTTCTGCATTTGGACGATGATGTGGACATCAAGGCCAACAACATGGCCGCTTCTTTCAGGCTGTGATATCTTCTTTTAGTCGCTCAAGCCTTGAGCTTTTTGTTTCTTCTTTTTTAGGAATTGTAATGTAACAAATCCACTCATTTCGAGCAAGCTCAGTGAGTGAATTCCATTTTTCGAGCAAGGTGAGATTTTCTTTAAGAGTGGAAATCAGCACCTCAGGGAGTTCATGAATGGTTCATGAAAGTATCATAGTTATAGTTGATTATTTTTTTGTAAGATCTTGTATATTTCTCAGTGCTGCATCCCAAAGTGCATTGAAGCTCTCAAAGTCATTTTCAGATATATCTTGATAAATAGTAAGCTCTGTAGTATTTGCATCTACTTTTTTACAGGTATATATTTCTTTGTATCATTTCCACGTATGAACTTCTTCAGATTCATAATCTTCTGCTCCATCTTTTGTAAGGAATCAAAGATGTGTAAAACCTACTTGATATGGGGGTTGAAAATAGCTGATTTCACTGATGAGTCATCAGTCATGAGGTGACTTAAAATATATCTTTTCTCAAACTTGCCACTTGTTTGTTTCATAATATGACCCTTCGCAAAATGCACTTGTCCATTGTCTATACAGTGTATCATCAGTAAGTATATGAAATACGCTTTCTTGAGAAGTGTTGAGTACTACAGATTTCTTGATGAAGAGTACTTTTTCTCCAGTTTCAACATATTTTTTAAAATTTTCAAGAATTGCTTTCCATCCAGCTATTTGCATATCGTGTGGGTTTTCATCTTCAGTATCAAATATTTGAGTAATCTCTACTCCAGATGCAGTTTCTTTTAAGTGTACTTCTACTTTTCTTCATGCATCTATAAAGTAATCTTTCATTTCTCAAAGAGTGTATTTAAGTATTTCATATTCTACTACTTCATCATACTTTCATGTGAAATCAAAAGAAAAACTCCCATCCTTTGCTGAAAATGTATTTGAAAACATCTCTCAGACTTGAGGTTTGTTTCATATTGCTTGAGGGCAATACCAGTCATTTGAGGCAAATGACCAATGAACTATATGTTCAGGATCCCAAAGATATTCCCAAACCTGTTCTTTTGGTGCTTGTATTATGGTAGATACACTGAGTTGAGTCATAAGAAAATTTTTAAAATATAAAGGTATATTTTCTTTAGTATATACAAAAAATATTTTTTGAAAAACAAAAAAACTTACTATACTTGTGTGACAGTACTCTATTATCAAAAAACTATGCGAGGAGTGATACGTGTGTGTGGTGCTGCAGGACTTGGGATGAACTCTACGGCGGATATTATAGCTGATATATTTGCAGAACTTGGGTATCTGGTCAATACTGACATCGAGTATCAGTCCCTTATCAAAGGGTGAGTGAATTACTTTGATATATTTTTCTCTGATGAGTCGAAGTATATCTCCAAGTATCACGATATACTTCTCGCACTTGATACTCCAAATCTCAAGCACTCACTTTCATTTCTCAAGTCGGGAGGAATTGTTATCACCAATTCAAAAAATATATCAAAACTCGAGGCACAAGGACAAGCCTTTGATGAGTATCAAGTGTTGAGTCTTGATATCGAGGACAAATATGACAATACCTATCTTATCTCTATACTCGGAAAACTCCTGAACTTTGAAACTGCACTTCTTGACGCGAAGATAGAAAAGATATTTGCAAAAAAATGACCTGAGGCAGTAGCTCATAATCTGGATATTCGTAAAAATATCTATGAGAGTTGTGAACTCTCTGTAACTTCTCCATTTCCAAAAATAATTCAAATATGACCTGCAAAAGCTTTAACGTACTGAAATAAAGTTCTTGCTGATGGTGCTACAGCTTCTAAGCTTGAGTACTATAGTGCTTATCCTATGACTCCAGCTTCTACTATCTTGAGCGAAATCATCAAGTGAAAAAAAGTTCAGTACCTGCAAGCAGAAGATGAGATATCAGTCGTGATGTCAGCTCTTGGAGCGAGCTTTGCAGGCAAGCGGTCGATGGTAGGAACTTCATGAGGAGGATTTGCCCTTATGGTAGAGGGAATAAGCTTCGCTATACAATCTGAAATCCCACTTGTAATGGTTCTTTCGCAACGAGCTGGTCCAAGTACGGGAACTCCAACATTTCATGAGCAAGGAGACTTAAACCTTGCTCTCAACCCAAGTTTCTGAGACTTTGAGCATATTGTGATTGCTCCTAGTAGCCTTGAGGATTGATACTATCTTGCTTGAGAGGCACTCAATCTTGCTCAAAAATACCAAACTATCGTGATACTTCTGACAGACAAACAGTA
The DNA here is from genome assembly GCA_022565555.1 of Candidatus Altimarinota bacterium. Taxonomy (GTDB): domain Bacteria; phylum Patescibacteriota; class Gracilibacteria; order BD1-5; family UBA6164; genus JAACSU01. Next base: position 9,854 of record JAIUMN010000028.1, read on the forward strand.
CGCTGACGGAAAAGCAACCCTTGCTGAAATTCCTCAAGCTGCAAGCGTGCAGAGAGGAAAACTCGAAACTACTCCCGCAAAAGACTCCAAACGTTACGCACTTACAGAAGATGGAATCTCACCATACACTATTCCAGGTACTCCTGACGGTGATTTCATTGCAACCAGTTATGAACATGATGAGTATGGAGCAACAACTGAGGAAACGGATATGAAGAAAGCCATGACAGAGAAGAGATGGAAAAAACTTGAGAATTTTTATGAGAAAGAAGGGATATGTGGATATGAAATGTTTTGAGTTAGCTCTCCACACAACACCTCTCTCAATTCTCTCCTGCCAGGAGAGATGAAACAGCAGAAAGTTATCATCACTACCAGTTACACGAGCTACACCGCAAAAGAATTTGTAAAAAATAATCCAGAGTTCGGACTTATTATTATCAAATATCTCAAGCCCCTTGATAGAAGGCTTCGAGATGAGTTAATCTGAAAATCAGAAGTAATATTTGTCGAGTCGAACTACTCAGGGCAACTTGAAAAATATATCACACAAGAACTCTGACTCGCCTATATAGATGGACTCAAGATATCAAACTTACGCAAGTACGATCTCTACCCATTTTACTATAAGGATTTTGAAACACTAAAAATATAAGCTATGCGAACCTGATTAACAAATATCCAGTGGTGTCCAGGATGTGGTGACTTCTTGATTGTTATGGCACTCAAAAATGCTTTTCGTGAGCTTGAAATAGCTTCTCATAATAGAGTGGTAGTTTCTGGAGTTGGATGTTCTGGAAAAGCAAGTCAATATGTTGACGGATACGCAGCAGAAACCCTTCACGGTCGCGCAGTACCATTTGCAACGGGTGTGAAGCTTGCAAATCCTGAGCTCACGGTAGTGATTATGGGTTGAGACTGAGATGGATACGGTATCGGGATGGGGCACTTTATCCACGCCTGTAGACGTAATCTTGATATGGTCTATATCGTGTTTGATAACGAAAACTACGCACTTACTACAGGACAGGCAAGTCCAACTACTCCAGTGTGAGCAAAGACAAAAACCACTCCAGATGGAAACACAGTCGCTCCATTCAATCCTCTCAAGCTCGCAGAAGAAGCTTGATGTAGTTTTGCAAAACTCTGATACTCAAAAGACTTTAAGTGACTCAAGGAGCTTATCAAAGAAGCGATAGAATACCCAGGCTTTGCTCTGATAAACGTTATCCAAGATTGCCCAAGTTTCAAACGCTGGGGAGATTAATATAATAATCTAAGATTATTATATTTTCTCAAGAGCTATTTATGCTTTTCGTCCTACAAGAAGATATATAATCAATCCTACAATAGGAAGGAGTCATACTATTAAAATCCATATGATTTTATGTATAAGACTCATACTTGAACTTAAGATTTGTAAAAGAGCCCATATAAAAATGACGAAATGTATGAGTCATGCTATACCTCAAAAAGGAGTATTGAAAAAATCCATTATAAAATATCTAAAGAAATAAGACTCATAGTATACCTAATAGTATAATAAAGCCTAATATAAAAATAAATCATATTTAATGATTTTTTTTACATCTTTCACTGCAATATAAAACTTCATCAAAGTTATTTTTCCACTTCTTGCGAATCGTAAAAGGTTTTGCGCAAGTTTTACAAATTTTCGCTTCTTTCATCTGTCATCTCTCGAGTATTTTCATGTTTTAAGTATTTTTACTAAATGAAACCTTATACATCTCTCGAGCTTTTCCTGTTTCTATCTTGTGGTCGAGGGTAGGTTCGCAGTAGGTGAGCGGGGTATCAAGAGGATTATGAATAGCTTTTACGCTTTCAAGTTCGAGTTCTGGGATATATTTTCTAATGAAACGAGCTTCAGGATCAAATTTTTCACTTTGTAACATCGGACTAAATATTCTAAGAGGTTTCGGATCAGCTCCAACACTTGCTGACCATTGCCAGTTTCCGAGGTTTACCGCTTCATCATAATCGAGAAGTTTTTCTCTGAAGTACTTTTCTCCAAGTCTCCAGTCGATGTGCATATCTTTGGTAAGAAAGCTCGCAACAACCATACGCGCTCGTCCATGCATCCAGTTTGTTTCGTTTAACTGTCTCATAGCAGCGTCCACTATGGGATACCCTGTTTCTCACTTACACCATTTTTCAAAAAGTACTTCGTCTCGAGACCACTCGATATCTCGGTATTTTTCTAAAAATTCTTGCTCTCGCGTATTTGGGAAATTATAGAGTATGTGCCACCAAAACTCTCTCCAAGCAAGTTCTGAGACGTAGCTCTGGCTTACTCCCTGAGCTCTATTATATATTTGTCTTACGGAAAATACTCCGTGTCTGAGATAGGGGGAAAGTCGCGAAGTCCCATCTTTATCAAGACTATTACGAGTATTATCATAGTTCGCATTAATATGCTTCTCAAGCCGTTTGAGTCCAAACTGCATCGTAAAATAGGGATGTTTCTCGAGATTTATAAAGTCTTTTGCTTCTGTTTGTTCTGAGGTTTCGAGTTGTGAAAAATGAGTGAGTTTAGGAAGTAACTCTGTACTTTCAGGATGAGCAAGGATGTATTTTTGCCAGAGCTTATAGAAAGGAGTAAAAACCTTTCTTTGTTCTATCTCCTGGGGTTCAGCGATGAGAAAATCTTTGTGAGATTCAAACTTACAGTTACTGTTATTCACTGCTTTTATTACTTGTTCATCACGAGTTTTTCCGTAGCTCCCATAACTTGTATTGGTAAAAATACATTCGATTTTATATTTTTTTACCAGTTCAGGAATGATTTCTTCAGGTTTTCCGTGTAGAACAATAACTTTTTTACCTCAGATTTTCCTGAGATTTTCTGATACTTGTTCAAGTGCCTCTCTGAGAAATCAAAACTTTGGGTCACTGAGTCCTCAGAAACTACCAGTCAGATATGTATCAAGAATAAAGAGAGGAAGTACTTTCTGCGAGTTCTCGACTGCTTCATAGAGTCCAGTATTATCACTGACACGCAAGTCTTGCCTGAACCAAAAAATAGATTTTTTATACATATATATAGTATGGGGGATATCTCTTCTATTGTATAAAAATACTTTGTTTCGCAAAAAATACTTCTAAAAATATCTGATATAAAAATATTTTTTTATCATTAGTACTTAAATATACAGCGTGAGAAATAATATATCTATAGAATCTTATTTCTTAACTTTTTGTAATTTTTCTAATATCTTTATAATAGAGGTATTATTTTTTTAAAAATAACAATGAAAAATCAGGAAAAAACCCTTATTCCACTCTGGATTATTGCGATATTTATGATATTTTGAGTTCTTTTTATCGCAAAGAGTCTCATAGTTACACTGATATTTACCTTTATATTGCTTTTTCTTTTTACAGGAATATATAGTTTTTTCTTACAGCATATCAAATCTCATCTAATCTCAGTACTCTTAACTGCCAGTATATTCATCTGATTCTTCTTTACTGTCGGACTTATTATTACGCTTCAAGTTGAGAGTTTTATTGATGATGCTGAAAAACTTACAGAGTGACTTGAGAGAGTTGTTTCTCAGACTCCACTTAGGGACTTTGATTTTAGTGAAATAGATGCTGATGCCCTTCTATCCCGAGTAGATATAGATAGTGTAGTAAAGGGGTGATTTTCAGTTATTGGATCTATACTTGGATGACTGTGAGCTGTTGGAATACTCCTCTTTTTCCTTATGTTAGAGCAAAAAACTTTTGCAAAGAAATTTTATACTATTCTTAAGTGACAAGAGAAAAAAACATTTCTTTCAATTTATAGGCGAATATATGAAGATATTAATATTTTTTTCCTCTCAAAATTCGCACTTGCTCTTTTTAATGCCGTAGTAAGTATTATAATTATGCTACTTTTTTGACTTGAGTACGCTTTTATATTTGGACTTTTTGTGTTTCTCTTCGACTTTGTACCAGCTGTATGAGGTGTTGTTGCACTGTGACTCCCTTTTCTCTACTCGTTTGTGCAGTTTGACACACTTTGACTCTCGTTTCTCCTTCTTGCTTGCCTCATAGTTCCACAGGTGGTTTCTGGAAATGTCTTAGAACCAAAGATTATGGGGAATAGACTGAATCTTTCAACTTTTGTTATTATTCTGTCGCTCATATTTTGGTCCTCTATATGGTGACTTGCAGGAGCATTTCTTGCGGTACCCATTATGGCTGTTCTTAACATCATTTTTGCACAATTCCCAGTCACTCGTCCTATCTCAGTACTTCTTTCAAAAAATGGAAAAGTTTAGGTATTTTTTATTGTAAATACATCATCTCAAAGTTCATAGACTTTTTCCCTAAGTATATCAGGAGTAAGTTCTTCAGAATAATATATAGGGTCTCAGACAGTAAGTCATATATACATCTCTTTTTTGAGTGCTTGGCGAAAATTAAAGTTTTGCATATAGGAGCGAGGAAGAAAGTTAGAAAGAAAATTATATATAAAAGTTGTTTTTGATGAGATATATACAGGGAGTATCGGAGTATTATTGTTTTTTGCAAAATGAAGAGCTCAACTCCTCCATCGTCCCTCTACTCTCATACCTGTAAGCCAATGCCTATAATTTAACTTCCCTCATGGAAGTATAATAAGTGTTCCATGAGCTTGCAAAAAAGTATCTATATTTTCACGAAATATACGTTTTTCTTCTAGAGTTTTTCCAACTTTTTCAGAGTAGGGATATATATCGTCAAATCATTCTGGGATATTATCGGTAACTATTTTTATCTGACTCCCTGGTCGGTATATCTCTATCATACAACCAAGTGAAAACTGATCTACAAATATATGAGGATGATTTGCTACCACAATAAGTGGTCCCGAGCTTGGTATTTTTTCCTGAGACTGTATCTTTAGCCGAAATCATCTCTTTGCTTCAAGTCATTTCACAACGTCCCTTAGTGTATAGTTTTGTGGAAGCGAATAAAGAAGTGCGAGTATCTGATGGATATGAAAAAAATTTTCAAATAATTGACTACGAAATATACGCGGAACTTTTCTTCTATAGTGCCTTATAATCGGATGATGTTCGC
>JAIUMN010000029.1 GCA_022565555.1 Candidatus Altimarinota bacterium
GCATACTATTGAATCCAAGCTGATTGAGACACATTCCAAAGAGGAGTGAGAATTATTGGACTTACCAGTTCGCAACGAACAGAAGAGCTAACAAGTGGTCAATTTACAAATGATGCACGAATCCTCTGACAGATAACAAAAGCAGAACTTAGGAGAGATATGCAGAGAAATGTAAGCCAAATAACAAGAAATATTGAAGCTACTCCTCAGTGAACATCAGGAACACCAAGAGTAACTCTACAGACAAGTGGAAATGGCTGGGGATCTCTATCAAGCTGATGAGGATTAATACTTTCACAGTGAGATATTCTTTATTTTAAAAATCCAACAACTTGAATAGTGAGAATTTCATGAGAAGTGAGCGGACAAAAAACTCTTATAGTAGAAAATGGAAATGTATATATAGATGGAAATATTACTGGTAACGGTACACTTGGTATAGTAGTGCTCAGAGAAGATAATGCATGATGAAATGTTTATATTGATCCTTCTGTAACCGATATTCATGCCTCGATGTTTGTAGATAGGTCAATTATTAGTTATGATTGAGTTGAGCTTGATGGAAATACATCAGCAAATATCCTTCGTCACCAGCTCTATATATATGGATCAGTATTTTCTGAAAATACTATTGGAACCTCCCGTTCCGCTGATGTACTTTGCCCATTTTATGTACCAACTAGTTCTTGTAATCAAGTTACTGCTCAAAAATATGACTTTAACTATCTAAGAAGATACTTTATAAATAGAAATTGAGATGCATCATGATCAGAATCTAGTAAGCGTTCTAGTGCTGATATATCACTGAGAGATTATCCGGTTATTATAGAGTATAATTCAAATATACAAACAAGTCCGCCACCACTTTTTGATATACAGCAATAACATATAAAAAATCCAGAAATATTATTTCTGGATTTTTTATATGTATATATCTAAAAGAAGCGTATTTTATCAGAATTCGGGTGTTCTTTAAGTTTTTCAAGAGTTTTTGCTTCTATCTGTCTAATACGTTCACGAGTGACTCAAAATTCTCTCCCAACTTCTTCAAGTGTATGTACATCACCTCCTTCAAGCCCAAAACGCATTTTTATAATTTTTCTTTCACGAGGAGAGAGGAAATCAAGCATTTCATTGAGATTATTTTTAAGAAGATTCGTATTAGTTTGATCATCTGGAGTCATGTTTTTATCATCCTCTATAAAGTCTCAGAGAGAAGTATCTTCTTCTGAACCAACAGGGCTATCAAGTGAGAGTATATCTTGAGAGATACGCATAATCTGACGTACTTTCTTAAGATCCATTTCCATTTCCGTAGCAAGCTCTTCCATAAGTGGTTCACGTGTAAGTTCTTGTGTGAGACGCCTATATGTATGAGTAAATTTATTAATTGTTTCTATCATATGAACCGGAACACGTATTGTACGAGCTTGGTCTGCAATTGCTCGAGTAACCCCTTGGCGTATCCACCATGTTGCGTAAGTTGAAAATTTAAATCATTTCGTTGCGTCAAACTTATCTACTGCTCGGAAGAGCCCAACATTTCACTCTTGTATAAGGTCGAGAAGTCATAATCCTCTCCCCATATATTTTTTTGCTATAGAAACTACAAGTCGAAGATTTGCTGCAGCTAGAGATTTTCTAGCCTCTTGATCTCATGCCTTTATACGTCATCCAAGTTCCACTTCTTGCTCTGCAGTGAGAAGTTCAACACGCCCGATTTCATTGAGGTACATACGTATAGAGTCGTCCGAGATTTCAGAGAGGGAAATCGCATTTTGTTCCTTGTAACGTTCTTGCTTAGTCTGTTTTGTTGATGAACTAAATAGTTCATCTTTATCCATACTATCGACTATATCTATATTAAGAGTGAGAAAGCGTGAATATATTTCATCAAGAAGATCGACATCATCTTCTGCATTTGGAACTGCATTCATGAGTTCGTCTTGCGTAATGGTCCCATATATTTTTCCTTTTTTCATCAATTCTTGAACTTCAGGATTAAGTCCTTGAAGAAGTTCTTCAGACACTTCTGTATCTATGAATTTTTGCATTCCTTTTCAGATACGCCTCTTATCTTCATCTCTATCTATGGGTATTTTTTTTAATCCACGTTCTTTTTTGAGTACTCATACTTCTTCAAGTACTTCAAGAGTATCTTCATCATCGGAAATTCATTCCTCTATAGCTTTTGCCGCTTTCTCTGCTTCAAGTTCTTGAAGTTCTTCATCTTGTTTTTGGAGGCTTTCAAGTGCAGCTCCAAGTGCATCAAGGTCTATTTCTTGTATCTTTGAGTGAGCTTCCTTGTTCACTCAGGTATTTTTTGGCATAGATATTTAGTGTAATGAAGTATACTACATAAAAAGGCTTCTAGACTTATTCTAGAAGTTTGGTCTGAGTGTGGTATATACGTCTGATTTTGTATATAGATAGTTGCTTTTTTTGTATTGCACGTACTGACATTATAGAGAAATACGTGAGATTGCAAGATTATTTTACTCCAGCTTGTTTTGCTTTCTGGAGTAGTTCAGAGTAAAGCTCCAAACTCCCACTTTCTCATTCTATGAGTTTATGTTTATATAAAGCTTCAAGAGATTTAAAGTGCTCTTTATTGAGGGAAAAAATAAGCTTTTGTATATATATTTCTGTTTCTCACTCATTTTTCTCGGAGAGTGAAAGTTCTAGTGCAAGCCCTCGATAATATTCTTTCTCATCTAAGCTGAGAGTAGAAAAGGAGATTTCTCAGAAGAGAAGTTGTTGTTCTTTTTGAGTTAATGCTTCTGGGAAAAGTAGCTTTTTTCGTATATCTTGTGAGTGTATAAAACCTTCAGCGTGAAGTACAATCAAGCAGTCAAGAGGCTTTCTCTGTAATTCTCTTTTTTGTATATTTTTATCATTCTTATCATCATTTGATTTTCATTTTCGAGCATGGGTTTTCATCATCTCATAAATAACTTCAAGCTTTGTTTCAGTCAGCTTTGCAAGTTCTTTGAGATAAAAATCTCTTTCTAATGTACTTGAAAAACTTGCTATATACTCCAGCATTTCTGTAAGAAACTTTTTGGTATCATCGAGACTCGAAAGATTATAGTTTTGATGTTTTTGTGCGAAAGCTATCGGAGAGAGTGCATTTTCTAAGAGGATTCAAAAGTCTTTTCATGAGGTAATGTACTCATCTGGATCTTTTCCAGAAGGTATTTGAATAATTCGTATCTCAAGCTCTTTATTTTTAAGTATCTCAAGACTACTTTTTGTTGCAGCAACTCATGCTTTATCTGAGTCAAAGCAGAGATATATTTTTCGAGTTAGACGTTTTATGAGGGTGATATGCTTCTCTGTAAGAGCAGTTCCTGATACTGCAACAGTTTCAAAGTAACCTGCCCTATGAAGAGCTATAACATCCATATAACCCTCACATATTATGATTCTATCATTTTTTGTTATAGTATTTTTCGCTTCATAGAGTCCGTAAAGAAGAGATGATTTATCATAGATATCACTTGCAGGAGAGTTTAAATACTTTGGTTCTCATGTTCAAATTATACGTCCTGCAAATGCTACAAAATCACCACGATTATTCTGTAATGGAAATATAACTCTTCCTATAAACTTATCTTTGCGACGCCCAATATCTACAAATATCTGTGAAGACCTAATAAGTTCATCACTATATCAGAGCTCCTTGAGAAAAGTGTAGAGCCCGACTCAGCTATCTGCATATCAGAAGTGAAACTTTGCTTGGTCATCATGTGTAATACCACGATCTGAAAGATACTTGAGTATCTCTGGTGATTGTGCAAGTGCTTTTTTATAATACTTCGCAGCATCTCTGTAAAGTGAATACATATTTTTTTGAACTTGTATTTCTTCTTTACTTTTTGTTTTAAATCCTTCAACTTCTTTTCCTGTGATATTTGCAAGTATTTCCACTGCTTCACGAAACTCACAGTTCTCAATATCCATTAAGAATTTAAGAGGACCTCCTGCTTTATGACAACCAAAACAATAGCCTATCTGTTTTGCCGGACTTACTACAAAACTTGGGGTGCTTTCGTTATGTCCAGGGAACGGGCATAAGGACTTATAATTAACTCCGGCTTTTTTAAGTTTTGTATACCTTCATACCAGTTCAATGATATCTATGGATTGTTCAAGTTCGTCTACAAAAGACATAGGGATTTATAAAAAGTATTTCCTTTACTATATCAAAAATATACAAAATGAAAAGGGAAAATATTATGCAAATATAACAGGCTCTATATAGTAAGAAAAATATTTTTCAAAAAATCCTCAATGCATAAAACTTGAGACGAAGGAGAGTTGATAGCGATACGTTATCTTCAAAAACATAGCTTTGCTATACGAGATACGAATTTCCGCTTTGGGAGATTTGGCGAGATAGATATTATAGTTGAGAAGTTCGGGAGGATTCATTTTATAGAAGTAAAATATAGAAAAAACCTCAAGTTTGGAACTCCGGAAGAAGCTATCATTCCTTCAAAGCTTCGTAAATGTCAGAAAACCCTTGAGTTTTATTGTAAAAAATACCGCATCAATCCTGAAAATATCCAGTTTGATGTTATAGCTATTCTTAAATGAAAAGAGAGCTATAAGGTGACACACTATAAGAATATCTCTCTTTAAAAATACAAAAAGGCAAGGTTTTTATCAGTAAAATACCATAAAGGATACCCTATTTTACGGAATTATAGTATATTATAGTATATATTTATAATTTTACTCAAAGTTCATGCAAAGAAATAATAATGCACTTACGCTTATTGAAATACTTGTAGCTCTCACTATCTTTGCGATACTGAGTACGATATCATTTATTTCAATTTTAGGCTACAATAGTCAAACAAGAGATGCTGTAAGACTTTCTCATGTAGGGGATATAGAGTCAGTAATAGAGTTATATAAAGCTCTTTCTAATATATATCCTGAACCATCTGAAATGGTTGAAGTTACTGCAAGTGGATGAGTCCTTGTATGGTCACAATGAGTATTTGGACAAGAGAGTATGCAGCAAACTGGAAAGATTTTCTGAGACGTACAAGACCCTCTTTACGGAAATTACTACCCATATTCTGTCACGTCTAATAGAAGGGAATACCAGCTTTCTTATATATTAGAACAATCAAATATACGAAGCAGGTTACCGATGTTAAGCTTTGAGGAGAATTTACTTCTTCCTCAAGCTCATGCTTCTTTTACTTTCTTTGATCCTTGAGTATTAGAACCTACTATATGGCTAGATGCTAATGATATCAACTGAGATGGAAGTTCTACATCTCAGTGAGCAACTATAAATACCTGGATAAATAAATGAACAAGAGGATCAACTTCAAACGCAGTGAGGACTCATGGTACTATTACATATAGATCAGATTCTGTAGGGTGAATGCCAGCAGTTTTTGTACCTAAACAAGCTGGCTTACGTTTTAATGACTCATCTATTTCTCAGTGAGAGATATACTTTGTTCTTCATGATTCAGGATGAAAAGCTATGGGGTATGGTCTCCAATGAACTTCTGGGAATTATGTAATAGGAGCATTTCAAAACTATAGAAACTCCCTACGTATTAATAATGCTCCAAATCATCTTACCACTGCCCCAGCAATTAAAAATGAAAATAATAGAGAGGCATTTTTTTATTCATTTTTTACTGACGGAATAAATTATGAATTTAGAAATTCTGGAAATTTTCTTTCTCAGTGAGCAACAAACTCTATAGAGTGAGTGAATTGGGCATTTAACAGGGCATGAAGATTTAACAGAGTAAATGAAAATGCTGATTGGTGAGTTGGTGAGTTTATAGTTTTTGATTCTGCTCTCTCAGAGGATGCTCAATATATGGTAGAGGGATATCTTGCACATACTTGGGGTCTTACAGAAAGTCTCCCATCAAGCCATCCATATAAAGATTCTCCTCCCCTTATATCAACATGATGAACGGAAAATCCACCGACCCCAGAAATCCAAGAGATAGTAAATCCTTGAGCACCTATATTTATACGTTGAAGTTATAATAAACTTTTTACTCATGGAACGAACTCTAGCTGACTTAATCAAATATTTGTTACCCCCTCTATTATAGCAAGTGATCTTACTAATCCAAGCTTTGAACATATTGTTACGGAACGAAAGCTTGTATATCCTTGATATGAAAGTTTACCAGCCGGGTATAATATTATCCAAGATAATAATGACTATCAAGTATTTCCATTTGAGCTTGAGTATCCAATCGCATTCTCAGGTTCAAGATCAGAGCTTGCGTCTTATAGATGAATACGTGAAATTGAACAATACTTGAGATATTCATACAGATATTCTCCTATCTTTCGTGATGTTTCTGGATTTTTTGAATGATTTGGAACTCAATATGTTGAAAATATTCTTTCAAGCAGCATAGGAGTAAATCCTATTAAACCATATTACTGTCAAGAGATTCTTGAGAGAAGATTTATTTTTAACCTTGCTGATTTTGCAGAAATTGATGCAACACCCACTGCTCCTGACTCATGAGTTCAAGGTGTAGCAGGTATAAATAATGGGGTAAAATCTGTAGAGTGATCACTCAATAGTGAGTACAAGATGGATCAACAGGGATGATATATAGAGTTTACTTGGGAAGAGGATATTCCTGCAGGTTTTATACGAATATATAATAGTTTATGATCTCTCTCCAGTTGACTCAGTCAGGCTGAGATACAGCTTTATAGGCATAATGAATCCACTCCGATATATACTCATACACTTTGGAATACAACCTGAGATTATATCGTTGATCTTGATCTTGAGGGTATAGGACAACTTCATAATGATATACGAAGAATTGTAATTATCGCAGATGAAGAAAGATATATTTCTCTAAGAGAAGTGGAGATATATGCCTGAGGTTCTATAGAAGACTGATATTACAAAGTAGATAGTGATGGGATATGAGGAAGAGGATCTTATACTATTTATTGTGATATGACAACAGATGGTGGCTGATGGACAAAAATATGAGAAAATTTTATTGATAAATCCTTTTTTGAGTGAAATAATCATCCAAATAGCTTTGGAGGATACCTTGCAAGTGGAAATATAAATATCATTTCTGAAAATACTTTAAGAAATGATATAGCTTGACCAACTTGATTTCCACAAGTAACAGTTCTACGCCATAGCTGAGATACAAACTCACTATATAGACTGAGTCTTGATAATATACCAAACATAGAGTTTACTACTGAAATACGACTTTCAGCTTGGGTTAAAGGGGTGAACCAAAGTCCATTTTGATACACTATTAACTATAGAGATCAAGCACCAGAAAGTATAGCGCCGAGTGATATATATGACGGAAATAGCTCAGAGTGGAGATATGAGACTATACGTATTCCTATTACTGACTATATTAATTCATTTTCTTGGGATATAGGTGCTTGAATAGATGCAAGAACTAGTCCTCTTGATATTACGGGATTAAAGTTAGAAGTATATTATAAATAACTCTGTATGTATAAAAATAAAAATTGATTTACTCTTATAGAACTTATAGTTGTGGTTACGATATTATCAATACTCGCAACAATATGATCTATATATATATTTAACTACTTTAAAGATACTAGAGATGCTACTCGTATCAATTCTGTACAGTTAATTTCAAATAATTTAGAGCTGTATTATATAGATAATAGTGAATATCCTCTTCCAGATTCTCCTCAAGACATAACTTACAGTGGAAGTACTGTATGGACTCAATGAGTATTTTGAGATGGTGTGTGAAGAAAACTGTGAACATTTTGACTTGATACGCCAAGAGATCAATCCTATGATGTATTTTTTTCATACGCCATTACTAATCAATCACAAGAGTATCAGATAGCTACTATTCTTGAGTGAGGAAAAGAAGAACAATGACTCGCCGAGCTTACCTTTGTACCACAAGCACATGCATCTATTCCACGAGCATATGTTCTTGGGAATTATAATAGATTTATGACGATGATTCGAGAGTGATCAGAGTATACTTTTATAGCAACACCTTCTATCATAGCATCAAATTTACAAAGTACAGATGTGGTAGATATTATTTCCGAACAACATCTTGTATATAATGATTTTTATAATCTACCTGAAAGTTATAACTGAAAGTTTTTCACTAATGGATGATTTGATTTCAATGTTTTAGATCCTATAATCTTCTCATGAAATCTTGATGTTTTACATACACAAGAATGATTACGAGACTTTGCTCAAAAATTGAGATTCATCTATGCGCGGACTCCAACAGAATTTTTCTCCCTCCATTCTTCCATGTTGCAAGATGAGTGACTTGCAAGATTTAGAACCTACCTTCAGAGAATTTTTTCTCTTCAGATTTGATGAGCATTTAATTGCCAAGATTTATACGATATCTGAGAAATCATATCAGATGGGAGTTATACCATAAGGTGAACGCATAATGAATCAACAGCAGTGTATTGTAGTATAGATGAAAATAATATTGCATGGACACAAGTAACAGGAAATTTTTTATGATCTCAAGGAGGAAGCTTTGCATGATGAAATCATATTTCAACCCATAGTTTTAGTCTTTATGCGACCCCATCAGCAAATCAAATCGTAGCTCTTGCATCCCCAGTGTTATCTGGATATGCTATGCGACAACAATGATGAAGTATATCAAACTATGAGGTAAAAATTCAAGATTTTTCAAATATTCTTTCTTGAGATGAGATACGTCTTTCGCTTTGGGCAAGAGGAGATTATGTATGAACTTGGTCTAATAATCTATGATTTAATCCAGAAGCTTGATATCTTTTTCATAATCGAGTGTATTATACCGATGGAACTTTTAGTACAAATGGAGAACTCAATATAGTAGAAACACAAGATATATCATGAAGTACTTGGAATCGTTATGAAGTTCGTCATAGAGTACGAAAAAATCCACAAGATTTTTCTTGGTATATATGACTTGATGCTGCAGATAGTGTTGATTTTTACTTTACTTGAGTTGAGATAGAGATATTTAGAAGATAGATATTAATTTCTTTCTACTTCAGTTTCTATCCTGTAGAATATATATGACTTATCACTGAGTTTTGCATCACTGAGCTTCTTCTCTAAACTTGTAAGAAAATCACTTCAAAGTAAGAGCTTCGCAGAGATATTTGGAAGTATAACTGCAAGTTTTTCGTAATCTCTTTTTATAGCGATGACTCAATATTTAATAGGATCAAGTTTTTTCACTTCTTCAAGTTCTATCATAGTTCTTTGAGAGATACGATCTATGCGAAAATTAAGTCAGTCTTTTTCTTCAAGCTTAAGGGGTGAGAAGCGATTATCTTTTGTGAGAGCTTCAAATGTATTTGCAAGTATTTCCTCAGCGAGAGTTTCATATATTTCTTTAATGTTTCCTGCACTTCCTCGCACTTCTCACTTAGAGTAGAGAGTAATAAAGCATGCACCTTTTTCATTAAGAGGAGGAGTATTTTTGATATCTGAGAGCTCTGAGATATCTGGAGCTCTCATCTTGAGAAAGTAAAAATCAAGTATTTCTTGGACGAGTTGTTTCATATCTATAAGCTAAACTATATTAATATCAGTATAAAAACATTCATTAAAATATCAAAAAAGAACTTTAATTTATGATATATATGACACGTATTACACTGCGGTTGATTCAAATTCAATAATATCTCAATTTTTTCTCAGTATTTCTGTTGCAGGATTTCAAAGACCACTATTATCATTACAGTATATTCTCAGTCGTGATAGAGGTTCTCAAGCACTCGCTATTTGTGTACGGGATATAGATGAAAAGTTTCCCTCCTCATCAATAAAAGTATATGATCCACTACTACTTATTTGAGAGATATCATAGACCTGAGTTTGACCTATGTTCTCAGAGGTACATATACGTATTAAATCTTCATAAACCTGGAATACTTCAGTATCTTCATCAGTAAGCTCCACATAATCTCTCACAGAAGCTCTATGATACCTAAAGAAGTTTTGTATTCTTTCAGGAGTAATAGTATAGATTGAATCTCAAAGAGTTATCAGAAAAGTATCCGTAGTAGATTCGATATCAAGAGAGCTTCCATAGCTTGTGATACGATGTATGGAATTCTGAGAAAGTTGTTCTAGTAAAACTCCAAGTCATGTTCCATACGAGACTGGAAATCTATTTGTTAAGTTTGCGTAGCCTTGACTCAGTCATCATGCTCTTTGACTGAGTTGATTTTCCATAAATGTAGTTATCTGAAATTGTTGTCTTGTAGCATCTACTGCATAGATAAATGGACTATTGTCCCTTGGATCTCTTGCAGTAGTAGAGTAATCAATAGTTTGTAGGACTGACTCTCAGAGATCTCCTTGATACGATATTATACCAGCTCCATCTGTTATAGTAACAGCATTATCTGGAAGAGGGAGTGAATGAGTAGTTGTAAAAGTTTGTAGTGCATCAGCTATTCTAACACTTTGAGAAATACGATTACTATCACGAGCTGTAGTAAGATAATTACTATAACTTACAAAACCCACTGTTCATAAAATAGAAATTATAGTAACCACCACAATAAGTTCTACAAGGGTGAAGGCAGGAAAAGAAGCTGAGATGAACCTTAAGCGTGAAGTATACTTTTTCATTGTAAGGTATTATAAATATAAAAAGATACTCATATACTACAAGAAAAAAGTATTTTTCAAAAGAAAAAAAACGGAAGTATATTGATTTCCGTTTCAGACAATTTATAAAGTATTTTTCTCCTCAAGCTCCCTGAGTTCTTCCTCAGCTTGTTTTTGGAGTTGAATATGTATATCTCAGAGTGGATCAAGGCTCGTAAAGTTATAGTACTTTGCATAGAGGAGTTCTGAAAGTCCTTTAAAAAAGGCAACACTTGTATAGATGAGAGGTAGTATAAGTAGAAGGGATAGAAGTTTTGCGTATCCACTTTCAAAGCGAGTAAAGAAAAGTATTACAAAAGCAGAAGCAAAGAACGTTCCTACAAAACTTGCGTATACTCCAAGGAGGAGATAGCGATAGTTGGAAAGTATTTCTTGGATGATAGAAGTTCCAAGCGCGAGTATAAGAGCATGGATAATAGTTATAATCATGAGCATATCATAACTTACTGCTCAAGTAATGAGATATACAGGAGTAAGAAATATATATACAAATATTCCATAAAAGGTAAGATGACTATATATGAGACTATTGCGACTGTACTTTTCTGGATCAGTGAGCTGAAAAAGCTTAGTCCCAAGGAGAAAACTCGCAGTTGTTCCTATAAAAGTAATCAGCGAAAGTATGATAGGAAATATAGTACTTCTCTCTGCAGACGGTCATGTACTTGTCATAGTAGAGCCAATATCAAGTACTTTTGCTGAAGCAAAAACGATGATGAGTATGATAATACTCCCGATAAATCCAGCTATAAGTTGCCCAAGAGTATTGATAGCGATTTCAGAAAATTTGATATTACGTGGTCAGAAACTCGACATAGAGGGGAGGTTAGAAGTTAGGGTATTTTTTTATAAAATATGTATATATCAAAACACATGCTCAGAGAAATATCAAGCTATCTGCGAGGTTAAAAATTGCAAATCGTTCCACAGCAATCATATCAGTCACAGAACCTATAAAAATCCTTTCCCAAGCATTTCAAAGAGCTCAACTAAGTATGAGAGCAAATCATATATCAAGGAAACGACTTTTTTTTACTCTTTCTTCATGGATATAATATACAATAATTACAAAAATCAAAATCATCGTAATGATTTTGAGGAGTATTCATGTAAGAGGAAGAGAAAAGGCGATTCAAGAATTACGTACATACTCGAGACTGAGAAATCATGGAATAAGTACAATACTTTGTTCAGCAAGATATATTTGTGTCAGTATTTTACTCAAGGCATCAAGTACTATTCCTACGCAGATAAGTAGAGACAAGTATAGATAAGAAATATTGTTTCACATATTTAGTATAATCTTCAAGTAATAATCTCATTGCGTCTGAGGACTCATGTAAGTACTTCAAAATTTGACTCATTTGCTTCGATATAGTTTTGCGTCCAACCTGACCAAGTTCCTGCTGAGCTGTTTGATTTCTCTATAAGTACCTCAAGTATTTTTCACTTTTGAGACTTATAAAAGCTTTGCGCTACTTCCTCTCCAAGTACAAGAAGTTTCGTCATACGTTCTTTTTTGATATGCTCGGGTATCTGATGCTTGAAGCGTCCTGCAGGTACTCATTCTCCGAGGCTATGTTCTGAAAAAGGAAAGGCGTGCAACTTAGTGATGTTATAATCTCTCACGAGCTCATATGTATCGCGAAAATCCTCATCTGTTTCAGAGGGGAATCCAACTATTATATCTGCTCCTATACTAATATCTACTCCATCCTTTCTTGGGATAGCAAGTATTTTTCTAAGAAGTTTTCGCATATAGTCTCCGTCATAATGACGAGCCATCTCTTTAAGTACACGACTTGATCCTGACTGGATAGAGAAGTGGAAGTGGGGAATAATTCGCGAGTTAGAAAGTACTTCTATCACTTCATCATTGACAAACTCAGGTCCAAGTGATGAGATACGCAGGCGAGGAATCGTTGTGTGTTCGAGTATATATCTCAGTAGTTCTGAAAGTCGACTTCCATCTCATCCAGCTGTTCACTTTTTTATAACATCACTTGAAAAGTACGCTATATCATGGGTATTTGGAAGTCCCCACGCTGCGAGATTGACCCCTGTGAGAACCGCTTCTTTTCCTCACATATCTGCAAACTCTTGTATCTCTCAGGCGATATCCTCAGCACTTCTATAGAAGTGTCTTCCTCGTTTTTGTACCGTGAGACAAAAGGTACAAAAACTATCACATCCTCCTTGTATGAGGACGTATTTTCGAGTATATATCTGCGTTTTTTTGAGCGCTTCGAGCTTGGAGAGGTTGATAGAATTTTTATTTTGAGATTGTTTTCACGCAACACCTCTCTCAACTCTCTCTCACGCAACACCTCTCTCAATTCTCTCCTGCAGGAGAGATGAGGCTGCAGAATTTTGTAGCTCGCTCTTTCCCCTCGCAGGGGAAAGTTGGATAGAGGTGTTTTGTGTTGTCCCCAGTAGTCCATCTACTGATACTTTTGCTTCCTGCTCAGGTGGAGCTTCATCGAGAACTTCTATCTTGTCTTGAGCAAAGGCAAGCTCTGGATAGATATCAAAAAAATTATCTTGCGCTTTTCCATCCTTAAATGCTCCACATCCTGAGATATAGACTTTTGCGGGGAGTTCTAAGTTTTGCACCTCTTTTTTCACAAAGCGAACCCATTTACGTTTCGCACTATCAGTTACGACGCATGACGCCACAAAAGTCCCCGTTTTTCCACGGAGATACTCTGAGTTTAACCACCCTTCTGTATAGTACTTGTTGACCTTACAGCCAAATACCTTGTATTGCATAATTTTTCCTAAATATTTCTATGAGTCTCAAGGAGAAGTTCATACTCCATCTTGAGATTTTGTAGTGCTTCTGAATCACAGGCTTCCATGATATCATTTTCTACATCATAGTCTGTCTCACAACTCACTTCTCCAAGAAGCTCATCTGCACTGAGATTATAGAGAGTATAGGTAAATACTCCAGACTCATTTCCATAATAATACCCAAGAAGGCACTGCCCCGTTCCTTCACTTTGTATCTCTGATACGATTTGATAACTGAACTCATCACGAGCCCCACTTAAGTAGTTATCACGCATCTCCCCACAAGCTTCTTCATAATCAGCTCGCGCATCACTTCTTGCAGTACTTTCTGCATCTTCTGAAAGCACTTGTTCTCTCAGCACTTCCTCAGCATCTCTTTGAGTTTCTTGTACCCCACATGAGCTGAGTAGCAGTATAAGAGTGATAAAAAGTATAAAGATTTTCATAGTTTCAGTATTAAAAATATTTCCCGTAGTATATAGACAAAGAGGAGTTTGTAAAAAATATTACGAACAAAGGGCCCGAAGGCCCTTATGATTCATCAAGAATTTGAAAAGAAAACAAGTGTCTTCCAAATTCTCCTTTGTGCTCTGTAGGTATCAGGAAAAATATCTTTGGAAGATATTCGCCTTTTATCATTACAGAACTTATTTTCTTGTCTCCTCGATAGCAAAGATTGACCATTTCAGAGAAAAGTTCCAGAAGTGTCGCTTCTGTCACATCTGACTCTGGGAGTTCAAATAAGCCAACTGACCAGTCCCCGATGACATCTAAGCCATCTGCTTTCCTGATCATCAGAAGTGATCCCACTATCTGGTTTTTGTCATACTCAGACATATCTGCCCTCCTGTGTTTTTGTTTGGATTCATATACTATTCATTATATATATGAAAGTCAATATTTTTGAGTGAGGAAATGTGTTTGGGGGATTTTGAAAGAGTTTGATCTTTCTGAAAAATTTCTATAATTGAAATTAGTTTTAATTATAATTTTTGTTAATGAAAAATTTAGATTTTTATAATATAATTGATAGTGAATGTAATTGAATCGAGAAAAAATATTCATGATACATCGATAAAAGTAAGATTAAAGATGAGATTAGTAAAAATTCATATATATTTCTTTTCTGGTTTCTTGAAAATTATAAAGTTTCAGATATCGAGAATTTATTAAACTCTATAACTGAGTGACAAAATGATAATTCAGCTGATTTAATTTTTAAACATAAGAATTTTCAATGAGAAGATGAGTTTTATGTTGTTCAATCAAAATGGGTTACCAAAAAAAATTGTGA
>JAIUMN010000030.1 GCA_022565555.1 Candidatus Altimarinota bacterium
CTTCTCTTGAAGATATAGAAGAGGTTCAGAATTTTTCAAAAATCCAACTTTGAAAAACACGTTATATAGAAAATCTGTGAAGATATGAGCTTCATCTCTGAATACAAGAAAGACATATAAAAGATATTATCTCCTATACAAAGGATGAAGATGATATCGCGCTGCAAAAAAATACCTCAGATAATAAAAGATTTGCCTCAAGGGAGAGTATAAAGAAGTGGTACTCAGATAATGGAAGAAGGGTCTTTAGTCTTATAGGCTGAGAATGAGAACTTCTCTGAATCACATATTTTCGCCCAAGCCTCCCTCCTGATATTATTAAAGGAGAAGATAGAGGGTTTATTGAAAAAATAAAAGATGCAATACATACCAGTACAGCAGCAATACGCCTCTATCCCCTTGCGCGAAGAAAATGACTTGCAGCTCCGTTTCTTAGCGCTTCTGAAAGAGTCTATCGAAGCGAATATCATGAAACAATAATATGTGTAGATATAGAAGAGGAAAATATTCCTTCCAGAAAAGTATTTGAACACCTATGATATCAGTTTATATGATACGGAGAAAATAAGAAAAGTATTATGAATACCTTACATAAGCGATGTATCTACGTAAAGTAACTCATATATTTTCTTATAAATAAAAAAGTTAGGTAATCCTAACTTTTTTATTTGACACAGAATATTTTATTTATATACTCACGAAACATTATTTATTTATTAATGTTTTAATATGTTAGATTTTTCTGAAAATTGAGAACTAGAGGTAACACAAGAAGATATACGAATTATTCAAGATCTTGAGAGAGACGAGCGAATAATAAAAGCTGTGCATGAACTACTACTCTCAAGGAGAAATAAGGATTAAAAAATATCTCGCTAAGCGAGATATTTTTTAATCAATTCTGGAGCCATTATCGGGATTTGAACCCGAGACCTCTCCCTTACCATGGGAACGCTCTACCAACTGAGCTATAATGGCAGAAAATTCCAAGATATCTTGGAATTTTTTAGAGCCTCTTAAGTTGCTATTCTTTTTCTTTTTAATAGAAAAATACAGGAGGACGTAATGAGATTCAAGATAGGAAAAATATTATACCACAGAAACGTAAGTATCCTTATATACTCTTCCGTCAAAACGCACTCTTTTTTTCTCAGAAAATACTACTGTACCCTCTTTTTGAGCA
The DNA here is from genome assembly GCA_022565555.1 of Candidatus Altimarinota bacterium. GTDB lineage: Bacteria > Patescibacteriota > Gracilibacteria > BD1-5 > UBA6164 > JAACSU01. The sequence continues at coordinate 1,184 of JAIUMN010000030.1, forward strand.
AAAAGTGTAAAATCATGACCTTGAGAAACACCATCAAGAGGCCAGTACTTATTTCCTTTTTGTCGGATGATAATTCCTCCTGCTTTTACAGTTTGATTTCAAAATACCTTTACTCAAAGGCGCTTTGCATTAGAATCTCGACCGTTACTGGTGGATCATTGAGCTTTTTTGTGAGCCATAGTTCTTTTTTATAAAATAATTATTTTTTATTTTCTAGAGTAGTAATCTGTAATAGAATATTTATCTAGGTTTATTTGCAAAACGAGCGAATGCCTTATTAGCTTCAGCCATCTTATATACATCAAGTTTTTTCTTAAAAGCATTTCCTGATTCATTTGCTGCTTCTAGGAGTTCAGTTGCGAGAAATTTTGGAAATGATGCTCATTTTTTACTTCGAGCTGAGTCGAGTATCCAACGTGCTGCAAGGAAAAGTTGTCTCTTTGGCTTTACTTCTTGTGGTACTTGAAATATAGATCCTCATACCCTCTTAGGACGAACTTCTATACGAGGCATAATGTTTTCAAGTGCCTTGAAGAATATCGCTTCTGGATTTTTTTGTCCTTTTGCCTCTATTTCTCGGAATGCTTCTGTCATAAGATCACGAGCAAGTGATTTTTTTCCATCAAGCATAATGTAATTGATAAACTTATCTATCATTGCTTGATTATTTTTTTCTGGAGCCATAGTGTTATGCAGTCAAATAAGTAAAATATGTTTCTGGAATGTTTTCAGCGTGCAATGCTTACTCCAAATAACATAATTCATAACAAAAGTTATGAAGCGGAGAATGAAAAACTTTGCAACTTTTCATTCCTACACATCATAAATTTATTTCTTTGGTCTTTTTGCTCAATAGAGGCTTCGACTTTGTTTTCTATTTTTTACACCTTCGCAATCAAGTACTCATCTTACAATATGGTATCTTACTCATACCAGATCCTTTACTCTTCCTCCTCGTATCATAACAACAGAGTGTTCTTGAAGATTATGACCTTCACCAGGTATATACGCATTTACTTCATAACCATTCGTAAGACGAACTTTTGCTACTTTACGTAAGGCAGAGTTAGGCTTTTTAGGAGTAATAGTTGTAACTTTTGTACATACTCATCGTTTAAATGGATTTCCACTTGGTACTTCAGTCAATTTTCCTCTTTTAAGGGAATTACGAATTACTTGAAGTGCTGGGGATTTAGACTTTGTAATCTTATCTTTACGTGGTTTTTTTACAAGTTGACTAATAGTAGGCATAATATAATAATTGAAAATAATAATACTAACGTTTTGACCAAGAAGGTGATTTTCTTGCTTTCTTTAGACCTGGTTTCTTTCTTTCAACTTTTCTAGCATCACGGGTCAGGAGTCAAGAAGCCTTCAAAACTTTTCTATGTCCTTCATCTTGGCTTGCGAGAGCTCGAGCGAGAGCAAGAGACATAGCTGAAGCTTGTGAGCTTTCTCAAGAACCTGATACCTCTACTTCGTAGTATGTACCGTCAAGAACTTTACAAATCTTAAGAGGCTTAAGAGCAACATCAAATAAATCTGATCGTAGGATATACTCATCAAACTTTCTTCCATTGATGAAAGATTCTCATTTCCCTTCATAGAGTTTTACTTGTGCTGAGGCAGTTTTTTTTCTTCCTACTGCATATATATACTTTTGAGCCATACGTTAGAATTAATTATAATGGTAAATTTTCAGGTTTTTGTGCTGCAAAGTCGTGAGTATCTCACACACAAAGCTTAAGGCGTTTCATCATATCAGGTCGAAGTTTATTTTTCGGAAGCATACCTGAGACTGCAGCTTCAAGAGCACGTGCTGGTTTTTTTACAAGAAGTTTTTCGAGAGGAGTTTCCTTGAGTCATCCAAGATATCCAGTATGCCTATAGTACATCTTATCACTCAGTTTATTTCACGTTACTGTGAACTTATCACAGTTCGTTACTATAACAAAGTCTCAGTTATCTACGTGAGAAGCAAAATCGACTTTATTTTTTCATCTCAGTACTGTAGCTATTTTGGTTGCGAGTCTCCCAAGTGTTTGACCTTGAGCATCAACTACATACCATTTTCTTTCAGTGGACTGTATTTGGCTTGGATTAATGGTTTTCATATAAGTAAAAATTAAATATTATACAAGTTCTAAGGCTACAACTTTTGCATTATCACCATCTCTATATTTGATTGGTGTAATACGAGTAAAACCTGAACTTTTTGTGTCTTTATATTTAGGTGCTATATTTGTAAATAGTTCTTTAGAAGCTTGTTCAGTAAAAACGTATTGCATAACATAGCGGATAGCATTCATCTCATCCTTAGAGTTTACTGCATTAATACACTTATCTATAAGTGGAACAATAGACTTTGCCTTCTTTTCAGTTGTCTTGATTCCTTTATGTAGAAAGAAAGATGTAATGAGATTTCTCTGCATAGCCTTTCTATGCGCAAACGTTTTATTGTTAAACTTAAGATGTTTTCTAACTTTATGTCTCATGGTAAAATAATTATAAATATTAATCGTCTCAAAGGAGTTTTAATCATCGAGACTTGAGTGCATCTCTTATTTCTGTCATAGCCTTCTTTCCAAAACCCTTAATAGAAGAAAGTTTTGTCTCAGTACACTTTGTAAGTTGTTCTATAGAAAGAATATTTCAGTTTATCAAAGCATTAAGCGTACGTGGTGAAAGACCCATAATCTCAATTGGAGTATAACTTTCTTTTTCAAGCTCTTCTTTTACCTCATCCTTTTCTCGTTTAATTAGATCTTTAATATCACCTATAAATGCGCCTCATACTTGCAATTCATCTGCATTCAAAAGTGAGAAATATGAAGTAAGCATTTGTCAAGAAAATTTTATTGCTTCAAGAGGAGTTGAAGACCCATTAGTCTCTATCTCAATTTCAATAGTCTCTAGGTTTGTTAGGTCTCAGATACGTGTTGATACGATATCATAACGTACGTTCACTACTGGAGAAAAGTTTGCATCGATTCAGATTACTTGTATATCATCTTCAGTTTCTCGTAATTCTTCAATACTGACATACCCTACATTTTTTTCAACACGTATATCAAGTTCAAGTTGAAGTTTATCTTGGTCAAGTTCAGTAATATATAAATCAGGATTCAAGATAGTAATATCGGATGGACATTCAATATCGGCTGCAGTAATAATTCATGCTTTATTTTTTTTCAACTTGAGCCAAGCACTACCAGAGTCATTTTTTGTAAGAACGAGTCATTTTAGATTCAAAATTATCTCTATAACACTATCTTTCACACCTGGAAGTGTAGAATATTCATGCTCCACTCATGCAACCTTTATTCAAGTAACTTTTGTACCAGGAATAGATGATAAAGCTACTCTTCTTAGCGAGTTTGCAAGTGTTACACCATATCACCTTGGAAGTGGTCACATAGTGAAAACAGTAGTATTTGTTTTTATATCTTTTTGTGTAATTTTTGGGAGTCCAATTGAGTTGTGAAGAATATGCATAACGATAGATTAATGAAGAAATAAGCTAGGCTTTCTTATGTACTACTTTGAGTAAAATTCAACTATTTTTTGAATATCTATTATTTGTTCAAAATCATCTTTTTCAGGAAGACTCTTCACAGTGATTTTAAGGTTCTTGATATCAACATCTATCCACTTTGCACTACTTATTTTATTTTTAGAATCCTTTGCATACTCCTGAAGTTCCTCAAATAATGATTTATAAAGAGTACTCTCTTTTAGTTTAGTTCTTAACTCAATAACATCTCACACCTTAAGTGATATAGAAGGAATTGTTACCTTTACCCCATTTACCATAAAATGCGCATGTGAAACAAATTGTCTTGATTGCATTCTTGTTCGTGCAAAACCGGATCTAAAAACAACATTATCAAGACGTAGCTCAAGGAGCTGTAGCATTTTATCACCAGTCGTACCTTCTTTGGTAGATTTTTGAGCTTTTGTAAAGTAACTGAGAAATTGTTTCTCAGAAAGTCCATACATTCTTTTAGCTGTTTGTTTTTTTCGAAGTTGAGTACCAAATTCAGATGCTTTTCTGCTTCTAAATACTGATTTTTTACCTTTTTCTAAATCATATTTTTCTGTACCAAAAAGGTTAACACCTTCTCTTCTACAGAGTTTTTTCTTTGGTCCGGTATAACGCATAATAACTGTGGAGATGAAAAAATAAAATAATTACATTCTTCGTTGCTTCTTTTTTCGGCAACCATTATGAGGAACAGGAGTGATATCATATATTCCACGAATATCTACTCAAGCACTAAGTAAGCCTCGTATCGCTTGTTCTCTTCCTACTCAAATTCATTTAATATATACGTCAACTTCTTCTAAACCATGGAGAGTCTTTGCTTTAGAAGTAGCATTTTCAGTAGTAATTTGAGCAGCATACGGAGTTGATTCTCTCGCTCCTTTAAATCAAGATGATCATCAGCTTGCCCATGTAAGAACTGCACCTGTTTCATCAGTAATACTTACTATTGTGTTATTAAATCATGCAAATATATGAGCTTGACCTTGTTGTACTACTTTTCGAGTTTTTTTACTTTTTTTAGCTTGAGTTGCCATAATAGATTATAATGTTTATAGAAAATTAAGATGTTTTACTTTTTCTTACCAGCAATTGCAACTGACTTTCCTTTTCTTGTTCGAGAATTTGTTTTCGTATTTTGTCATCGTACTGGAAGTCTCTTTTGATGTCTTATACCCCTATAACAACGTATTTCTTGAAGTCTTTTAATATTTCAAGAAATTTGTCTTCTCAAATCTCATTCAACGATATATTTCTTTACTTCTTCACGAATAAGATCAAGCTCTGTTTCAGAAAGTGTTTCTATCTTCCGAGTTCTCTCTATTTTTACAGTATCAAGTACTTTCTGAGAAAGCGATCTTCCTACACCATATATATACGTGAGAGCGATTTCTGTGTGTTTTCCGTTTGGTAAATTTATACCAGCAATTCTAGCCATAAATAAGTATTAAAATAATAAGTTAGCCTTGACGTTGATTATGTTTTGGATCAACTGAACATACTACTCGTATACATTTTCTTCCTTGAAAAGGACGAGTAACGATTTTACAATGTTGACATATTTTTTTAACAGATGTTCTTACTTTCATAATGTTGCAATAAAGGTTAAGAGTTTCTCTCAGCTTGGAGACGGTATGTTATTCTTCACTTTCAAGGATCGTAGGGACTAAGTTCTATAGTTACTTTATCTCACTCTATAAGCTTGATATAGTTTTTACGCATATTACCACTTAAGTGTCATCTTACGATACCTCATCATAAATTTTCTGGTAATTGAACTTCAAAAACCAGACCGGGTAGTGACTTAATTATTTGTCATTCTACCTCTATTTTATCCTCTTTTGACATAAATTTTTGTCAGTTTGTTACTTAAAAACGTGAGAATTATATAGAAAAAAATATAAAAACAAATCTTTTTTCGACTTTTTTCTATTTTGGGTTGAAATACTAAAATCATTTATTTTTATTTTCCTCTTGCCTGGCATGTATAATATCCTGAAGCTTCTCATGAAGTTCTGGGTATTTTCAAAACAACTGCGCTATGGAGAATGCTAGAAGAACAAGAACTTCAGAATCTTCGCGTGCTACGATACTTGCATTACGCTCTTTTTCTTCTCAGAAAAATGCCATCTCACCTAAGAGTTCTCCCCTTTCGACAATTGCAAGTTCTTTCTTATCTTCACCTTTATATATAGAAAAACTTCCACTGGTGACAATATAAATTGCTTGAGGTTCATCTCACTCTCGAAAGAGATACTCTCACTCTCAGAGGATTTTTTCTTGACAGAAATCTTCAATATTCTTTCTCTCTTCAGGACTAAGTCAAGCAAAAAGAGAAATATGAGAAAGTGAATATTTCATTATCCTTTAATTACCTTATAAACTTCGATTATATCCTTCTCAGCAACTTCACCGAGTCCCGTAACTTTGATTCAACATTCGACGGGTCATTCTAACTTTTTCACTTCTTCTACTCAAAACTTCAAAGATTCTATTTTTCATTTTCAGATTACTTTATCTGAACGTATAACGCGTACAAAAGCATTATTTTCTATAGAGTCTCCTTCTTTAATTCCCTGAAGTCAAAGTATTTTAAATTTTTTACTATCATAAAATACTCATCATATACGAGCCTCACAAAGCTTTACCTCTATATCTTTTGGGTTCAGCATTCAAGTAATAATTTTTTCAAGACGTTCTGTAATATGGTAAATAATTTTACTATCTATATATTCTACCTTTGTTTCTTCAAGTGCTTTTCTAGCATTTGACCCAAGCTGTACTCAAAATCATACAAGGAGAGCTGAACTCCCTCAGCACATAAGAACATCTCACTCTGTAATATTTCAAACTCAAGCATATATAATACTCACTGTTGTCTCTGGGGTTGAAAGTTTTAAGATAGCATTTTTAATTGCTTCAAGGCTCCCATTCGTATCAGCTTTTAAAACAATCTTAAGCTGTTGAAGTGTTCAAGACTGAATCTTGGAGAGGAGAAGATCGAGCTGGGAAGCTCCTGCATTTTTTTGAAGAGAAACATAGTTATAAAATGCAACTGCTTTTTCACGTGCAATATCAATACTATCAACAGTCTGTAGTATATCTCATCCATCTACAACTCCATCAAGTCATACAAGTAATACTGGATCTCAAGGAAATGCTTTTACTACAGAAGTTCATTTAAAATCCTTCATAAGCTTTACCTTTCCGAAGTTTTTTCAACAAGTGACAGAATCTCATTTTTGTAGGGTACCAGTATTAACAAGAATAGTAGCAACAGGTCATAAACTTGGGTCAAGATGTGATTCTATTACAGTTCAAATTGCATTTCTATCTGGATTAGCTTGGAAATTCTGCATCTCGGAAATAAGAAGTATCATTTCAAGAAGATCGTTTATTCAAAATCCAGTAAGGGCTGATACAGGTATCATTGGAGTATCTCATCCCCAATCTTCTGGAGTAAGTCCATTTTCAGCAAGTTGTCATTTTACATAATCTGGATTTGCTCATTCCTTATCCATTTTATTGATAGCAACTATAACAGGTATGTTTGCTTCTTTGGCATGAGAAATACTCTCAAGTGTTTGAGGTTTTACTCACTCATCTGCAGCAACTACTAGTATTGCGATGTCGGTAGATTTTGCTCATCTTGCACGCATAACGGTAAATGCTTCATGTCAAGGAGTATCAAGAAAGCTTATTTTTTTCTCATTGTATTCAGTTTGATATGCTCAAATACTTTGAGTTATTCACCCAGCTTCTGATATTGCAACGCTCTCACTTCGTATATAATCAAGGAGTGAAGTTTTTCCATGATCAACGTGTCACATAATTGAAACAACCGGAGGTCTTTCAATAAGCTTTGAAGCATTGTCCTCTTTAAGTAATTCACTCATATCCCCAAGTGCGATATCAGAAATATCTACTCGTGAGCTTTGTTTTTTCTCAAGCGTAACTCAAAAAGTCTCAGCAATTAAAGATGCAGTATCAAAGTCTATTTGAGAGTTGAGGTTTACCATCATACCATTCTTCATAAACTCTGCCATAAGCTGAGAAAGGGGGATCCCTATTTTTTCTGAAAATTCTTTGAGGGATAACATCTCATCAATTTGAACTATCTGCCCTTCTCTTGATTTAAGTGTTTGCTCAATATCTTCTAGCTTCTTTTCCTCTTTCTTTTTATGCTTTACTTTATGCGATCGAATAAATGAGTCTCTATCGATTTCATCCATGCTTCGTATTCGTTTTTTTGAAGGAGCAGAAAAACGTGACTTTTTCCCTTTTGAGGCTACACCTTTTTCTTCATCCTTTCTTGAAAATAATGGTTTTCATTTAAGTGGGGGAGTTGAGGTATTTCAAGACTTGAACTTTACAGCCTTGGAAACAGGCTCGTCTCAAGAACTTTTAAAATCCGTAGTATCAGAGGAAGCTCTGGTTTCTTGTTGATCCAAATTATTATTTTTCTTAGGTTGAGAAAGAACTTCATACCTTGCAGGAGTTTTATTTCACGCTAAAACATCATTTAAAGTCGATGGTAGAGCTGGGATTTCTTGTTCTCCTTCATCATCTACAAGTATTTCTTGTATTTCATCTTTCCTATTCTCTGTGCTTTTAAGCTCTTCGGAAGGCTTTATTTCTGACGGAGCTTTTATTTTCAACTTTTTCTTTACCAGTATTTTTCGTACTGGCTTTTGATTTTGCTGAGATGTATCTGAAGACTCATTTTGAATCTGTGAGTAATAATCGTCTATAACCATGAGGATGCGTGAAATCTTACAAAATAAAATATTGTCGCAATCTTAAGCCTTTTTTACTCATTGTCAAAAAATTATAAAAACTTGTAAAATACTCTCTTTTTTTTATTATGTACACGATAAACTTAATTCTAAAAATGAATTGATATGGAAACAAGTGAATTACAAGTGATATGCGGAAGTTTTTTTGAAAAATTCTGAATTATTCCCGAAGCAATTATAATTGATGAAGAACAAACTGATATATATAGAGTAACACTTAAAACTCCTGATTCACATTTAATAATTGGTCCTCATGGGAAAAATTTAGAACACTTTAGTCATATATTAAAGCTTATATTTTCCAAAAAGCTCGGAAAATTTATTCATCTACATCTTGAAGTCAATGACTATCTTCAGGAAAAAGATGCAAAGCTTTTTCGATTTATAGAGTCAAAAATTGAATATGTAAAAACAAGTTGAAAGGAGATTATACTCCCCCAATTTACTGCATATGAAAGAAAAAAGGTACACTCTTTTGTCTCTGAAAAAGGATGAAGAGTCTATACTCAGAGTCAAGGAGATTGAGCAGAAAGACGTATTCATCTCTGCCTTAAGCATGAAAAAATGACTATTGATTTAGATTGAGACGATATTTAAAATACTACTAATTACTAATAAATAGAATGAAGGTTATTTTTACCATATTATTATTAATTCCGCTTCTTGCATCTTATTACCTCATAAATAAAGAAAATTTTTTATTTCAACAACAAGCAGATGCTTTTATAATTGAACACCCAGAAAAACTCCCTCGTGCAGAATATGCAGCACTTATGTTTCCTGGTTTTTCAAATGTTATAGCAGACTTATACTGGCTACAGGCGATACAATATGTAGGAAGAAATGCTGTATCAAGTGAATATAAAAAATATTTTTATGAAATGATGCATCTTATAAGCGAGTTGAATCCTTATTTTGAAAGCCCTTATATATTAGGACAACTTCTTCTTCCTTCTTGAAATAATCCAAATGAAGACTTTACACCTGAACAGATGGAGGAACACACAAAGAGATGAGAAGAATTATGATTAAAGTGAATAGAAAATTTTTGTGACACTGATAAAATCGAGCTTATAGATATGCAAGATAATCTTGGAATGATTATCCAAGATCAAAAATACAAAAATCCATGTAGGTCTTTTATGATTCCTTACTATCTCGCATATATTTATTTTTATTATATGCATGACCATAGTGAGGCAGCAAAGTATTATAAGGTAGTAAGTGCTCAAGATGACGCTCCAAGATGAGCTCGGATACTAGCCGGTATCATGCAAGGAAGAGCATGAGAGAGAGAAAAGTCTCTCTTTATGTTTCTCTCACTCGCACAAACAGTACAGCAACGTGATGAAGCATGTATGATACTGAGCTCAGAAATAGAAAGGATATATAATCTTTATGTAAGTCAAAACATGCCTCTTACGGGAGAATTTCTTAGAGAGACTGAAATACTACGTGATCAAGTTCTCCCAAGACTCTCTGATGAGAATGAAGATGTTATTCTCTCTGATACTGAATGTTCTAATTTCCTTACAAAAGCTATTAGAGAACTTTCACTCCTCTATCTTGAACAAGCTGATGCTCAATATATAACTGATTTTCCTGATGAAATAAGCGCTATGACTCCAGAAAGACTTTTTGAGCTTTGATATATTAACTTTATACCTACAGATTATCAACAACACTGAGACTACGGAATTATATATCGTTATAGCGAAGATAGTGGAAGGTTTGATTATCAAATGGGATATTAATTAAAATCATATAAAAAAAATAACATACTCTGGTATGTTATTTTTTTTATAGACCAACTATCTTTTTTAATTTTTGATATTTTTTATCATGTATCTCTCATGCTTTCTTATTTCCAATAACAAGCTCTTTTTCAATTAAACTATAGTCTTTCATGTAAGAGTCATATTTTTTCCGAGCTTCTGAAAAGTATGTAAGTAAAATATCAAGGAGTTCAAGCTTTGCATGTCCGTATCCGTATCCTCAAGCTTTATAATTATTTGAAATAGATATGAGTCTTTGCTCTGGGGCAAAAAACTTCATCAACGCGAATACATTGCATGTCTCAGGATTTTTTGGGTCCTCTAAAGGAGTATCATCTGTAACAATAGACATGATTTGTTTTTTAAGTACTTTTTCATCATCAAATATCCCTATAAAGTTATTATAACTTTTACTCATTTTACGTCCATCTATACCAGGTATTGTAGCAAGATTATCATCTATATAGGCTTCTGGAAGCTTAAAAAATTCTGTTTTATAGGTTTTATTAAAACTCTCAGCGATATCACGAGCGAACTCAAGATGTTGTTTCTGATCTTTTCCAACTGGCACCATATCAACATCATAACCTATGATATCAGCTGCCATGAGAATCGGATAATTAAATACTGCCATATTGATATCGGAATTTTTATTTTGAGAATCCTTAAAGCTGTGGGCACGAAGCATGAGACTATATGGTGTAATACTAGAAAGTATCCATGTCATATTATTTATGTGCTTAATTTTTGATTGTTCAAATACATAAAAAGGTATATCATGTGGCATAAGTGCGAAAAGCTCAGCAGCAAGTCGATGTTTATTATGTTTTAGCACTTCTCAATCATGCACGGAGGTCAAAGAATGGTAGTCTGGAAGAAATAAAAAAGCTTCATTTCCTTGAGCCTTTTCAACGAAAGGCTTATACATTCCGAGATAATTTCAAATATGCATTCCGTTTCACGTTGGTTTCACTCCAGTTAGTATTCGTTTCATAAAAGCAGTTTTAAAATATAGAAATAGTATATAAAAAATAAAGAGTTTTCAAAGAAAACTCTTTATTTTTTATATAGGCCTTATCTTGCAACTCTTTGAGAGTCAAGATATTCACCAACAAACTGACTGAGAAGTGGTGCTGGTCTTCTCAAAAGATTAGAACCAAAGCTGACAATTGTTCCTACAGAAAGACTACTTCAACTTCAATCTATATAGTATCTATTTGCTATAAGTTGATCAATATTTCCATAAAGTGCTCCATTTACTCTAAGTTGTTTATCAGTAGCTTCTCATGTAATTATACCGTTCCCAAGTATCATTAATGTTGCATTTACCTGAGTAACATTACTTTTTATATTTATAGTTCCATTTCTTACAATGATTGCGATATTATCACTAGAAGTTATATTTCAAGAGATTGTGACATCACCATTTTCTATAATATAGGTTCTTGCTCCATTTCATGAAGGAGTACCAGAGAATGTATGAGGTCCAGACTTGATAAACACATTATCTAAATCATTGTAGCTTTCAAAGTTAGTTGTTGGGGTTGTTTGAGTAATTACATCGGTTCATGATTGCATATCACTATCTCAAGAAGATGCATCTGTATCAGTCACTACTCCAGCATCACTTGAAACACCTGAACTTGAAACTGATGTTCCTACAAAGTTTGTATTATTTATTATTGAACCAATACCTTGTGTTACTTGAGCAACATCTGAAGTGGTTGTAGATTTCACAAAGCTTGTACCTCATCATACTGTACTTACTGCTGGTCTTGCAACACGTACATTTACGTTTCATGAAAGAAATGTATGATAGAATGAAAAACTTTGTAGATTTCACTGATTATTTTGAATCCTAGAATATACTGATGTCCTCACATTTGCTGTTCCATAATCTCGAGCAGATGCTGGGATACCATCTTTATCTCAAAGAAATACTGGATAAATACCTTGATCATCACGAGTTATGTTTGAGTATTGATTTCTAACAACATAATTATTCCCCTGACGTACTATAAATATCTCTTCGTAAGGATAAATTTTTCTTCCTTCTATATCAACACATATTTCTTGATTTGTAAGCGAGCCATCATTTATAATTAGTGGATTTTGAGTACCAGAATTTGGATCTGAACTCACACATATCTTATCAAAAGCAACATCATGAATAGAGTTGTTCTTAAAAGATGGGATACCACGTAGCTCATAAAGTGGATTTCTTCCATGACCAATTATAACGGTTCATGATGGTCAGAAACTATATACACTTTCACCAGGAATAGTTTCAATACCACAAATCTGAGAACGAATAGAATCAGGGAGATCTTTACATTGAGGAATAGGTGTAGTACGTACTATTTTACAATCAGCTGTACAAGTTGATCATGGTTGTCAGTTAAGAGGTCAGAGATCACATTCTTCAGTTGGTTGATTGATTATACCATCACCACAAATTGGTCATCCACCTCCACCTCATCCAGGACGATACTCACATGCGAGTGATGTTCTCCATGTATCCCCGATTCATACTCTTGTTGTATCTCAGACATTTGCAGAATAACATTGTGCATTAGTTGCTCAAGCTGGAAGAGTAAAATCAGCAAATCTTCTTCATTGGAAACTTGTAAGATTTTGAGCAGAAGCTACTTGAGATTGTTTCTCAGATTCACCTGGAATATTATAAACTATACCAAATTGATTCATTTGCCCTCCAGTTCCAATACATCTATAAGAATTACCATTTCTAATAATTTCATTACATGCAAAGTCTGCGCCTCATCATCCACCTCAACCACGCGTTACTGTAAGAGTTGTTTGACATGCAGGTATGGCAGTAGTTTCATTGTTTACAAAACAACTTGCAGTATAGTTAGTATTACTATTCCCAATAAGTGGGAGAGTTACTTGTCAAGTCGCGTTATTAATTGTATTCACTATATCTCAACTTGGATTTCTAACCTCTATCCTAAAACTTGTTGCATTACTTCCAGTACATGTAAGAGTTGAAGTAAGAGATGTTTGTGCTGATCTTGGGCTTGCAGTAAGTCAAATACATGCACTCTCTTCATCATCAGTACTCACCAATACTTCTGTATTATCATCATCTCGAACAGTTTCTCATGAAGTAACTCAAGTACCAATTACCTCTACAATATTTATATAGTCTTCTAGGGTATTATCTCTCGCACAAGTGTAGAAAAATTCTTCGCCTACTTCAAGTATAGAATTATTATGATTTCACTGACCAGAAGGAAATATATCAATAACTTCACCGAGCTTATTAGTAAAGCGTTTGTTTTGAAGATCTACAAATGTTCCATCTGCTGTAGCACAAGCAGGAGCTCTTTCATCTATAAGACGAATATTACGGAGATTCTCAGAACCGTTA
>JAIUMN010000031.1 GCA_022565555.1 Candidatus Altimarinota bacterium
GTAATGTAACAAATATGCAGGGTATGTTTCGCTTTGCATCTAACTTCAACCAACCAATATGAAACTGGGACACAAGTAATGTAGTAAGTATGGATTATATGTTTTCTTATAATACAGTATTCAACCAACCAATATGAAACTGGGACACAAGTAATGTCACAAATATGTTTGTTATGTTTTTATGAGCATCATCTTTTAATCAACCAATATGAAACTGGGACACAAGTAATGTCGAAACTATGAGTAATATGTTTTGATGGGCATCATCCTTCAATCAAGATATTTCTTCTTGGTGTGTAAGTAGTATAGCTTCAAAACCAGACTGATTTGATGTTGGAACAGCAATATGATTCAGAAACAACCCAGCTGTTCAGCCACAATGGTGAACATGTCCTTAAAAAAATCTTTTGCAAAACTTCTTCTTTCACTACACTAGAAGGAAGAAGTTTATTTTTTTAGATACAGGAAATTATGCCTCAAGGTATTAAGCAAAAAATTCGCCAAGAACTCAAAAATCCTGAGTTCCCAAATCTGAAGTTTTTGTATTCTCAAGAAGTCTTAAAGATAGCTCTTGAAGTACTCAGGGAACTTCTTGAGGAAGAAAAGCAAGACTTTGAGCAAAAAATTTCACAAAAATATATTTGATTAGATATGCAGCTTCTCTCCTTTGAAGTCAAAGGAGAGAATTCAAGAGAGGATTATGAAGAACTTTCCTTCGAAACTTTTCGTGATTTCTCTGAGCTCGATTACTTTTTTTCCATACTTAGTCATTATCAGTGAATTCATAATGACGAACAGATGCGTCACATAATTGAGACTTTTGAACCAGAATATATAGCTTTTTGAAATGAAATTGCCTACTCAAAGAGATACTATGAGATGATGAAGTATTGTTATGAGAATCTGGAATCTTCCTCCACACAACACCTCTCTCCAGCTCTCTCCTGCCAGGAGAGAGAGCAGACACAAAAAAAAATTCGTATACTCAAGTATTCACTCGATGTGTATGAACTAAGGTGAATTGCTCTCAATGAAGAGAAGCAATCACGACTCAAAGAAATTTCTCAAAAACTCTCTGAGCTTACCCAAAAGTTTTGAAATAATGTCCTTGATAGTAAAAAAGAGTTTGAGTATATCATTTCTGATGAAAGTATTATATTTGATATGCCGGAGGAAGACAAGCAAGTTGCAAGAAAAAAAGCTGAAGAAAAATGAAGAGATGGATTCCTCTTTGATGCCTCTCATTCTTCCTACTCTGCGATTATGAAATACTGCTGTAATTGAGGTGTAAGAAAATATTTTTATGATGCACGAAATAAGTTTGCAAGTGAGGGGAAATATGATAATAGAGAAATAATTCTTGAGATACTGAGGCTTAGGCAAGAAAAAGCTCAGATACTTGAAAAAAATAACTACGCAGAACTTGCTTTACACTTTAAGATGGCTGAAAGCCCTGAGAAAGTGATATCGCTCCTTGATAACATAAGTCAAAAGGCAAGAAAAAAAGCAGAGGAAGAGATTATAGAGCTAAAAAAATATTTTTGACTCAAAGAAATATCGCTTTGGGATATGAGTTATTATGCTAGAAAGCTTAAGGAAGAAAAATATGCACTTGATGAGCGAGAACTCAGAAAATATTTTGAACTCACAAGTGTAAAAAATGGTATGCTTGAGATAGGAGAGAAAATATTTTGAGTGAAGTTTGAAAAACAAGATATGTGAGAATACCTATATAATCAAGATATTGAACTGTATAAAGTCACAAAAAATGGAGTATTTCTTTCGTATTTTCTCTGTGATTTTTATTATAATCCTCTCAAGAGGCAGGGAGCATGGGCTGATGTAATGAGATCTAATGAGTTGCAAAAGATTTCAGAATCTGAACCTAGAGAGATATCTAAGATAGTTCTCAATGTTTGTAATTTCCAACAGTGAACTGATGGGAAAACACTCCTTTCTTATAGTGATGTTGAAACAATGTTTCACGAGTTTGGTCACGCACTCCATGAGATACTTTCTACTTCAGAGTATAGCGAGCTTTCAGGCTTTCATGTGGAGCATGACTTTGTTGAACTTCCAAGTCAATTGCTTGAGAATTGGTGTCGTCATGAAGATGGACTTAGGATTTTTGCGAAGCATTTTGATTCTGGAGAATTTATGTCTAGCAATATGCTTGATACTCTCAAGATATTAGAAACGTTTTGAAATGGATTCTTTGTTTTAAAACAAAATGAATACGCACTTATGGATATGAAGCTGCATTCCGAAGATATTCCCCAGTCTGTAGGTGAACTTGATACAAAAGTTCAAAATCTCGCACAAAAACTTTCACCACTTCCACTTTGAGATAAATATAGTCAACATACAACTTTTACACATCTTTTTGATGGAGGATATGCCGCAGGATACTATGGATACATATGGGCAGAGATACTTGAAAAGTCTGTATGGAAAAAATTTCTTGATACATGAAGTATCTTTGATAGAGATGTAAGTATACAGCTTACTGATATAATTTTTAGACAGTGAGCTCAAAGAGATGGAAAGGATATCTTTTTTGAATTTACTCAGTCCGAACCAAGTATTGACGCGTTCTTAGAGATGAAAGGAATTGTGTAATTTTGTTACTTTTTATTTTATTTTTCGTTTAATTATATATGAAAACAGATATTGAACTTATCCAGAGTTTTCAAGGATGAAACTTTGATGCTTTCTGAGTGATTTATGAACGTTACATAGACAAAATATTTGTATATATTTTGAGGAAAGTTTGAGAAAGAGAACAGGCAGAAGATATTTGTAGTCAAGTTTGGATGAGAGCTCTACGAGACTTAGAAAAGTCAGAAAAGGGTCAAGATTTTTACTTCCAAGCTTGGATATATCGTATTGCTCATAATTCTGTGATTGATTGGTATCGTACATGCAAAGAATCTGTGTCTGAAGAAATACTGGAATCAATTCCTATAAGTGAAGATATAGCTTGAAGTATAGATACTCAAGACACCTTAATCCGAGTAGAAAAATATCTTGAAAATTGCAAAGAAAGTGAGAAAAATATACTTCTTCTAAGGCTTTGGGATGAGATGAGCTATAAAGAAATAGCAGAGTTTGTTTGAAAGTCAGAAGCCGCGTGTAAACAAGTTGTAAAACGATGAATTGAAAAGTTGAAGGCGAATATTGTATATATGTTAATATTTTTTGTTTGTATATTATAAGTTACACCTATGAAAGAAAATAAAAAAAATATACTTGATGATTTTTCTGATATTTCGGGAGATGAGAAAAGGAAAATCCTGAATGATTTCAAAAAGCTACAAGCATTACTTAAACCGAGTTCTGACTATAAGGAGCGGCTTTTTTCTCGACTCCAAGCAATAAAGTATCATAACGAAAGTAATATCTCCCATTTTCAAAAATATGTTTCAGGTATTTTAGCTTTTACTTTCTGTTTTTCTTGAATTTGGTACTTTTATACACATATTGATACCGATAGAACATATAAAGATGGTACAAAAAATGAGCAATGAGTGCAAGGAGATGAGTTTAGAGGAGTAGCAACACCTTCGACTATGGAAATAGCCCCAAGTAATGATAGTATGATGAGGGATATGGGAAACCTATGACCAAGTATAAGTGAGTATAGCGATGAAGAGAAAGAAATATTTCAAGAAAAATGTAAAGATCAGTGAGGATTCTTTATAGAAGGCGAAAATTTGTGTATCATAGAGATGAGTGATATATGTTCTCTTGAATCACTACGAAATGAACAGGAAAATGATTGTAGTATATTTTATAATCCAGAAAATATAAAACAGGAAATACTTCCTTATGAAGGTCAATAGATATTATTCGCTTTTCCATGAAAAATATTTATACTTTTTTTGTTACTTTCTAATTTATCTTTCGTTATAGTATATAGATTCTTATTTCTTTAACTTACTTTATTATGAAAAAAATCTTTTTGAGCTTTTGCTTGATACTGCTTGCGCCTAGCATAATATATGCAAGTGATGATACACAGGTTATCGATGCACTTAAAAAAGACTCAAGTGAGTTAACAAGTTCTGATCTTAAGATGCAGAGCTTTGAGAGTTGTAAGGCATTTGAAGATGTTATGGAAACATATATTAAAGATTATTGGGAAACATACTACAAAGGACAAAGAGGAGGAGTGTGGTTTTGAAGTGATAATATAATAATGGAGGACTCATCTACAAGTGATATGAGATCTGAGAGTGCTACTCCAGCAGATGGTATGTGATGAGGAACTGATGATTTCTCAGGAACTAATATACAAGTACAGTGAGTAGAAGAATCAGATATTGCAAAAACAGATGGTACATATATATATACTTTTAGTGAAGATAAGAAAGCTGTTTATATTATCGAAACTCAAGCAAGTTGAACTCTTGAGCTCATAAAAAAAATCATACTCCCTGAAACTTTTTGGTGAGTAGAGTTATATGTGCAAAATCAGAGACTTATGGTGATTGCAAGTAGCTATAGAGACTATTGGTCACGTGGATATTATATAGATAGAAATAATAAGTCTTTTGCTATTGTGTATGATACAAGTGATATAAGTAAGCCTGAGTTGATACGTCTTTCAAGTATAGAGGGGAATATTTCTCAGACCCGCATGATTGGTGATACACTTTATATGCTTACAAATAATTATTTTAATATCCCTTATCACACTTATGAGAATCTTGATGATATACGTATCAATAGTAAGGATATACTTCCAGAAAAACTCGATTTAGTAAAAAATAACGAACGTACCGGACTCCGATCACTCATACTTTGAGGAAGAGAACTTCCTTATACACTTGAAAGAGGGGCTATTACTGACTGTAGTTCTATCATGTATCATTTTCCAAGTAAAGATACACTGAGTGAAGTACCTTTTTCTCCAAGTTATACTATTATAACTGCAATTGATACACGTAATACTTCTGCAAAAAATACAACGCAAGTTATAGCAGGAAGTAATACTCAGATACATATGAGTCTTGATAATTTGTATATGACTGAGGGGATCTATTTTTCTACTCCATGGTCTTGCCCACGAGGTATGGCTTGTATTATGCCAAGATTTTGAGGTGGAACACAAAATACCCTTATACACAAATTTAATATAGATACTATGGATCTTAGTTACCAAGATACAGGAATTGTATCTGGTAGTCCTCTTACTCAGTACTCTATGGATGAGTATCAGTGAAATTTTAGAATTATTACTTCAGAGTGGTCAAGAGAGCCTTCTACTTCTCTTCATATTCTTGATAAAGATCTTAATGTTCTTTCAAGTCTTACTGACTTAGCTCCTGGGGAAACTTTTCATGGAAGTAGGTTTATTGGGGATAAGTTATTTCTTGTTACTTTTGAGCTTATTGACCCGCTCTTTGTAATAGATGTATCAGACGCACGTAATCCAGAAGTTCTCTGAGAGCTTAAGATACCAGGGTACTCTAATTATCTCCATCCTTATGATGAGAATCACCTTATAGGACTTGGTTATGATACAGATATCAATGAATGGGGTTGACTTGAGATGAGGGGAGTAAAGCTCGATCTTTATAAAATGCATTATGATAAAAAATGTGGAGATACGGGATTAACTGAAGATATGAGACAAAAATGTGAGAGTGGAGATTACAAAGGAATAATAGTAGAACAGTTACACAGTGAAACTTTTTGAGGAAGAGGAAGTAGTTCTGAGGCAACATATAATCCCCGTATGTTTATTTGGAATAAAAATCGTGATACACTCTTGCTCCCAATAAATATTACTGACTATGATAGTAACTGGAGACTTCAAGATTTTTATAATGGAGCATTAGCTGTAGAAATCAATCCACAAGGTATTACAGAGATCGCACGTACTACTCATTATGATATAGATGAAGAAGAACTTGAAAAAGAGCGACAGAAAGCTTGTGAACCATTCCTTCAGAGAGACATAGAACCTGTATGTCGAGAACTTATAAATTGAGAAATTGTATGTGAAGAGCCAGAAAGTATACGAAGATGAAATATTCCAGCATATTGTTATGCTGATAGTTCAGTATGGACTTATATATGACAAAAATCATGGGAGTATCATACAAAAAATATTCAAAGAACTCTTTATATTTGAGATATAGTCTACACTCTTTCTCAAGAACGAGTAAGAAGTCATGATTGGTCTCTTGCTGAAAAACAAACCTTAGAGTTGAGATAATTAATTACTCTGAGAGTAATAAGTAAGAATCTCCTTACTCCTTACTTATCCGACTCTTACCTGAAAAATATAATATAAATACGTGATCCAAATTTATAAGGCTCACGTATTTATTTTTTAAGTATATGTATTATGAATAATAAAATACTTTCAGTAGTACTTGTTTTAGGTATAGCTTCAACATGATTTACAGCAATATCATCAGCAAACTCTGGGAAGATTCTTATACAAAATTCTGAACTCAGAGAACTCCTTAAGAAATCTCGTTCAGGAGAAGAGTTGAGTACAGAAGAATATGAAGTGCTTAAGGCATTAAGAGGAAAGATCCAAGAGTGATGACTGAATAAATGAGTAACGAGATGATTTCAGGGGTATGGAAAGCGAGCAGGGTATATAGAACTTACTGCAGAAGAAGAACAGATGCTTGAAGGCATGAATCATAAAGAGATACGAGATTTTTTTAAACAAAAACGCATAGAGAAGCAAGTAAGGAAGGACGAAAATAAAGAAGTAATAGATAAGCTTATTATTGGACAAAGTCTTACTTCCAGGGAGGAATCTATACGTCTTGAGATGTTGGCAAACTTTGAGTCTGAGAAAAATACTCATCCTATGCGACGAGATAATGGAGACATTATCGGAAAACTTCTTGCTTGAGATGAACTTATAGATGAAGATATTGCAATACTTGAAAAAATGAAGCAAAAACGAGAGATGAGAAAAGAGATGAGAAATGGTAAAAATACATACAAATAAGATATACCAGGTTTCGGAATATAGAAAAGCCTTGCACTTGTGCGAGGCTTTTCTTACTTGTTTCTTATAGATATTTTTATATACTTTAGAAAATCTTTCTTATATATATTTCTTATGAAAATCCTTATTGTTGAAGATACGAAAGAGCTTGGTGCGAGCCTTGTTCGTTACTTAGCTCTAAAAAATATTAGTGAAGATCTCGTTCTTCAACGAATAAAAAAAAAAAAAAGTTAGATAAACGAGTATTATGATGTTATTATTTTAGATATTAATCTTCCATGAAAAGATGGGCTTGAAATATGTCGAGAACTCCGTAGGAAAGAGAAAGAGGTGCCGATTATCATGCTCACCAGCCGAAGTGGAAAAGATGATATCATAATTGGTCTTGATGCAGGAGCTGATGATTATCTCGTAAAGCCATTTGATTATGAAATACTCCTTGCTCGACTTGTTGCCCTTACTCGCAGGAACCTTAAAAATAAATCAACTGAGATACTTAAAGCATGAGAGTATACCCTTAATCTGGAGACTTTAAGTGTAGGGAGTAAGAAGGAGAAAGATATTCACCTTTCTCATCTTGAGTTTCAACTTTTGAAGTACTTTGCTCAGAATAAAGGAAGAGTTATAGATAGACAGGAGCTTTATGAAAAAGTCTGGGGCGAATTTGATGGAGATATGATGTTTTCTAAGACGGTAGATGTATATATCTGATATTTAAGAAAAAAACTTGGAACAGATATTTTGCAAACTAAAAAATGATTTGGATACATTATGAAATAGTATGAATCACGAAAAACTCAAAACAACACATAAAAGACTTACTATACTTTTTACTTTGATGGTATGTGGTATTGTTTTTGTTTTGGGATTTTCTATGCTAGGCGCAAAGTATTACAACGAACTAAGAATCCAGAAGCGTGATTTTGATAGAAATTCTCAAGAAATACAATCTGTATTGAATTCTCAAAATATAGCCCTCAGACAATTATTTTTTAATCAAATACTTGAAAAAAGAAGTATTGAGGAGAGATTTTGAAGAGAACGAAGAGAGATACAAAGTAATATGAACTTTCTTATTATTAATACGAATAATGAAATAGTCTTTGAAAATATTTTAGAGGATGTGAATTTTTGAAGACTCAAGATTCCTGAAAATACTTCTCTTTATACGAGAAACGGAATTATCTACAGAATACTCCCTATAAATGCTCATTACGGAGAAAGAATTCTTTTTTATGAGCGAGTCAGTTATAATGGAGAAGATTTTTTTCGAGATATTCTTTTATTGCTTATAGTGGTTCTTATATTTTCATATCTTGTATATTTTTTATGATATCGTTTTGTTGGACAGAGTCTACTACCGGTAGAAGAAAATTTAGAAGATATGAAAGCATTTATTCATAACGCTGGACATGAGCTTAAGACTCCACTCGCTGTTATGAGGGGAAATCTGCAAGTGATGCAAGCAGAAAGTGTATATGATTCTGAACTTCTTGTGAAATCTCTTTTTCAGATAGATCATATGAATGCACTTATAGAATCTCTCCGTGAACTTTCTGAGCTCGGGAATCTACGTGAAAAAACTTCTGTAAATCTTAATTTTGAAATTGAGAAAATCCTTGAATCATTTCAGGAAATGATAGGAGAAAAAAAGATATCAATTGAAAAAAATATTTGAGAGAATTTTTATATATCTGTTCATCCTTATGAACTCCAAGTATTTCTCGCAAATATTATAAAAAATGCAATACTCTATAATAAAATATGAGGATATATATCCTTAGTTCAAAATAAAAATATTCTTGAGATTCGAGATTCGTGAAAATGAATTTCACAGCATGAACAAGAAATGATATTTGAAAGGTTTTATAGAGGAGGATGTGTGCGAAACTCAGAGGAATGACTTGGTATCGGACTTTCGTTGGTGAAAAAAATCGCAGATACGAATGATTGGAAGATAGAGGTAGAGAGTAAAGAAGGAGAGGGGAGTGTATTTCGAGTAATATTTTAAGTTATAAAAAATAATTACTATATCATTGCATAATAAGTATCGAACTCATAATCATAATCATGATAAGGATTATCTTTCGTAATATATTAGAATCTATATGCTTTATTATTTTCTTTCATATATAGCTTCATGCAAATGCTATAAAAAATAATATAATAACATAGAGAAAAAATTCTTCTGGAAGAAATCATTTATGAAAATATATAGGAATACGAGTAAAATCAACGAGGAGTGCAATAGAGGCTATAGTTGCGATATAAGCCTCTTTTTTAAGTCAAAAAGCAGTAATAAACGCTCATCTTAATACTCATCCTGTTCCTATAAGTCATGCGGTAAATCATGAAGATGCTCATCCGATTATTCCAGTATACATATTTGCTTGTATTTTAAAACGAGGTTTTAGGAAGCTATAGAGTGCAAATATAATCAGTATAATTCATAATATCATTTTAAGTATATCGCTTGATATGATTCATACAAGCTGCACTCAAAGTACTGTAGCAAATATACTTGGGATCCCAAAAAGAAAAAATATTTTTTTATCCCAATGTTTCCAAAAAAGTGAAAAACGAGAAGTATTTCAAAATATATGATATATAGCAACAAGAATTAAGGCGGTTTCGTATTGAAATATCTGGTGAGCAATAGGAAGAAATATACTTGATGAACCAAATCAAGATATTGTTCACATTATTTCAGCGATAAATGCACCAATAAATAGTATGCTATATTCCATATTTTATAACTTTGATATATATCTTACTCTACCATAAGTTTTAAAAAAACAAAAGTTCTCTTTTGGAAGAGAACTTTTGTTGCATTTTATAGATTCCACTCTGTAAGCCAATTTTGCATCATCTCAATTTCAGATTGTTGTACTTCAATAATTTCTTTTCAGAGATTTCTCAGCTCTTCACGTTCAGAGCTTTCGAGGTAGTGAGCCATGTCTATTGCGGCTTGATGGTGAGGAATCATCCCCTCAAGAAACATCTTATCAAGCATATCTCCACTGAGTCCCTCAAGCATCGTAGACATATCTCTCATAGACATATCCCAGTGGTCATCTGTGTCGTGATGGGCATGCTCATTTTCTTCCATATTTCAGGATATATTTCCCATATTGTGGATATTGTATATATCTTGTTCATTAAGATTTCAATGATTCATATGACTATTATTTCACATTACCATAAAATAATGCATCGCAAAAAATGTAATAATAATTCCCGCAAGAAATCAGATAATTGCAGTAAAAATCGCTGTTTGTTTCATAATAATATATTATTGATTTAAAAGTAAAAAATGAGAATTTATAATAAAAATACTCTATGTTCTACTTTTTATCGAGCCTACCCCTAAGAGGTAGTTATTATTTTTATATACCCATAGACTGTATTTATTCCATAATGCTATAAAATATAAATAAATCCAAGCTACAAAAAGAAAAGAAAAAGGAAGTAGTATAAGTGTTTTTCAAACTACTTCTTGTATTACCTGAATAATTCATGTTTCTTGGGATATTCCAAGATTTTCGATGCAATGCTCAATACACAGGGAGTTATGATGTGAAGTATGATGAAAGTGTAATACAAAAAATCATACTCATAAAGGGAGTATGATAAGGAAAGAAAAAAGAATAAGAATTATTCAAGAGAATATTTTTTTCATAAACTATAGACTAAAAAATACATCTTTAAGAAGTATATCTTGTAAAACATTTTTATCAAGATTTTTCCCGATAAAGACGACGCGAGAAAGAATATCTTTTTTATCCCACTTTTCATCTTCCATAATTGTAAAACTTGACCCAGCCTTTTGGAGGATAAAACGTTTTCATGGTTGCTCTCTAAAGTGGATAAATCACTTGATTCGAAATATATCATCAGGAAGCTCGGCGAGAAACCCACGCATATTTTCTATATCATAACAACTTTCCTGAGTTTTAAAGAGATACTCGCTAATACCATTCTCATGATGATGG
This sequence comes from Candidatus Altimarinota bacterium, assembly GCA_022565555.1. Taxonomy (GTDB): domain Bacteria; phylum Patescibacteriota; class Gracilibacteria; order BD1-5; family UBA6164; genus JAACSU01. Next base: position 10,972 of record JAIUMN010000031.1, read on the forward strand.
TGATGATGATGTCAGAGTTCGTGCTCGATTTTTTCTGTCATCTCAAAACTTGTAGTATCAAGTATGTATTTCATATCTACCTCGGCGCAGTTTGTCTCGATGATAACCGCATACTTATTGAGTTCTTTGACTGTTTTTTTGATAGCGAGTATTTCTTCCCCTGATACTCCATCGACTTTGTTGAGTATCACAAAGTTTGCATACTCAAGCTGCTCAAAGCTCGTTTGAAGTGACTGTACGAGATGGCTTCTAAAGTTGACTGCATCAACGAGACATACGATACTATCAAGCTTTACCCTCCCTCAAAAATCCTCTATAAGAAAAGTTTGTGCTATAGGAAGTGGTTCACTCATACCAGAGGCTTCGATGATGAGATAATCAAAATCTTTTCCTGAGTCGAGAAGTTTTTGTACTCAGGCAATAAAATCCCCACGAACACTGCAACACATACAGCCATTTTGTATCTCGATGATTTCTTCAGCAGAGTTTTCTATCAGCTCCCCATCGACTCACTCTTCACCAAACTCATTTTCTATTACAGCTATCTTATATCCCTCAGTATTTCTCAAGATATGATTGAGAAGTGTAGTTTTTCCTGCTCCGAGAAATCAGGTAAGAATTGTTACGGGGATTATTTTTTGAGTCATAACAGCAAATTATATTATAAATTTTTATCCATATGAAGTGTGTGTATTCCATCTTGTTCATAATCTTTCTCAAATATTTGGAATCATTGCTGTTCCCAAAAATCTTTTACTTTTATATGTGCATCTGAGCAATGAAGGTATAGATGAGTATATCAAAATTTCTCCGCTTCTTCTTCAACCCTCTGATAGAGTTTTTTTCATAAGCTTTTTCACCTTTCATCCTTTACTATATAAAATCTCCAAATAGATCCTATAGTATTGATATCAGAATACCGAGAGGTAAATCGCTCTGTATATCATAATTTAGTTTGTATATTCCTTAGTCCTCAGCAAGCAATTATTGTGCCATCTTTTTCTATATAAAAAAAACATCATCTTTCTTTTTGAGCATACATACCCCCCTCACTTTTGAAAAGAGTATCAATGTCATTATGCCAATCTTTTCTATAACTGTATCAATAGACTTCTTGGATAATTTGAAGACAGAAATCTCGTAATTTTTTTCCAAGATTTTTATCTTCTCCAGAAAAGATTTTAAAATCATAATTCTCCATATTATTACGCAAGTGAGTGATAATTCTCCCATTTCATAGTTTTTCCTCCTCTTTCAAAATATTCGTATCATAACCACTCTTTCATAAAAGTCTCGTCACGTGAAAGTGCTTCAATTTCTGGAAGTGCAAGAATCTCTCCCAAACTTATTTCAGCGTGTAAAGTATCGCTGTCTTGAGAAAAATCTACTCAGTATCTCTCTTTAAGAATCCGATTGAGAAATAAAAAACGTTTTTTACATATATAGCGAGAATCTGGATTATCAATAGCACAATGATCACGGAAAGCTCAAAGAGTAGGAATTTCATTTTCTGTTCATTCATAGGCAGCTTTTTTATATCCTATCCATATAAAAGGATTATCGAATTTCATAGCATCTCAGAGTTTTTGAAGTTTAAAGTTTAAAGTATTCAGAACTCTAACAAATGCTGCTTTTTCTTTTTCTGAAATTGATTCATCTTGTACGCTTTTTTCTATTCATTGTTTTTCTGTATACATCTCCATGTATTCTTTGTACTGCTCCACAAGTTTTTGTATATAAGTCTCTGACTCTTCAAAACTTGGTATTTCAACTGTATTTTTCTGCATAGAGGGATATTTGGTAATAAAAGTATCTAATATATCTCTCTCTTGTTGTGAAAGAGATTTATCAGTGATAATAACAAAGTGTGAAAATCATACTCCCGATCTTTCTTTATACATACCTCCAGCGTAATCAAATTCTCCATCTGCATTGGTTCCTTTTGCTCTCAGAACGCGTATTCCTTGCTCTGTGAGATATGTTATATATTTTTGAAGTCACTCATCAGAAATTTGTTTTCATTGAAAAGATTCACTCTGTCATTTAAAATGTCATGCCATAATATCTGAAACATCACTTTGCGTATCTGTTCTTAGACCCTCAACTTGTTCCCAAAAATTTTTATAAAAATCACTTGCCTCTTGTCATGGAAGTATTTCCATACCATGCTGAACTTCTGGAAGAGGAATCTGAGATATCTCTTGGAGTCAGTATTTTTCCAGCCATTTTGAAAAATATTCTTGATTTTCACTTTTTCCTCTGAGTGCAATAATGCTCGCAACTTGTATTTGTGATATAAGAGTTGCTGACATAGCCTCATCAGAAACATATTCTTCAAAACTATCAGTATTTACAACTGTTATAGTAGATACCTCATATCACTTCTCCTGAAGATATCCTAATATGCTTTGAGGACTTGCAATTCCAGTAGGTTCGATAAGTATATGTTCTGCTGAACTATCTTCTATCGCTCGTATAAGTTCATCAAGACTTCCACAACAGATACAACTATCTTCAAGTTGCACGGTGTCGTCTGACTGTATTCTTTCGGCATCAATATTTGTTACTCACATATCATTGATGATAAAGCGAGTATTTTTTGGAAGCGAAGGAAGGAGTTCGTTAATGAGAGTAGTTTTTCCAGCTCACAGAAATCCTGTTACGAGTGTGATAGATTTTTTAGCTTTGAGAGTTTCAGGAAGTCATCATATTTGTATTGAACTTTTCGTTGGAAGTGTTCAGAATAATCCTCCTCAGTCTCAAAATTTTGGAAAGTTATTCATAGTTTCTGGCAATGATTATAGAATTAATAATATGGTTTTTTGGATGAATGATATGTTCTATATCTAGGTATTTTCTCAAAAGTGAGAGCGAAACTTTCCGGTAGAGCAGTTCACGAGTTCCATGACTTGAGCGTATCAGAAAATATTGTACCTGTATAGTATCTTTTATATGTGAAAGAAGTTTTTTTTGTGTATCTTCGTCTCACCATATAAGAGCTGCAATATAACAAACATCATATCTTTCTGTATCATTATAATCATAGGCATCAGCAAGAACATATTGTATATTTTTCTCAAGTCAGAGTTTCTCTATAAGTTTTCTACCAAGTTCTACAGCTTCTGTATCATAGTCAACTACCTTGCATTGGACATTATAGTTTTTAGCCAGAAGTATCGCGGTGAGAGGTAAGGATCATCATCAGAGAAAAAGAATTTTTGTAGGTAGGCAATAAAAAGAAAGATTGAGATATTCAAGTCTTGAGAGGTCTTCATAGTTTTGAAAATATAGAAATTCCTTTAGTGTATTCCATGGA
>JAIUMN010000032.1 GCA_022565555.1 Candidatus Altimarinota bacterium
CCACTTTCTCCATCTTCATAAAAATCTATTTGTTCACAATTAGCTTGAGGTCATGGGCATCATCCATCATAAATAATTATAGAGACATCTATCTGAGTATCATCTTGAGTAGGTGTATTAGGGTCTCAAGATACAATAGTTGAATATACTTGTGAACTGTTTCAACACCTATCTGTTACTCGTAAAAATACCCTCCATACACCCTCACTTGGAAGCACTAAGTCATCAAGATATGTTCCATATCGAAAAAACTCTTGACCGTTTGTAGTATTATAAAATCTCCAAAAGTACCCATCTGGATCCACTATACCATCATCGCAAAATCACTCTACATCTGGAGTAAAATCATAAGTATTTTCAGGATCATCGAGAGAAGATCTTGTACAGTTTATATCTCAAGGTGAGCACTCTTTTTCCCATATATCAATCGCAAGTGCAAATCAAGCATCATCTATATCAACACAACTATTAGACTTAAAAATTACATACGCCATTTTCAGAAATTCTTCTCGAGTGATAAATTTTTTAGGATTTATATTTCCATTACTATCAGGATTAAGAAGATTTAAAACTTGAGGGTTTCATGCAGTATCAAACTCAGTTATCTGAAAATCAAGAGCTTTTCTGAGATACCCATAAAAAGTATAAGCATTTCAGTTTATATCTGTAGGAATTACATCTGGAGCAAGATTATCTGTAATAATTCAAGCCCTAATATCAGATGTTACTCTTTCATTATCTTCAATGGTAAATATTCATGAATTACGCAAGAGTACTGCGATTGCTTCTTCAAGAAGTATGCGGTTATCAGGACAAAAGGGGCGTTCTCACTCTTGAGAAGTACCATTTTCACATGTAACCCCTATTCCATATCATCTTACATAATCCTTATCATCAGCTTCCTCTATACAATAAAAATACGGATTTGTTTTATCAACATCAAAATATGCTTGAGAGTTTGCATATTTTTGCAAGAAAGAAATCTGAGTTTGAGGTTGTATACATTTCTCACATATTACTTCCATTGTAATACCTACAAACTCATCGCGATCAAGGAGTGAGTTTGGATTGAAACGTCGTGTATTATCTACTACAATCATTCATCTATCATATAACTGTTGAAGTTCCTGAAGGTAAGGGTAATTACTATCTATATCAACAAATACATCTTGTACTCGCGCATTATTTGCAAAAGCTTGACTTCAAGCAGCAATAAAAATGAAGAGAAAGGCTGTAAAGATAATGCGGGAAAGTATTTTCATTTTTAAATTAAAAAACTCTAAACTATGAAACAGTGGCATACATAACAATTCCTCATGCGACAGAAACATTTAGGGATTCTTTTTTTCATAACATAGGTATCATAATGATTTTATCAGAAATCTCCAAAGTTTTTTTTGAAACTCAAAATACTTCATTTCATAGTATAAATACTATTTTTTTAGGCGTATTTTGATATAATTCTTTATAATCAATAGCTGAATCATCAAGTTCTATAGAATAAAGCTGATATCCAGACTTTTTGAGATCTTGCAAACAAGATGTTGTATCTTGAAAATACTCCCAGTCTATCGACTCTTCAGATCAAAGTGCAGTTTTTGATATCTCACCCCGGGGAGGAAAAGGAGTATAGCCAGTAAGTATTACTTTTTGAAAGCCTGCTCCATCACAATTACGGAAAAGTGCTCCCACATTTTGCATACTACGAATATTCTCTAAAAGAAGGATTTTCATGTATTATACATTATAATAGTAAACAATATAAGTAAGGAAAAAACGGAATGAAAAGTGTATTTTTTTATAATTTAATATATACTATAGATAAATACTTATTACTCAAGTTTTATGTCTGCATTCTTAACGCTATTTTGAATACTTTTTTGATACCTCATCATACTGTATTTTGTACGTAAATATCTTGAACATAAAAAAGCTCTGGGTCTTGCATTTTTGAGAGTTACACTTCCAAAAAAAGACTCAGATCTTGATCAAAAAAAAGAAACCACAAAAGATTTCAAGGAAATGGTTTCTCTTATGGAACAACTTCTTGCTTCCTTGAAGAGTCTCTATAGTCAAAAAATACTTCGTAAGATATTAGGGCAGGAAACTATGAGTCTTGAGTATATTACTCACGAAAACGAAATATTTTTTTATGTAGTATGCCAAAAGTTTTCTAAAAAACTTATAGAAAAACAGATAAATAGCTTCTATACTGATGCTGTAATCGAAGAAACTCGTGAAGTGAATATATTTGAAAAACAAAAATATTTTGCAAGTACATATATTCACACAGCAAAATCATTTGCCTACCCTATAAAAACGTATCAAAAACTTGAGTCTGACCCAATTAATAATATTACCAATGCATTTTCAAAACTTGATGAAAATCAATCCTGATCCCTTCAGATTATTTTAAAACCTATTGCTGATAGTTGGCAAGGAATATCTACAGAAATATCAGGAAGAATGCTTCAAGGAAAGAAGCATTTCTTCACCCTTAATCCCCTTAAGATACTCATCTGATTCTTTGATATATTTTTTACAAGTAATGACGATTCACAAAAGTCACCAGAAAGTTCAAGCTCAGCTCTTACTCAAGATCGTGCAAAAACAGTTGATGAAAAAGATGATAAAACAGGATATCAAGTTGTGATACGTATTATTACTACATGAGAAAGCCAACATGATGCTGATACAGAGCTTAAAAATATCATCTCCTCCTTTAGTCAGTTTTCCTATCCAGAACTTAATAAGTTTAGCCCTACACTCTATCATAATCAAAAAAGACTCCTTAAAAATTTTATCTATCGGAGTTTTTCTCACCCTTTTTGGCTGAAAAAAATGATTCTTAATACAGAGGAAATTTCTTCTATTTTTCATTTTCCTCATATACGTTATAATCAAGCTCCCGAAATACATTGGCAAAACTTTAAGCTCGTAAAAGCTCCAGTAAATATACCAAAAGAAGGACTTTTACTTGGTGAAAATATATTTCGTTGAGTTAAAAAAGAAATCAGAATAAAAACAGAAGATAGATTTCGACACTTTTATGTTATAGGACAAACCGGTACATGAAAGTCATCTATACTTCAATCTATGGCACGGCAAGATCTTAGAAATGGTGAATGAATTGCAATCATGGATCCACATGGAGATCTCGTGAAGGATCTTCTTCCTTTTGTACCAAGAGAGCGGGCTGATGATGTTATAGTCTTTGATCCAAGTGATGAAACTCGGCCTATCGGACTTAATCTCCTTGAAGCTCTTCCAGAAGAACGAGATATGGTAGCGCAAGATGCTAATAATATGATGATAAAACTTTTTGGAAATGAAATATTTGGTCCTCGTATCCAAGACTACTTTCTTAATGGAGTACTTACATTAATGGAATACCCACAAGGGTGAGCGCTTACAGATATTATCAGACTCTTTACTGATGATGATTTTCAAAAAGATCATGTACGTAATGTGAAAAACCCTATAGTGAAAGCTTGGTGGGAAAAAACCTTTGCAAGTATGGGGCAAAGAGAAAAGCAAGAAATCATACCATTTATAGCTGCTAAGTTTACTGGATTTATCACTAATCAAGTGATGCGCAATATCATTGGGCAAACAAAAAGCTCTTTTAATATTGCAGACTCAATGCAAGAAGGAAAAATACTATTTCTCAATTTATCAAAATGAATGGTATGAGATCTTAACTCAAAACTTCTTGGAATGATTATAGTAAGCAAGATACAATCTGCTGCTATGAAAAGACAGCGTATGGAAAAATCGGAAAGGCGAGATTTTTATCTCTATATCGATGAGTTTCAAAACTATGTCACTCCAAGTATCGAATCTATCCTCTCAGAGGCTCGTAAATATCGCCTCTGACTTGTACTTGCACATCAATATCTCTGACAACTTGAACAATCCGATGCCCTCACAAAATCCTCGCTTGACCTTAAAAAAGCAATATTTGGTAATGTATGATCAGTCATGAGTTATAAGGTAGGACCTGAAGATGGTGAATTTCTTGCAAAGTACTTTCAACCAAGCTTTTCTGATGCTGATCTTATAAATATGGATAAGTTTAAAGGAGTTATGAAGCTTGCTATAGACAACCAACCTTCCACGCCTTTTTCTATCATTCCTACTAACCCGTATCTTGAGTCTGGAGATCCTAAAATTGCAAAAGCATTAATAGAACTTTCACGCCTCAAATATGGACGAGACAAAGCATTTGTCAGTAAAGAAATAGAATATCGTATCTGAATTATGTAATATGACAACACTCGAACAAAAACTTAAACACGCACAACAGTGGATGTTACGTGAGGTACTTGAACAAAAAAAACATCTCTGAGAAAGCTTAAGAAGTGAGGAAAGTATCACAGAAGACCTTCAGAATTACTTTCCTCCAGAAGTATGTATGAGCTTTTCAGATACTGATATTAAAGAGCTTATCTGAAGCGAACTTCTCTATGATGTTCAGTCAGAACATCCTGATATCGATGGAAGTGCGATCATACTCTGATATCAAAAAGTATTTGATAACCTTGTAGAAAAATATATCACAAAAGCTTTGAGAAAATATATAAAACATCAATGAAGACTTCCAAGTCCTCAAAATACTCCTCTTGAAAAATCTCTCTTTCAACTTATAGAAAAATGATTTATCCTCTCAAGCGGAAGACTCTATGAACTTATAAAAAATAATAAAAATAATACACAAACACATTACTACGAAAGCATATTTCGTGATTTTCTCGAAAAAAATGCTTACGAAAAAAAATCCTTGCTAGAAAGTGATTTTTTCCTACACTTAGATTGACTCCAAAGGAAAAAAATACTTTGAGAAAAAAGACACTCGGGTATAGTCTCAAGAGTTGATACAGAGTTTGCGAGACAAAAATATATCTGAGAAGTAAAAGAAAAAAATTCTCTCCTCTATATCCTTGCAAATCTCTGAAGTGTTGAAGGATAATTATTTAACTCATAATATAATTTTTAGATATGAAACTCCTCCTACTCCTCCCTGCTCTTCTCTATCTTGGACTTCTGATACTCAATCTTGGGATATTTTCAGCAAGCCATGAAATAAATTTCTTTTGGATTGCTCGCTTTGAGATATCTGTGATACTTTTTTCTACGATATTTTTTATCCTCTATATTATCCTCCTTTGGGTGTGATTTCAGTTTCTCGGGATATTTAAAGATGCTCAAGCTCGCAAGCTCCAAGATGAAAACTACAAACTCAAAGAAGAACTTCTCTCTAAGCAATGAGAGCTCGTGGGTGAGATAGAGTCTCGCTTTACTGAAACACTCACAAAACTACAAGATAGCGCTGACAAAAAACTCGAGCTCTATAAAAAAGAGAACGAAAAAGTAGTAACAAATATGAACTATGATATCAAGAATTTAGGAGAGAAAATAGAAAGATTAAAAAAATAATATGCTCACCATCGTCCCAACGCCTATCTGAAACCTTGAAGATATTACACTTCGAGCCTTAAGGGTCCTTAAAGAAGTAAATTATATCGCTTGTGAAGATACTCGTACAACTTGAGTACTTCTAAGGCACTATGATATCCAAACTCCTACTATTTCCTATCACTCACACTCTGGACAAGCAAAAACCGATAAGATCCTCGATATGCTCAGTAATGGAAAACACGTCGCACTTGTAAGTGACGCTGGAACTCCTGGAATATCTGATCCAGGGTATGCTTTAATTCAGACAGTACTTGAGGCATGATACGAGGTATCAGCTCTCCCCTGACCAAGTGCAGTAATTACCGCACTTTCAGCGAGTGGGAAATCAAGTCATCATTTTTTATACTTGTGATTTCTTCCAGTAAAAAAATGACGCCAAACACTTCTGAAACGAATTTCTGAAAATTATTCAGAGACAGTTGTAATATACGAAAGTGTTCATAGGATTATAAAAACTCTTTCTGATTTAGAGAAGTATTTCTGAAAAGAACATAAGATAGTTATAGGAAGAGAACTTAGTAAGAAGTTTGAGGAGTATATCAGAGGAAGTATAGTTGAAGTACAAGAGTATTTTATTAAGAATCCTGGAAAAATAAAAGGAGAGTTTGTAGTTCTTATCTAAAGTTATATGAAGAATAATCTTCCACTCCTTGTTCAAATGCGAAAAAAGTGAAATGATACAACTATTATATCGGCCCTTGTATCAAAAATAATTCAAGATATTGCGAAAGAAAAACTATGACATCCTGTAGGAAAACTTGAAGTGACTCTGAGGGAAAAAAGTATAGGTATACAGTGTCCTTCGTCTCTCATAGCCTGAGAACTTCGGATATATAGTGAGGTAATCAAAAAAGCTTCGCAAGCGAAGCTTTTAAAACTTGGGTATGTACTTCCAGATGAAACTCGTATATATATTCGCTAATCAGTAATATGCTGAAAAGATACTTTATAGATTTTTTCACCTATTTCTATAATCTGTGTATCTCAGATATTTTCTAACTGCGTTACTCCAAGTGTGTTTGACTGGAGAGCACTTGCTTCAACTTGATGTAACATACCTACAAGACATATCAAAACTGCAACTAAAAGCACTACTGTCGTTGTTGACTTCAGTGTTTTATCGAAAAATGTATAGTATCAGAGTATAGCTGATTCTATCAAATTGTACGCAATTAAAAATTATATGCAATAATATTATTGCATATAATTTTTATATTGTCAATTAATTACTGGTATAAATGGGATTATAATACTAAGAGAACTTCTTAAAAGAATATATATTATGAAGATCGTATTTTTTTATGGAGGTATACCATATAGTAGAGTGATGGAACAATAAAAAGTGTCATGAATGAACCAGCAAAAAGTCAAAATATAAGAGTAAATCAAAGTCAGGCCCAAAATTCATCTTGAAGTGCAAGTGGAAGAACTCAGAAAAGTGTTGTAAGAGTGGTTACAATGATAGGTTGTAAACGTGATTCTCCAGCTTGTACGAGAGATCGTATATAATCCTCAAGTTGTAGTTGTGAACCCTCAAAAGTATCTTTAAGTCGTTCTATATTGCGATTAATACGATCTACAAGTATGATAGCATCATTTACAACAACTCAGGTCAAAGCTATAAATCCTATCCCGAAAGTCATCGAGTATGGATTTCAAGTTATAAAAAGTCAAACATTTACTCCAAGCATAGCAAGTACAACTGAGTAAAGTATAATAAGTGGTTGTGAGTAAGAATTGAACTGAAGTACAAGTATTGTAAATATTAAAAATACTGCAATAAAAAATGAGCGTACTGTTGCCTGTATGAGTTCTGCATTTTCAACGTTTTCTCCTCAGGCAACAAATGAAATACCATTTGGATAAACATAAGATTCTGCGTACTCTATAAGCTTAGGTTGTATATCACTTGGAAGTACTCAAGGATCAAGTTCTCCATTTATACTGATAGTAATACTCCCATTTTCACGACCAATGCTTGAAAGTGCTGGCTCAAATCGATATACCATAAAATCTCAAACACGTATTTCTCCTGCCTGCGTTTGGACTCGTATGTTTTCAATATCTTGTGGTGAAACACCATTTGAAAAGCTATCTATTTTGAGAATTATGTCATTATCCTCATAGAGTGATGTAAGAGTTCAAGCATTTGCTCAAAAAAGCTGGGGACGAATAGGATTAAGTATTTCATCAGGAGTAATTCAAAGGAAAGCTATCTTTTCACGATCAAGTTCAAAGATAAATTGTCCTGGGGTTTCTGGTGAACTAAGAGTAATATTTCTCGCTCCTTGGAGTGATTGTGCATAATACTTAAAGTCATCAGCAACACTACGAAGTGAATCGAGATCATTAGTAGAACGAGCCTGTACCTTTACTCCTATAGGACTTCATGATGGTGGACCATTGGATATCGTCTGTGCTTCTACTTGTAGCCCCTCAGATGCTAAGGAAGAAAGCGCTGCAAGTATCTCTGATTCTACCTCAAATACATCACGTTTCCCTTGAGCTTGCCTCAACTTTGGATCAGTCAGCTCAATATACACTTGAATTTTATTTCATGAAACTGTAACATAGTAAAGTTTTAACTCTTCGATATGTACTATACTTGATTCAACTTGAGGAATATATGGAGATAGATACTCTTCACTCACTCAAGCAGGAGCTGTGATATCTATAGTTATGATAGCATTATCTGTATCGGGAAAAAGTACGAATCAGATACGAGGCGATAGAAATATAAAACTCAGTATCAATAGAATAAATGGAAATGTAACTGCAATTATTCGAGATTTTCGACTATTTAAAAATACATACAGAAGTTTTGTATAATATTTTCATAAAAATGCAAGGAATTTTTCACGGAGAGTATAGCCTGCTTCATCTACAAGAGTTTTTCAACTACGCTCTTTTTCTAAAAATACTTTTTCTTCAGAAGTAAGTGTACTCTCCCACGCATCAAGCTTATGATACCGAATTGATTTTGGAGCAAGCTTAAGATACAGTGCTCATGCAATAGTAAGAGAGAGGATAAGTGCTGCTAGGAGTGTCGAAAATACAGTAATCGGAATATAAGCAAGAAACTTTCCTATAACTCATGGAAGAAATATCATAGGAAGAAACGCAACAAGTGTTGTTGCTGTACCACTTATAAGAGGTTTCTTAAGATCATATACTGCAAGTATAATAGCATTTTTCCGACTATATCAGAGTCGTTGCCGTTCAGATGCTCACTCTATAATAACAATAATAGTATCAATAGCGACTCAGAGAGTGAGTACAAGCGAGAAGTTTGTAAGAAAGTTAAGAGAAAGTCCAAGTAAATCTAAAACAATAAAAGTTACAAGAAAAGCTAATGGAAGAACAATAGATGCGATAAGAGACTCTCTTAATCATACAAATATAAATATCGTTAAAAATACTAAAACAAGGGTCTGAATAGCAGTTTTAGCAAGATTCTTATAATCTTCAATAATGATTTCAGCAAGATCTCGAGAATAGAGTATTTCAATGTCTTCAAATCAAGGAGTAGAAGACATAAACTCATTAAGGGCAATTTTTGATTGCTTAGAGACAGTAAATACATTATCTCAATCATTTTTATTTACTGAAAGAGTAAGAAATATATACCCATTTTTTTCATACATACCTAGTCTGCGTATACTTGAATCATCATAAGTTTTATTGATTTCAGCTATATCACGAAGACGCACCAAAGAGTTTCAAGATCCACTAATAATAATCTCTCCGAGTTCAAATATACTCGTAAGTTCTGCTTCTACACGAAAATCATAAAACTTTTCTCCTACTTGAAAGTTTCATAATGGAGTATTTCGATTATAGGAACGTATTGTTTGCGCAAGTCCTGAAAGACTAAGTCAAAGTGACTCAAGCTTGTCTTGTGATACAAGTACTTGTATTTCATATCCATCGGCATCAGAGCTTAGTCAAAATGGATCGGCTCAAATTCCTCCTATATCTATAGATTTTATACGATTTGTCCCTGCGAGTTCAGTTTGTATCTGTCTAGCACGTTGAAATAATTCATAGGTTGTAATGCTTTCTATTGGAGCATAGATAAGCGCTTCATAAAGAAGTTCATTTTGTGTAGATATCTCACGTACAAGCGGAGTTTCAGCATCACTAGGAAATGATATCCTATCGATTCTATCACGAATGTCTGTAAGTATATCACGGGTTACTGCATCATTACGTAACTCCACAATAACAGAACTCACTCCAACAGAAGAGCTTGATGTTATCTTTGAAATACCCTCTATATCCTCTATCTCTTTTTCTATTTTCTCAGTTATAAGACTATCCATATCAGCTGGATTGACTCACTGATTAGTTGTTACTATAGAGATAATTCAAAACTCAATATCAGGACTCGACTCTTTTGGTACTGTAATAAGAGAAAAAACTCCAAGTACAATTATGAGAAAAAATATTAAAAACGATACCCTATATCTCTCTACCCAAAAAGAGAAAAATGTTAACTCTAACTTCTTCATATATTATCGTCTTTTGAGAGTAAAATCATTACTATTATAGTTTGAGATATCATTCCAAATAATCTCAAGAGTGTCACACTCCTCCGCACAAGAAAGAACTTCTATACTATCTCCAAAAACTCGTCAGAGACGTAAGCGTACATTCAATATATTTCCATTTTTATAGACTGAAACACGTCATTGACTTTCTCATATCGCCTCTATAAGTCGAAGTGGGAGAAGAAAATCATCATTCATAACTGGCATACTTACCCGTGCTATACTTCCAAGGGATGATTGGGCTCAAGAAAAAATCACACTTATAGAATAATTGAATCTTCTATCAGCAACTTCTGAAATAGCTGTTATACTTCATCTATAACGTTCTTTTCCTATATCTACAAATACCTCTTGTCAAAGAGTAAGTAGATTACGTTCATATTCTGAAACGGATATTTGTAATTCGGGAGTACTTTCTGCAAGAAGTGAAATAACAGGAGTTCCCATCTGTATCTCTTGTCATAAATCTATAAGGACATCCTCAATAACTCATGTTATCGGGGCACGAACAATAAGTTTTGAAAGCTCAAGTGATGACTGCCTTTGCCCAATAGTTGCCTCATTTATTGCATTATTTAAACTTTTTTGTGTAATCTCATAGTTTCTTTCCGTAGTTTCTTTAGTATTTTTTAGCTGAGAAAGTTGTGTCTCAAGCGAGGTAATTTGATCGTCAATTGAAAGAATTGCACGATCTCTTCCTACTTCCGCACTCAGGCTTCATGAACTCAAAGTTCGAACAAGTATCTCACGTTCTTTTTCTTGAAGCTCTATTGATCGTTTCTGTGATTCTTGTGCATTCTCATAAGTTCTTAAAAATGCACTTGCCTGATTTTGCGTATTTATATATGCGCTATAGTTTGCAGAAAAAGATGACTGAAACCCTTGAGTTTGAGTTTTCCATCATTGAAGCTCAGTTTGGGAGAGTTGTCAGGCACTTTCTATAGTATTATTGAGTGTTTCATTAAGCTCAGGAATAAATCTCCTCAATATCTCATATCCATCAGTAAGGACTTCAAAACCAAGAAGTATTTCTTCATCAGACAAATCTCTTCCGACAAAATCACTCCTAAAGTCTGAAAAATATCCAGACTCCCTAAGTTCTATTAACTCCTTTAAAAGAGTTTCTGTTGCGGATCTTTGAGCGCTATTTCTTGCACCAAGAAAAGTAGTAAAACGGGCATTTGAAAACCTATTTTTCTCTGTAACAGAAAATATAGGATCAGCAAAGTCAATAACATTATCTAGAAGTACTCGCAGGGTATTCTCATTACTCCCAAAAAAATCTATAAAACTTTCTCTTGTTTGATTATCTGAAATGAGTCGAGTCTCATATTCAAGTCTCTGTCTTTCAAGGTTTGCATCAAACTGCTCAAGCTGTAGAAAACTTCTTGAATCAATGTCTGAGATATTTGCAGAGCTTACATTATCCTCAAGTAAACGAATATTTTGTTCCCTATCACTTCTAAGAGTTATAAGGGATCTTTCAGTACTTTCGATTTGTACTCATATATCAAAAAGTTGCTTCTCAAGCGTTAAGAGTGTTGAATCTCTCTGTATCATCGCTCGTTCAAGTCATACATCAGCACGCTCTGATCAAAATATGATATTTCAAGAAATATCTTGTAATTCTGCAATAACTTGTCCTTGAGTTACGCGCTGTCATTTTTGAACATTTAGTGATACTACGCGTCCTGATGCCTGTGAAGAAACTTGTATATCTTGAGTACTTCGGACTTGTCCTACTTTTTCAATGATACTTTCATTTTTTAAATCACTTCAAAGTCGTGTTTCTATAAAAAAATCTTGTTTTTCAGATGTATATTCTTCTGTATCTTCATCTCCTGAACAAGAAGTTAAAAAAAATAAACTAAGTGCAAAAAGCACAATAAAAGCGATTCATCTATGATTCATAGTGTTGAAAATAAAATTTATTAGCTCAAGTATATAAAAATATACGAAAAATAAAATATTTTTCGTATATTTACATTATTCTCTTACGATTGACTTACTGAAGTACGTTTTCCTCATATTCATCTTCACGACTAGATTCGTCTATTATACTCATATCTTCCCCTGTATCTTCTTGCTCAAGTCGTAGCTCTTGTATCAAACGTTCAAGCTCCTCAGGACTCAAATCATTTACTTGAGAAGGAGTGTTAAAATATATCTCATATAAAAAAATTAATCCTGTTCATATAACACTCAAAACGATAGCGCCAAGTGCAAGACTTGCCATAATTTTTACAGTAAGATTGTTTTTCTTTTTCATGTTATTGTAAATATTCAAATAATCTATTAACTGGAGTAGCCTCTGATATTACTCTTTCTCTTCCTCTTATGTAATTTTGAATCATAGAAGAAGCGTAAACAATAGTATGTCTTTCTTCTCAAAAATCAAAACGGATTCTGAGATTTTTGTTTTGTGGGTAATATTGAATAAGCACTTCTCATAAGTTCATTTCATTATTTAGTGTACTGTAAAGAGACAATATATTCTGTAGCTCTTGGGTAATATCTTGTAATATAGCTCGTGTATCATCACGTGCTATATCTCATACGATATGAAGCGTATTTTCTCAAAAAACTGTTCTATCGCTTCGTTCTCTATCTACGTAAAAATTTATCTTCATATCTCGAAAATCCTGATGGGTGTCTGTAAGAATATATTCAGATGAAAAAAATCACTCAAATATTCTATTATTCCTATTTTCTTGTGGAGTGAGTCGGAGTCATATATCTTTTAGGAATATATTAAATGTATCATCTCTTCTCTCAACTATGATATCGTTATATGTAAAATACATAATATCAGCAAAGCGTAAAAATTCACCATTTTCCCCCAAAAGCGTCTCTCTCTTAAATACTGCAATAACTCTATCTTCTTGAATTGATTCACCGTGATCTACAATGATATCACGATCTATATCTCTTCTTGTTTCAACAAAAGTAATGAGAAAAAATCTTCTAAAGTCGTATCTATCTCTTTCATTTTCACTTGCAGTACGCCTTCTTTCATTCCAATCAAATTCTATATCATCAAGTGGATATTCAAAATTTAACTCATCACCATCTACTACTATATCCCGAAGCCTATTTCATAAACGTGGAAGAAGTGTAAAAGAAAGGGATCTTCCAGAAAGTGAAACTCATTCTACCTTCACATGTCAATTATCTCATATATCTATACTTGCATTTGCAAGTCAAAATCCTTGGAATTGCGATAAGTATTCTAAAATACTAGCTTGAGTAATTATTTGATTTTCATCATTTCATCTTCAACGATCAAGTAATTCTCTTGAAACTGTATCATATAAAAGTGTGTAGGATTCATAATTCCTAAGTGCAGCGATATATTCTAGAAATAAAAGATAATTTCTCCTGATTGAAATTCTCAATAAACTATCACGTAAAATCTCCTCATCAAGCAAGGTATCATTTGTAGTGTAGTATCGAAATAAAGAGAGTACATTTTTTTCTAGTTCAATAAATTCTGGTGAACTTAAGCTCTGAGTTCTATCTTGCGTGAGAAGATTTGTTTGTGTTCTTTCAGGCTGAAAAAATGTGCCTCCTATATATCACTCCAAAAGCTCAATAACATCTTGATAAATATAAAGCAAAGATTTCTTTTCACGATCTGAACTATTAAATGACATCTGAGATATACGGATATATTCTGATAAATGCAGGAGCATTAATGAGTGAGGGGTATTTTGTGGATTATTCAGAAATTCCATCAATTTCTCCTCTAGAAGATAAGAGAAATACTGCATAGCGCTTGAGTTGTCTTTATAATATGATAAAAAACTTTCGATATAATTTTTTATAAGTCTCTCAATCTGATGTAATTCAGTTGTATATTGCGATACAGCATAGGTATAAAATGCAAAAAAGAGTGCATCTTGATTTACCTGAGAAGCAGTATCTTCAAGATATACTAAAGAAGCATTTGTGGGGATATTTTGGGGACTTATATCTCGATA
>JAIUMN010000033.1 GCA_022565555.1 Candidatus Altimarinota bacterium
CTCCTGCATATATGCATGTGTATCCTGACAAGCTTCGTATCAATAATACCTATGTAAAAACATTTTTTGTTTACTCATATCCAAACTTTCTTGAAGGAAATTGGCTTGCTCCGCTGATAAATTGGGATGTAAAGTTTGATTTTTCTCTCTATGTATACCCTATTGATGCTGCTTTTGTTCAAAAATACTTAAAAAAACGTTTGACGCAGCTCCATTCTGAACGTTCAATCAATGCTGATAAATGACTCATAAATGATCCGTGACTTGAAGCACAGATACAAGATGTTGAAGAGCTACGAGCAAAACTCGTACGTGGTATGGAAAAATATTTTCATATGTGACTCTATATTACTATCTATGCAGAAGAGGAAGACAAACTTACACGTATTGGGAAAGATATAGAAACTATACTTGCTGGTCGTAATGTTCTTCAAAAACAATGCTATCTTCGTCCTCAGCAATGATTTGTAAGTACTGGTCCATTCGCACGAGATGAGCTCTGAGTATATCGAAATATCTCAACATGAGGACTTTCAACAACTTTTCCATTTTCATCAAGTACCCTCTCTCATGATGACGGAATACTCTATGGAGTAAATACTCATAATAACTCACTCATACTCTTTGATAGATTTAAGACTGAAAATGCAAATATGTGTGTTTTTGCAAAGTCGGGTTCTTGAAAATCATTTGCAGTAAAGCTTGAGATACTACGTATGCTTATGATGGGAATTGATGTCATCGTTATAGATCCAGAAAATGAGTATAAGGCGTTGGTGGATACTGTATGAGGGAGTTATCTTGATGTAAGTCTCAACTCAAATGAGCGTATCAATCCATTTGATCTCCCACTCGGAATGAAGGATCACGAGAGTCGCCCATGAGATCTCTTGCGTACCTCTATCATAAATCTTCTCTGACTTATGAATCTTCTTCTTGGAAAAATGACCCCAGAGGAAGAATCACTCATGGAAAAAGCCCTTATGACAACATATTCTCTTAAGTGAATCACTATAGAAGATGATGATGTTATAGGAAAAGAAATACCTATCATGCAGGAACTTCAAGATGTACTTGAAACAATGGTTGGTGCTACTTCACTTGTAACTCGACTTGAAAAATATACTTCATGAATATTTTCATGAATATTTTCCCAAAGAACAAATATAGACTTATGAGAATGACTCGAGGTATTTTCAGTACGTGATCTTGATGACATACTTCGTCCTTCTACGATGTATGTAATACTCAGTCATATATGGAATAAAGTCCGAAGTTCAAATAAAAAGCGTATTCTCGTTATAGATGAGGCGTGGAATATTATGCAACATGATGATTCTGCAAAATTTCTTTTCTGACTCGTAAAGCGTGCTCGTAAATATAATCTTGGTGTAACAACTATCACTCAAGATGTAGAAGACTTTGCAATGAGTTCATATGGAAAGCCTATTATCACGAACTCTTCGATTCAGATACTCCTTAAGCAGTCATCTGCCTCAATCGATGCACTTCAAAATATTTTTAAACTTACTGACCAAGAAAAATACATACTTCTTAATTCTTGAGTTGGGCAAGGACTCTTTTTTGCATGAGCAGAGCATGTAGGTATACAAGTACTTGCTTCATACTTTGAGGAGCAAGTAGTATCAACTAATCCAAATAGATAATGAAATATCTTTTTCTTTCTATTGCACTCATAAGTATCGTACTCACAAGCGTTATCTCACTTATTCCACTTTGATGAGTAACGCAAGGAGATATTTCAAATATGTACTCTACAAGCATAACTCCAGCTGGCTTTACTTTTAGTATATGGAGTCTTATATATCTTTCTTGGATAGTATTAGGTCTTCATACTTTTATTGCTAGAAAAACTATTTGAAAAAAATACCTATATCTCGCAGGAACTATGTTTTTAAGTGTTATCTGGCTTCTTCCTTGGCATTTTGATATGATAGGACTCAGTCTTATTGTGATGCTTATATTATTTACAAGTCTCGTATATCTCTATCTCAGGAAAGAAAAATATCATGATAGGTATTTTCAATATACTCTTGAACTTTATCTCTGATGGATATTTGTAGCCTTTATAGCAAATATCCATATTTTTCTAGTCTCAGTTAACTGGTATATCATGCCAGATTTCTTAACTATAGTGAGTTTATTTATATGATTTTTTGTACTCCTCTATACCCTAAAAGTGAAGCAGTCTTTTATTCCAAGTTATGTCTTTTTATGGGCACTTTTTGGGATATATATCGCTCAAGAAAGCATATTTATCCATAGTTGAGTAATGATTACTACAGCCTCACTTCTCCTCATCATATGATGTTATCATCCTAAAACAGTTCATATACTACGATAAAATTTTTAGAGAGAAAAACTTGATTTTTATGATATTATTTATACAATCTCTTCGCTTTGAGTGAAAGTATGTTTTTCAAAGTAATATTATTTCAACTTCATTGGAGTGAAAGATCTTCATCGTTGTTGGTAAAAAACTAACTATGTTATTATGGCTAAGAAAGAAGTAAAGGGGTATATTAAGTTACAGATTAACGGTGGACAAGCAAACCCAGCTCCTCCAGTAGGACCTGCACTTGGACAATACGGAGTACCTATTCAAGAGTTTACGTCTCAATTCAACGAGCGTACAAAAGACAAGATGGGAGTAAAACTTCCAGTAGTTATTACAGTATATGAAGATAGAACATTTGAATTCGTAGTAAAACAACCACCAGCAGGAGTACTTATCAAAAACAAACTTAATCTCAAATCAGGATCAAAGATTCCTCAGAAAGAAAAAGTAGGACACCTTAGTTTTGATGATCTTAAAGAGCTCGCAGAAACAAAGATGCCAGACCTTAACGCATATGATCTCGCAGGAGCAATGAAGACTATTATGGGGACTGCTCGTGCTACAGGTGTTACTACTGATGTAGACAATATGACACTTGCAGAACTTCGCGCAAAAATAAGCGGGTAAGCCTGATAAACATCCTCTCTAGAAAATGAATTGAGAGAGGATTTTGGTCCCATCGTCTAGTGGTTAGGACACGGGATTCTCATTCCCGGAACCGGAGTTCGATTCTCCGTGGGACTACCAAAAGAGAAAAATAAAAAAATCTCGTCGCAATTGCGACGAGATTTTTTTATAGTACACACAGAACACTTGACTCCTCTTACCTTTTTCTTACAATCACAAGTACTTTATCTCTTCACTCAATACTATGGAACATATACCATTTAGGTCACAGGAAACTGTTTGAGAAAGACTCAAACAAACTTTTCATCTTTATAAAAAGAATCTCGTTCCACTCAGTATTCTTGTATTTTTTACAACGTTATCGCGCTTGTAGTAAGTTTATGAGTTTGGAACAAGGCTATTGAAGCAATGACATTAGGGGTAAGTCCAGAACGAGAAGTAATAGGGTTTTTTACTGAAAATCTCATTTCAACAGGGATTATTATATCATTATGAATAACTTGATTTCTATTATATATGATTTTCTATATTCCTGTATTAGTAGCAACTATAAAATCTATTCGTGATACAATTCATGAAAAGCCGGTTGATGTTATGGTTAATTTAAAATACGGTTTTTTACAGTTTTGGAATGTATTAAAAGTATATTGGTATATATTCCAATATGTATTTCTCACTCCTGCGCTCATACTTATATCTGGGCTTTTAGTGGTATTGCTTGCAGTTATTACTGGTATAGGAACACTATTTACTATTGCGTGACTCTTAGTATTTGCATCTTTTTTTGTATGTATAGTCTATATGGCGTACAGGTGACTTAGGTCAACATTCCGTCTTTATAGTGCTATAGATACTGAAGATTTCTCAAAAGAGAATTTTCAAGCATGACTTAAAGAAACAAAGGGAAAAGTATGGAGACTCTTTTGAAATTTCTTACTCTTGTGATTTTTGATAGGAATATTTACTGGCATACTATGAGCTCTTGTAGGTGCTATAACATGAGTCAATCCAGATTTAAAACAAGCACAACTTGAGCAAAAAATAGAATCATGAGAATTAAGCTTTGATGATATAGCAGCACTACGAAGTGATATGTGATGACGTGAAATGTTTCATGGTATACTTGCAACACTTATAGAAACTCTATGAATTGTGTTTTGAACTATATTTGGATACATCTTTTATCTTCGCATAAAAGATGAGCATCAAAAAAACTCTCCAGAGCAAGAAAATATGTACAAGAGTCAGGACGAAGAAGAAATAAGTACTGTTGTATAATACTTAATTCAAAAATCCCCCATATGGGGGATTTTTTTACTCTATATAAAATTTTACTCTCTCCAAGAGATAGCATCAACTGGACACGCAGCAATAGAATCATCCACATCGAACCCCTCATAGCTCTCTAGTTCTATTACCTCACTCTTCCCTTCGTCATTGAGCTCAAAAACATCTGGCGATATTGCAACGCATGCAGAGCATCCGATACAAGTTTCATTTACATATGGAACTCCTATTCATGCCTCTCGAAGTTTTTGTGCTTGTTGATCTGTAATTATCGACATTATATTATCCTTAAAAATACTTGTGCAAGTATACTTTAATACAAAAAAAATCAAGCCCGAAGACATGATTTTTTTATATAATTGAAGTTTTCCATTTTACGGTCAGCCTGAGATTTTGTATTCCTTAGGAAATACGAATTTAGCAGGAGCCAGTATCTTTCGGAAGGAGTAAACCCTCACCCAGATAGTTAGTGTAGAACACCTGCAGATAATTTTTTGGTGTAAGGAAAAAATTATCAAGCGCGCAGCCTGTAAAACAGAAGACACAAGCATTATACTCAGACTTTACTTTAAGAGCAAACTTTTTATACTGAGAATTATATATATTTTTACTTTCTTCTTACATGTTTTCGCTTCAAATTCTCGAAAAACCAAACTTTCTTATCTCTCAAAAAATCCTTGACGATATCTCAAGATGTATATCTGATACTATAAACAAAAAGCAAAGCTGAGTCGTAAATCTCGTATTTTTAGACCCTCACAGTATACAAAATTTGAACAAGGATTATAGATGAAAAGATAGTGTCACAGATGTTCTGAGCTTTCACTATCATGATGATTACAGTGAACTCTCTGAGGAAGACCTTGCATGAGAAATAGTATTTTGTGAAGAAAAGATCATATCACAATGAGTAGAATACGGTCTCTGAACTGAAAAAGAGTTTTATAAACTTGTGATACACTCTGTGATACATCTCCTATGATACGACCATGAAAGCGATGAGCAATACAAGGAAATGCAAGCGCTTGAAGATAAGGTTTGGAGAAAGGTTTTTGGGGGATAATCCTAACTTGAAGTTTAAGCTTCACAAGGTAACTCTATCCTGAATCCTTTCTCTTCCAGAAGAGAAAGGAGCTACAGTTTATAATTCTGAATTGTTTCTATGATAACTTTCATACTCTTTTGTACTTCAGCGTTTGTAAATCTCAACACTTGATATCAAGTCTGACTTAAAAAATTTTCTTTTTCTCTATCAAGAAGATATACGTCTTCTCTGTGATGAATACTTCCATCTATTTCAATAATAAGCTTTTTCTCTGGACAATAAAAATCTGCAATGATATATCTATCGAGTCAAGAATTCTCCGTAAATAGATATATTGGGGCTTGTCGATTCATTCTTATACCTATTTTTTCACTTTTTACTGTATTCCAAAACTGACACTCTCATATCGTCATATTTTTTCTCAAATCACGAGCTACTTGCTTTATGATATCAGGTATTTTTCTTCACATAGCTTTATGATGTTATTATGCAGCCTCTTTCTCTTCTGGAAGAGAAAGGATTCAGGATAGAGTTATTGTACGGAGTACTAATACTCTACCCTCATCTCTCTCAGCTCACCTCATATCCCTACTTCCTCAAGATTATACCTAAGAACTTTTGCAAGATTAAGTGCAAGAATCTTTTCACTTGTGATACATTCAGTAAAAAATCTCTCTGCAAGTCCGGACCCCCTAGAGTCCGGACTTATTTCTATCCCTGCTATCACTCACCGAGTTATCCCCTTAAAAAGAGCCTTATTTTGTCCTGATTCTCTTATAGGTGGGGTAAAAAATATTTTTTCTCCCTGAGATTTATAATCACTCCCCTTCCATATAAGGTTTTCTATGTGACAGCTTACCGTAACAAGTGGCACAGAAAAATCCACATCAAAAGCATTGATATCTTCTCTGAGAAATCCTAAACTTTCATAGTATGCTTCGAGCATTTTTATTTCTTCTCAGAGTGTGACTCCGACGATGTGTATTTTTTTATTATTTTTTAGCGCATTCTCAAAAAGCTCAGTAAATATCACAAGTTCGTCTTTTGGGCTATAAACTTCACTATACATCGCAGGTTTTTGTGAGACTTTTTTTAGTATTTCTTCATTTTTATATGATTCAAGCAGATCTCGTATATACACGACTTCTACGCCAGAGTTTTGATAATCAGGAATAAGTAGCTCAAAAAAAAATGTTTGATCAAATACATCAGTTCACGAGATATTAAGAATTTTATCTTTGTATATTTTTTTCATAGATTTTTTACTGATATAATCATATGCTTTACTATAATTAAAAAACATAAAAAAACAATCTCGCAGATACGAGATTGTTTTTTTATGTTTTTATATAACTTATCTTGAACAAGTATGAATAAGCCTATCATCACTATATACACTCATAGTATCATCCTTAAATCAAAATGTAAATGCCTCTTGAGTTTCTGTATGATATCCTATATATTTTTCACCTGATGCGGATACCTCTAAACTTGCAATGTAATTTGGGAGAAAAAATTCACCATCACTTACATGTATATCATTCGCGTCAACTGAAAACATCATATCGTCAATGAGATAATCTTTCCTAAAAACAGTATATTCTACATCATCACATACGTACACTTCTCAAGCAGAAGCGATTGGAGCATAATCATATGAAAGTAACTTAATCTCTATTTGTATAAATTGAAGCATAAGAAGTGTGCGATTCTGATTATTTCAAACAGAGGACCTTAGAGTGTCAATATATTTTTGAATTGTTGCATACATACTTGCATAAAGTCTTGCATGTTTTTCTAGAGGATATACAGACCGTAACTCTATATACTTTTGACTAAAGTCAGCTATTTTATCCATTTCAGCTATAGAAAGTTGTTCTAATATAGCAGTATGTACTCATCTTTCCTGCATGCTTAATGGATCAATATATCCAGTATGCATAATAGTAGTTTCATAATTTTTATTCACATAAAGTGGACTTCATTCGACATATTCACTACAAGACCAAGAAAATACAAAATCTTCTGTTACACGACAAGCAACGATTGGATCTCACATTTCACCGTCTTGGTAATTCCAACGATTACATCCGTCCGTTACTACAGAACACATTTTTGCATCTTCACTTTGAGCAAACTCATTGTACGTCTCATATTGAGGTGATATAATAAGCATCGCTCAAACTTGTGAAAAACATCAAATCCCAAAGATTAAAACCAATAAGAAAATATTTCTCATACTACTGTAATTAAAAAAAATAAAGTAACATATATAGAAACGTGAAATGAAAAATAAAGTAACAAAAAACTCCCCTCTTAGGGAAGTTTTTTGTTACAATTCGCAAAGATTATTTATGTTTTTCAACTGCTTCTGTAAGCTCTTGGAGAGTTCTTCCTCCTACAAATTGTTCCACTGCCTTTCCATCTTTCATCACAACAAGAGTAGGGATACTCATAACACGAAATTGTCCTGCGAGCTCTCATTGCTCGTCTACATTTATCTTTCCTACTTTTACTCCTGTTTTTTCTTCAAACTCCGCAAGTACTGGCATCATCGCTTGACAAGGACCACACCAAGGTGCCCAAAAGTCTACAAGCATTAGTCCATCAGCTGTTTCAGCTGCAAAATTTTCTCCTGTTAAATCCATAATACCATTATTTAATATATAAAATACACAAAGGATTATAAGAAAAAACCTTAAATAATCCAAAAGTATTTCAAACTCTACTATTTTTATTTGACAATATATATTTTATAGCTATAAAATATATATAATATAAAATAAATTTTGAAATTATGAATTGAATACGCGTAGATATTTCTGAAAAACTAAGAGATGAAGCAAGAGAATATCGAGATA
Source organism: Candidatus Altimarinota bacterium (assembly GCA_022565555.1). Classification (GTDB taxonomy): domain Bacteria; phylum Patescibacteriota; class Gracilibacteria; order BD1-5; family UBA6164; genus JAACSU01. Next base: position 8,180 of record JAIUMN010000033.1, read on the forward strand.
CAATGCTGAAAACTGATATAACGAAAAAAGTTAGACAAAAATTATGATATTGAGAATTACAAAGGCTTAAGTATGAATTTAAAAAATTTCTTGTTCATACTGTGATTGAGGGAAGAAGAAATATAATTGGTATTGATGGTTTTGATGGCTCACGAAAAACCTCTATTTCAACTGAACTCAGTAATCCTTCTACAATTTTCGCAATTGGCAATGTGATTGATAGAGTATCTCTTGATAAACCAACACCGCAGGAGAATCAAATGCTTATAACTCAAAGATATGAAAATGAAGCAATGCCTTGAGAATGAAAAACTGTTTTTCTCGATAGAAGTTGGAATAATCGTGCGTTTATACAAAAATTATATGGGTACTGTTCACCAGAGCAATATGAAGAATTTCTTGAAACACTTGCACCTGAACTTGAAAGATTTTTGGAAGAATATCCAAACCTAAAGATAAGAAATTTCTTCTTTGAAATTACTAAAGCACAACAAATAAAGAGGCTTCATGAAAGAAAAGAAGATCCACTCAGAGATCATAGATACTCAGTTACTGATGCAACAGCACCTGAAAAGTATGATTTAATAGTTGAGCAGAGAGATATTCTTTCAAAAATATATCATCGTATATGAATCCCTTTTGTACGTGTAAAAACTGTAAATAAAGAAGATGCGATGATTGCGCTACTTAAATTTTTACTTCAAGATGAAGATTACGCACTCAAGTCAAAAGAAATAGATTTTACACTTGATAAAAAGATAATTCAGCCTACAAAAGCTGAATTATCAAGAGTAATGGCATCAAAAATATAAAAATTATCTCACATACAAGAATTTTAGAAAATAACTATCCAAGATACTTCTCTTCAAGATACGTAATAATATCTCATGATTCATACATTTGTACTCAAGCGTCTTCATCACTGAGAAATGGAACTTGTTTTTTCCCTCATAGCACAATAAGTTCTTCTCTAAAATCTTCATTCTCTCTCACGTCTTTTATCTCAAGATCAATGCTGTGCATTACACAAAAATCAAGAACTCTCTGGCAAAATGGGCATGCAGCAAACATATAGAGTGTTGGTTGTTTCATAAAAATAGATTATATCATTAAATTTCTCTTTGAGGCTTCTACTTCTTTTCTAACGCCTCCCCTCTAGTATATGAGCTCCCAGAAGTTTTCAAGTGTTTTTTTCCGCGGTAAGCAAATCCTCTTTTTTTTATTGAGGAAGCTTTGTTTTGAGTATATGAGTGAAGTTTAGAATTCACTATAAATATAGCATAAAAATACTATCATCTTATTAGAAATGTATTGTTAAAAATATATTATTTCAATCATTATTTAAATCTATAACTTCAAATTCTTCTCAATTTTGTAAGTAATCTGATAATTCTTCTGAATAATTAGATTCAACATATCATAAAAATCAATCTCAATAATAAATTTTTATAGCAAAATAATCATATGGATTATTATACTGCCTATTAAACCTAAAGTATTCTATATTATCTATATTAGTAATATTATAATTTTTAAATTCATAACTAAAAATTCACTGGACTTTAAATAATAATCTTCAATTTTCTTTTAATTCATTAGTCTTTGGTTTTAATTTATTTTTTACTTTTCATATATTCTTTATAAAAGATATATTGTTTTTTAGTGATGAAATACTTTTCTCTAAACTATGGAAAGATTTATTTAATAACCAATCTCAAATATCATAAAATATTTCTATTGAATTTTCATCATGTTCTTTTTTATCTTTTATATATAAACTCTCTAGTTGATGTAATAATTCATGATACTCAATTCATAATTTAACTAAATCTATTCAATATTCAGTTCAAACTCAGTGTTTTACTTTTAACGGTAATAATCTAATTTCTTTTAATATATTGACAGACAGTTTAATTCATTCTCAAACAACTGCTAATGAACTAAATGTCCAAGGAAGAATATATTCAAATATAGAAGTTATATATTTAACAGCTATACTTGTTCTTTTAACTATATCATTTTCATAAATAAAAAATTTATCTCTAATTTCTATAAAACTATCTCATTTAATCCAAGAAATTAGAATATTATAATTATCTAAATCTTCAAAAGAGTTTTTTACTATGGTCTTTTTAAATTCTTTTATTTCTAATAATTTATTAAATATATCTTCTGTAATTAATTCTTTGTAATCTGGATATGGATTCAAAATTAAAACTCACAAAATACTAATATCTTGATTTGGCTCAAAATTAATCAGTTTACATATTTCATATAATTCCCAAAAAGAGTTATCAGATAATCAAGTTTTATTAATATAATTAAGTGTATAAGGACTTTCATTATATATTTCTTCTACTCTATTATATGCATAATTATAATAGCTATTAAAATTATTTCTATCTATATCATTTTTATCAATAAAATATAATCAATTTGAAATTACTTTCTTAACCTCATCTAGTGATATATCTGTATTATTATTTTTCATATATTCGTAAACAGAATATATAAATATCTGTAATCTATCAAATTTCTTCACAATTATATCCCTTTCTTCTTCATCTAACCTTGATACATAATCTAAAAAATCACTATAAATTTTATTTCTTCATTCTATAAATTCTACATTAGATAAAAAACTTTTTATAACTAATTTTTCATTTTTATTATGTACTATTTTTCATCCATCAGAATTAATAAAAAATATATTTCATTCTGATTCCTTCATTGCTCTTCATACTCTTCATATAATATTTCTAAAATATCAAATAGATATTCAATAAATATTATGAAAAATTAAATTCTTTATTGGTAAATTTACTCCTTCAGATAAAGTAGAAGTTGTTAATAAAATTTTTATTATTCAATCATTATAAGCATTTTCTATTTCAAATCTAACATCCTTGGGTAAATCTCAATTATGAAAACCAATTCAAAATCATATTGATTCTATTAACGGATGGCTAACTGATAATCTGTATTCCAAAGTAGATTTCAAATTTAAAAGTTTTTGATTACTTTTCTTTAAATCAAATTTTTCTTTAAGTAAGTCTCAATATTTATTTAATTTATCTTTTTTTATAATACTTAGTAAACTTTTTTTATTTCAAAAGAAAACTAATATTGGAGATTTATCAGAAGAATATAGTTTTAATATTAATTCATAAATTTTATCTGCATTATCAGGTGGAATTACTTCTCAGGCTTTTTTTCAAGATTGTGTTAATTTTGTTTTTATTTTAAATAAATCATTAATGTTTCACTTAACATTGTTATATTTATAAACTAAATGAAAAGGCGTTTCATAACTAGTTTTACTAACATGATATCATTTTTTTAATATTCAATATAGCTTTCTAGTAGGTATCCAATTAGATTGAAATAATCCATTATCATTTCAAAACCATTTATTTATATTATCTAAATTATCAACAATTGCAGATAAAGTAATAATTTTAAAAGTATCTTCTTCTAAATTCTGCCTTAACATTAAAAAACTAAAAAGTGTTTCTAACAATAATCCTCTATCTCAATCATTAATTTTATGAAATTCATCAAATATAAATAATCATATTGTATTTATAAAATCTGGTTCTTTTCTGATAATTAAATCTAATTTTTCAGGTGTTAGAATAATTAAATCATCGTTTATATCATCTAAATCATTTCAAATATCAATATTACTTGAAACTTTATATCATAATCATCTAAATCTATTAAAAAATCATCCTTCTATCTGATTTGATAAAGCATTTGTAGGAACAATATATATTACTCTTTTATAATAATATTCATCATTTTTTTCTAACTCTTTTATTATAGATAATTCTGCTATTTGTGTTTTTCATCAACTTGTTGGTATATTGATTAAGACTCTATTATCATCATTAATAAATAAATTTTTAATAATTTTTCTTTGTCATTCCCAAAACTCATAAATATTTTTATCAGTATTTTTAGTAAGAGACAAAATATAATTATGTGAAAATCATAATGGTTTTAAGATATTCCAAACAGAATTATTTATCATTTCAATAACAACTTCATATAATTTTGAAACTATAAATAATAATTCAATATTAGAAATTTCAATTAATTTAATTTTAATTATATTTAACTGTTCTATATTTTTATAAAAATCCTTTATATTACTTCCTGAAATAAATAATTCTGCATTATTGTATAAAATATTAATAAAATCTATTATTAATCATTCGCCACCTAATTTACTTTTTATTAAATTATTATTAACAATTCATTTAAAATCTCTTCTTAAAGTGTTAGATATAGTTAAAAATAGAACATCATCTTTTTCTATATTTTCCTTTAATTTATTAGCTAAATAAATAGAATTAGATTCCTTTCAACACAATGAATAACATATAGAAGAATAAAATAAATATTTATTATTTTTATTTAA
>JAIUMN010000034.1 GCA_022565555.1 Candidatus Altimarinota bacterium
ACTAATACATCTACATATCACTTTCAAACGATTGGCTCATGCATTTGAGTTGTTTGAAAAGAATTTGGAAGATCAGGATAAAAATAACTTTTTCTATCAAAACGTGATACCCTATTAACTTCGCAGTTCATCATCATACCAGCAACAACTCAAAGTCGGACTACTTCTCTATTAATACGAGGGAGCATACCTGGAAAACCCATACATATAGGACACACGTTTATATTGGGTTCAGTTGCGAGTTCAAGAGCATTCTTACATGAACAAAACATCTTTGTTTGAGATTTTACACGTACATGTATTTCTAGACCTATTACTTTTTCAAATTTACTCATACTACTTGTTTAGAAATAATCACAGAGTATAATATAGATTTATAGAAATTATCAAAAATTTTTCTTGATTTTATATGTATTTGTGATAGACTCTCGGGGACGTTCCAGAGAATTGGATAACTCTTCTTAAAAACTATAAAAGCCTTATAAAAAAATAAAAGAAAAAGATCATTTCTCTAAAATTTTTATTACTATTTAAAAAAATATGAAACTTCAAGTTATAACACGAACCCAGTGAGAACTCGAAACATCAAAAGAGGTAGTTGAAAGACTCGTAGAACTTAATATATCTACTAAGCTTGATGTATATCTTGCAAAGTTTCAAAAAGAAGATGCTGAAGGTATTATAGAAGTGATTGCAGATAAAAATAAAAAATGACTTTTTGATGCTCATATCCAAGCAAAACTTGACGGAAAAGCATTTCGATTTGAACGTGAAGATTATAAAAATCTTGATGATCTTATTAATCACCTGTTTGATCATTTCAAAGAAGCTCTCAGTGATATGTAATTATCTTAATAAAAAACATCGAACACTTTGTGTTCGATGTTTTTTAGCGACACATGGTCGAAAGATTTTCAAAATCTCTGAACTTTCTCACACTACAGATAATCCTCCCCTTAAGTACTTGAAAACTTGAGTCAAAGCCATTTTCACGATTAAGTATATCTCGAAGCCCTCTAGAAAACATCTCGTGACTCAGTACATTAAAACTTACAAGCTCAGTTTGGTCTGAGATAAAGTTACGGTATACTACATTAAAAGATGGATGCACATTGTTCTCCTCTAGTTCTATCGCAAGTCAAGAATGGGCTGGGATATAATGAGAAAAATGTTCTATAAATTCACGCTGACCTCTCTCAGAAACAAGATATGACATGAAATCTTCTGCAAGCGTAAGATTTCATGTATTTTTTTGTATCACAAAGTAATCATAATCAATTGCGATTGCATTTTTATTTCATTCTGAAACTGGAAACGGAGTTACAAAAAGCATATTGGACTGGTATCATATATCTGCAATAGTCATTAAGTCCTTTGGATATCCTATCATTGCAGCAACACTTCACTGTGTAAAGTAATCGATATCAGTATCTCAAAAGCTATTACTTGTAAGTTCTATATAATTTTGCGTTCATATAAGTCACAATGATCTATATTGACTAAATGCCTGACGTGTATGAGTATTTTGAACTTCATTTATATTACTTACTCACTCTTGAGCAAGAAAGGACTGTATAATTCATTCTGCGCGAGTGATAGTCGTACCATCTCAAAGAGCAATTGGGATAATATTTCACCTTTCGGCAACTGAGAGCATTTCTATATTAAGTCTTCACCAATCAAGAAGCTCACTAGATCTTGGAAAATTTCTCCTATTGTAAAAAAGAGCGGGAGTCTGATATCATACTGGAACTCACGCCAGTATATCTAAACTTTCCTCTTCAATACGAACTATAAGGTCATCAGCAAAGACAGGATGAAAATCTCGTCTAAAATCGCTTGGACTTACTACACTTGGTGCGATACCATTTATATGGTTCTGAAGTGGTGAAAACTCTGTATTATTCAACATAAAAATATCTGGCGCGATTCATAGTCAAAGTGCTGAGGTTATACTTTTATGATATACATTTCTATCTTGAAAGCTTTCAATTCCTATAGAGGTATTAGAGTACTTAGGAAAAGCATCCTTAAAATCTCGGATAATCTTTTCAAAATTGCTCCTACTCTCTTCAAGTATCCAAATATTAAAATCTCAACCCTGTCTTTGTACTTGATTTGGAGATGCGCCTCTATTAAGCTGGATAACTAGCATTACAATGAGAAATACAATTATAGCTCACAGTACCGCAAATACAATCTTATTAATATTCATATATAGAAAATAGAGACTTAAGAATTAATATTTAAAAGAGAAAGCTTTTCTCTGTATATATCAACTTCATTTTCTCAGTATTTTTCAGAACTTTCGAAAAATACTGGCTTACTATTATCAAGCCTTGGAATAATATGAAAGTGTACATGAAATACAGATTGTCCTGCAATCGCTTTATTATTTTGAACAACATTTATACCACATCAGAGTATTTTTTCATAATGTTTTGCTATTTGAAGTACTATTTTTTGAAGTTCGAGATATTCATCCTCTGGCATATCCATAATAGTTTCATATTCTTTCTTAGGAACCACAAGTGTATGTCACTTCTCAAAAGGATAAATATCAAGAAATGCGATATGAGAATTATCTTCATATACTATACTGGCTGGGATTTTCCTTTCTATAATTTGTGTAAAAATACTCGTCATATCAAGATAATTTAGAAATTAACATTACGAGGCCTCTCTTCTGGATTAATACGAGCTTGTGGATCAAAATCTCATAAGAAAAAAATGAGGATTCATCAAAGAATTGAAAGTCAGATTAAGAGTATAAAAAGAGTCTCAGTAACCTTTGGGATATTGTCTGAAAAGTTTTTATACTTATATGCATGATGACGTGCTACAAAGAAAAACCCCCAAAGAAAAATAAGTATAAAAACGTAAATTCAGATATATAATGGTAACATAATATGTTTCTTGGAAGTAAGTTACTGTAGAAATTAGGACGTTACTTTAGTGCTGTGCTTACGAAATAGTATATTCTAATATTTTTTTTTGCAAATTTTTAAAAGCTTTGGTATAATACTACTGTTCATATCACATTATCTCATATTAAGTCGGGGATAATTACTTTACTTTCCATATACCACTTATGCAACAAGATATTAAAAATTTTCAGATTACAGATGAGCTTCAAGCAAAATACCCAGAACTCCTTGATCTCATACTTGCAACTGAGTCAATGGATGATGATGAAAGGCAATATTGGTTTGATATTATGCCATCTATGACTGACGCTCAAATAGATAGACTCTTTGATATCCTTGAAACAGAACGTCGTAAACTTCAAGAACTTGAAGTAAAGTATCAAAAAGAAATCAAAGCACTCAATGAAAAGCATCTCATAGAGTGGCAAGAAGTACAGATGAAGGAAGCAAAGAAAAAAGCACAAGCAGTCAAAGCTGCTGATGAGAAAGATTCCAAAAAAGAAGATCCAGACGAAATACTTGCTATGCTTAATGATTTATAAAAAATATCTCAATAAAAATACCTCCTTGGAAATTCCAAGGAGGTATTTTTATTGAGACTTAAAAATCACTTTCGTGTTCCATCTCGGTCATCACTTCCTCAACGTGTTGAGGTGAAACATCAATATCATCATTTGCATTTGGATCAAAATAATCATCTCAATCGATTGGTTGATGCCCATGAATCTTACGATATTGCTCTCATGCTGGAATAAGACGTCAAATAATAACATTTTCTTTTAATTCTTTGAGTCTATCTACTTTTCCAGAAACTGATCCTTCTACAAGAACACGTACAGTTTCCTGAAATGAAGCAGCAGAAAGCCATGAATCAGTATAAAGAGATATCTTTGTAATACCAAGAAGAAGTCTTTCTCCTATTGCTGCTACTTTTCATTCCTTAATAAGGGTATCATTTGCATTTTTGAATGCAATGATATCAACAATATCTCATGGGAAGAATTCACTTTCTCCCTTATCAAGAACTCGTACTCGGCTAAACATTTGACGTACAACTAACTCAATATGCTTTGAATTTACCGTCTGTCCTTGTGAAGCATAAATCGATTTAATATCATCTACAATATATTTTTGTGCTGCTAGAACTCAAGCAACATTCATAAGTTTTGAGATTGAAAGATTTCATTCTGTGATTTTTTCTCAGATAGATATTTCATCTCAGGTCTTGACAAGAAGTGTTTTTCCAAGTTCAAAGTGATATTCACAAAGTCTATTCTCTGTATCTTTTACCACTATAACTCCATCTTTTATTTTCTTAACGACTCAAGGATATTTTGCAAGCACTCTTTGTTTTTCCTTTTTATTACGTGCGATAAGTTGCTTCTCCTTAATATGTGCTCACTCTTTCACAAGTAATTCATATCATTCTCATATATAATATTCTTCCTCTTGAAGCTCATGGGCTGTTATAGTTACTACTTTTCCGTCATCGTATTCTTCAACATCAATCACTCCATCTATATCTGCAATTTCAGCAAGAGCTTTTGGGGTACGAGCTTCAAAAAGCTCTTCAACTCGCGTTAAACCTTGAGTCATATCTCCCCCCTCCTTTGCAACTCATCCAGAATGGAAGGTACGCATCGTAAGCTGAGTTCCTGGTTCACCTATAGAGTGTGCTGCTATAACTCAAATTGGAGAACCAATTTCTACTTGAGTATTTGCTGCAAGGTCAAGTCCGTAACATTTCTGACATACTCATCCTTCTGTTTCACATGTAAGAACGGATCGAAGCGCAACTTCTGCTATTGAGTGAGTATTAATTATAGAAAGTGTTTTTTTATCAATAATATCTCAAGCTTTTAGAAGAACTTTTCAGCTATCATCGACTACATCTCGCGCTAAAGTATGAGAGTAAATACGATCCTCAAACTTCTCTTCAAATCAACTTTTTGGAGTATTTCTCTTCACTGTCTTATACTGTATCGTTCCACAATCTTCTTCTCTAACGATGATATTTTGTGAACTATCAACAAGACGCCTTGTAAGATACCCTGATTGTGCTGTCTTAAGTGCAGTATCAGATTTACCTTTACGTCCTCAGTGTGTTGCAATAAAGTACTCGAGAGTAGAGAATCATTCCTTAAGGGTAGATTTAATAGGGAGTTCGATTGTTTTTCACGAAGTAGACGCAACAAGTCATTTCATACCTGCAAGTTGCGTTACATTTCACCAGTTTCATCTCGCTCAAGAATCAATCATATTAAATATATGATTACTATTATCATAAAGACGTTTCATTTCTCACTCTATCACTTTCTTAACTTCTGCCCATACATGGATAGATTGTGCATATTTCTCTTCTTCTGTTAAAAATCAATTCCAATGTTTTTTCTGAATAACTTTTACTTTTTCACCTGCATCTGCGAGAAGTTGCTTCTTGATATCTGGAACAACCATATCAGATTCAGCGATAGAAAGTCCTGAGAGAGTTGCATATCTGTATCCAAAATTCTTGATTTTGTCAACAAATACAGCCGTAATCTCTGGTCAAAGATTTTCATAACAATCAGCAAGTATAGATTTAAGAACTCATTTCTTTACGGTATCATTAATAAATCAAAGTTCTTGAGGGATAATTTGATTAAAAAGAATTCTTCCATATGTAGTCTCTATCATTTCACTATTAATTCGAACTTTTATAAGTGCATTTGGGGAAAGTTTTCCTGCCTCAAAAGCATGTGCAGCATCGTATTCTCATGAAAAGACTTGACCCTGTCACATTACTCAGGTTTTTTCACTGGTAATATAATAAAGTCAAAGGAGCATATCTTGAGATGGAGTCACTATTGGTTCTCAGTTTGATGGATTAAGAAGATTTTTAGAAGTTACCATTAAATTACGAGCTTCAGCTTGCGCTTTATCAGTAAGGGGTAAATGAACTGCCATTTGATCTCCATCAAAGTCAGCATTAAACGCTGTACAGGTAAGTGGATGAAGTCGGATAGCCTTACCTTCTATGAGTACTGGTTTAAAAGCTTGTATAGAGAGTCTATGAAGTGTTGGAGCACGATTCATAAGAACATACTTTCATTCGATCACTTCATCAAGAGCATCCCAAACTTCCTTATGTCACTCTGCAATATATTTCTCAGCATGTTTTACATTATATACAATACCTTCCTCGATAAGCTTCCCAATAATAAAAGGTTTAAAGAGTATAAGAGCCATCTTTTTTGGGAGCCCACAATGATCCATAGGAAGATCAGGACCTACAATAATAACGGAACGTGCAGAGTAATCAACACGTTTACCAAGAAGATTTTGACGGAAACGCCCTTGTTTTCCCTTCAATACTTCAGTAAGAGATTTAAGTTTTTTCTTATTAGCAGATACATATCCTGATCGATTATTACGTGATTCACCAGTAATAAGCATATCGACCGCTTCTTGCAGCATACGCTTTTCATTTTTAAGTATAACCTCTGGAGCACCAAGCTCAATAAGTTTTTTAAGACGATTATTTCTATTGATTACTCTTCTATAAAGATCATTGAGATCAGAACTCGCAAAACGCCCTCCATCAAGCTGTATCATAGGACGAAGATCTGGTGGTATAATTGGGAGTACTTCAAGTATCATCCATTCTGGACGTTGTCCTGATTTTAAGAGATTTGAAGCAAGTTTAATTTTTTGAAGAATTTTCTTTGACTTGATTTGAGTCGCTCCTTGAAGGTCTTTTTGATTTTGTTCTATAAACTCCATAAGATCAACCCGTTCTAAGAGAGTTTTTATATGTTCTGCACCAGTTCCTCACTTAAATACATGAGGGAATTTTTCATTAAGTACTCGAAATTCAAGTTCTCCTATTACTTCACCAACTCTCAACGAGGTAAGAAGTTTTCTCATTTCTTCAAATTCTTCTGTAAGTGAATCGATACGATTCATAAGTGTAAATTCTGCTTCAGAATATTTTTTTGCAGTAAGCTTCCCTGCATCTTTTTGGAGTTTTAGTTCACTAATCTCTCGTTGTATCTCCTTCTGCATCTCAATTTTTGTCATCTTAAAACTTTCTTCAAGTGTTTTAAGTGCCTCTGTTATCTTATCTTCGTAGACATCAGTAATAATAGAGGAAGCAAAGTATACAACTTGTTCAAGTTTTTTTACTGGGAGATCAAGAAAAAGTCCGATACGACTTGGAACTGACTTAAGATACCAAATATGAGCTATAGGAGCATGAAGTTCAATATGCCCCATACGTTCACGACGTACACTTGCTTTTGTTACCTCTACTCCACAACGCTCACAGACGATACCCTTGTAACGAATACGCTTGTATTTTCCACAAGCACACTCATAATTTTTTCGTGGTCAAAATATTTGCTCACAAAAAAGTCATCCTCTTTCTGGTCTTTGAGTTCTATAGTTTATTGTTTCGCTTATAAGAACTTTTCCATGAGAAAGCGAACGGAGTTGTTCAGGTGAACTGAGTCAAAGCTTTACTCAGGCAAGATTATCAAGGTTCTTTCCTGTTGTGATATCTTTCTTTCCAACTCATTTTTCTATTTCAGAAAAATCAGTAATTTTATCATTAAGGAAATTATCAAATTGTTTATCAAACATAGGTATAATGATTAAGGTATAATGTTGAGGAGTATATTAAGCGTCAGAATCTTCTGAAGCATCTCAAGACATATGTGTTATTCCATTTTTCTTTTCAAGTTCTATAACTTGTTCAAAACGCTCACTTACCTCATTATCATACTCATCAAGTTCATTGCTATCATAAAGATCGACATTAAGACCGATAGCCTGTAGTTCTTTTATAAGTACATTAAATGACTCTGGTATATTTGGTTTTTTAATAGTGGCATTTTTTACAATAGCTTCATATGCTTGCGTACGTCCTGCAACATCATCTGATTTAATAGTTATCATCTCTTGGAGTATATTACTTGCAGCATATGCTTCAAGAGCCCAGACTTCCATTTCTCAGAATCTTTGTCCTCAGTTTTGCGCCTTTCATCAAAGTGGTTGTTGTGTTACCATAGAGTAAGGTCCTACACTACGTGCATGAATCTTATCCTCAACAAGGTGATGAAGTTTCAATATATACTTCACTCAAACCATTGTTCTTTCAAGAAATGGTATTCCTGTTTCTCCATTTATAAGTTGAGTTTTTCCATCTTCATCAATTCCTGCTTTTTTCATCAAATCTTTGATTTTTGGGATATCTACTCCGTTGAGTACAGGAGTTGCAACAGTAATGCCAAGTTTTTTTGCAGCAAGTCATAAATGACTTTCAAGTATTTGTCCTATATTCATACGAGATACGACTCAAAGTGGATTAAGTATGATATCAACCGGAGTACCATCTGCCATAAATGGCATATCTTCAACTGGGACAATATTTGAAATAATACCTTTATTTCAGTGTCTTCCAGCCATCTTATCACCTACTTCTATCTTACGAGTTTGAGCAACATGTACTTTTACTTGTTTAAATACTCAAGTTGGGAGGTTATCTCAAAACTCTTTTTTCAAAATCTGAACATCTATTACTTTTCCTCATTGTCATGATGAAAGTCTGAGTGATGAATCTTTTACATCTTTTGATTTATCTCAAAATATTGCTCTCAGAAGTCTTTCTTCTGGAGAAAGCTCTTGTTCACCCTTTGGAGTAATCTTTCCCACAAGTATATCTCATCCTTCAACATATGCTCATACTCGAATAATACCATCAACGTCTAAATCTTTCAATTTTGCAGCTGAAACATTTGGGATATCATCAGTAGTTTGCTCAGGTCAAAGTTTTGTTTCACGTACATCGATAGAATATTCTTTTATATGGATAGAGGTAAAATAATCCTCATGCATAAGTCTTTCTGATATAATAATTGCATCCTCATAGTTATAACCTTTCCAAGGCATATAGGCAACCATAAGGTTTTTTCCTATTGCTAGTTCACCATTATCAATTGAGTGCCCATCTACTAAAACATCTCATTTTTTAAATGACCGTCCTCGAGAAATGAGAGGCTTTTGATGAAGTATCATATCATGATTTGAACGCTTGAAAGTGATAAACTCATGCGTTATTTTTTCACCATTTTTATAGAGAATTGTAATATGTTTTGCATCTACTCAAAGTACTTCTCCATCATCTTTTGCTACGATACAATACTCACTTTGTTCTCCTACTATACGCTCCATTCCAGTTCCGACAACCGGAGCACTCGTACGTATAAGTGGGACAGCTTGACGCATCATGTTTGAACCCATCTCCGCACGGGTCGCATCATCATGCTCAAGAAATGGAAGAAGTGAAGTCTCAATAGACATCGTCTGCTTTGGAGAAACATCTATGTGTGTAATTTGATTTACGTGCTCAATAGTTGGAACATTTGCAACACGAGCTCAGATACGAGTGTCTGAAAAATTCCCATACTCATCTACTGGAGAACCAGCTTCAGCGATAGCAAGAACTCGTTCTTGATGTGCATCAAAATAATCATATTCGCTTGTAAGGAAACCACGAACCATTAAAGTTTCTGACTTATAAGATTTTTTTAATATATCTGCTTCTTTTTGAGTAATAAATGTTTTATCTGCTACAAGCACTTTTCCTTTTTCATCTTTTACATCTCAAAGAGCAATCCGATTTAATGTTTCTTTTCCATCGTTTTTTACTACGTGTTGAATCTTCTGGAATGGAGTTAATAAAAATCAAAATCTATCTACTTTTGCAAATGATGCCATATGAAGTACAAGTCCGATATTTGGTCCTTCAGGAGTCGCGATAGGACAAATACGTCAATATTGCGTTGGATGTACATCACGAACTTCAAACGATGCTCTTTCACGAGTTAAACCTCCAGGACCCATAGCTGAAATACGTCTCTTATGAGCAAGTTCTGAAAGTGGATTTGATTGATCCATAAACTGCGAAAGCTGTGACGAACCAAAAAACTCTTTGAGTATCGCAACTACTGGTCGAGAATTTATAAATGTACCAGGAGTAGCATCATCAAGATCAACAATCGTCATACGATCTTTTGCAATACGCTCCATACGAGCTATACCTACCTTTATTTTATCCTCTACAAGCTCTCCAACTGAACGTATACGTCTATTAGAAAGATGATCAATATCATCAAGATCAAATCATTTTTTATTGGTATAGAGATTAAGATAATATGAAAGAGCTCCAACAATATCATCTAAATGAAGGAATTTCCCACCCTCTTCATCATATTTCTTCTTGAGTCCAAGTTTTGATGTCATCTTAATACGTGCAATCTCTCCAAGATCAAATCTTTTTTCATCATAAAAAGTAGTTTGAAACAGATCCTCAACCCGCTCATCAGTAGCAAGATCTCCTGGTCTTAAGAGCTTATAGAGTGCATGAAGTGCTTCAAGTCTATTAGTTGTTTTATCCTTTTCAAGTGTTGGAGTAATATAGGATGCCATTACATCATCACCAAGTTTTTTGAAAGTATTGAGTATTTCAGCATTAGACTCAAGCCCGAAAGCTCTGAGAAGTACTGAAAAAGGGATTTTTCTTTTTTTGTCTATTTTTACATTTATTACTCCTCTTTTTTCAATATCTACCTCAAACCATGTTCCTTTTTCTGGTATTACTTTAAGGCTTTTTGCACCATCATTTGCAGTAAAAAATATACCAGTAGAACGTATTATTTGATTAACAATTACACGTTCAATACCATTCACAATAAAACTTCCAGAAGCAGTCATAAGTGGCATACCTCCCATGTATACCTCTTGTTCCTTTATTTCTCCAGATTCTTTATTTAACATTTCAAGTTTTGCCTTAAAAGGAGCTTCGTATACGAGATTTTTTCTCTTACAAGTCTCAGCATCATATTTAGGCTCTTCGAGATAGAGTCACTTATAGTAAATATCTATCTTTTCTCCAGAGAAGTCTGAAATTGGGAAACTATCTTGAAATACCTTATCAAGACCTTTTTCTAAAAACTCATTATACGAGTTAAGTTGAACTTCAAGTAAGTCAGGAATAGGAGCAACACTTGAATCATCAGTAAAGTAGTGCCTTCCTTTTATCTCATAGAGACTCCCGACCTCTTTGCATTTTTTACTCACGGTAGTAGACATAGGTGCAATTCGTAAAAAAATAAAACGCAAAAAAATGCCCGAGCTTTTCCCCTAGAACTCATCCTAAGCCCGTGCGAACGCTCTCAGTATAGTGAAGATTACGTGAAGTCAAATAAAAATGCCACGAAATTTCGTGGCATTTTTTCTTATTTTGATTTTCTAGATTTATAGAGATACATAATTCCAAAAGATATAGCTCATGCCAATATCAAGTATATAAAAAATTGTACTGTATCCTGAGTGAGAATATAACTATAATGAAAGACTTCTATTTCTTCTATTCACGGATATTCACAGAGCTTAATAATATTTCATGACAGATGAAGTCACTCTATCGTATAATCCAATATCTTCGTTTTAAGAAAAAACAGATCATATTTCCCATTAATATCAGTTTGATAGAGTTTATTATTGTATTGAAATACCAAAACATCAGGTGAACATAAATAAGCATAACTTATATGTACACTATAAGTTATACTGAGAATAAATGCAAGAAAAATTTTACCAAGTAATCACATAATGAGATAAGTATCAATCAATTATGTAAATAAAATATACTCTATATCTTTTTTATAACAAAAAAATATAATTATTTTAAATGACAAATATAACTTATTATCACTTAATAAATAAAGAAATATTTTTTTACTTCCGTCTGGTTTTCAATACAATTGAGGTACTATAAATCATAAAATTAATACATGTTTAAGCTTATAAAACTTATCATTTGGATAGCAGTAATTTCAGGAGGAATATTTTGGTGGCAGTATAATAGCTTTAAAAACACTCCTGTATTGAGAGGGGAAACACAAATAACCGTAAACTCATGAGGATTTCAGAAATTACTGATAGATAATTGAGTAAATCCACTTTTTGCTCGTATCTATCTTTCTTTACACGCTCCAGATTTTGAACTGCAAAAATGAAGCTATATAGTTGGTCAAAATCTCAATATCACTGAGTTTATTGAGAGCTTTAAAACTCCTATTAACCAAGATGACGAACTCCTGACGATTCTTGAGTGATGGAATATCTATGATATTGACAGAACATTGACTCAGAAAGAGCTTATAGCTCAATGAGAATTTATACGCTACGTCACTGATTGTGAGTATTTTTGTAACCATAAAAATACTTTCGCTTTTATCTCTGACGCTGAAACTTTGGAAGGTTTCCTATATCCTGATAG
>JAIUMN010000035.1 GCA_022565555.1 Candidatus Altimarinota bacterium
ATGAAAAAAACAGTTTTCTTAACAAGTCTCATTATACTCGTCTCGCTTGTTTTTTCAAGTGGAGTATCAGCAAACATGAGGCAATGAGAAATGGAGCAAATGCTCAAAATTCACACTCAAGTTCAAGAAATGAATCTTAATCTTCCTATTATAGAGTCAAGAAATTTGAGAAATATTCAAGTTAGAAATAGATATAATGAACTTAAGCGATATGATGGGCTCCTGAGAGATGCTCTTCTGAAAGAATTTCAAAGAGGAAATATATCTGAAACCTCTATGGCAGATATCACGCACAACTACAGAAATTTTATATACTTTACAAATAGAGTCTTTCTTTATCACGAAATAGAAGAGCAAATAGGGCGTACTCGCGAAACAGTTTCCGTACTCCAAAACGGTTACGAAATGATGCGTACGTATTATATGAGAGTGAAGTTTGCGGTAAACAATAGATAAACTACAGACTATATCCTCCTCCTTCTATATCACTCACTACCCTTTTATCTTTGAAGGCTATAACCCGTTTTTTAAGGGTATCAACTATATGTGAATCATGTGTCGCGATAATAACTGTTTTTCCGTCTTTATTGAGGTCGATAAATATATCAAGTATCTCGCGAGCAGTTTGAGGATCAAGATTTCAAGTAGGCTCGTCACCTATTATGATAGATGGTTCGTGTACAAGTGCTCTTGCGATAGAAACACGTTGTTTCTCTCATCATGAAAGCTCCATCACAGAAGTATCTTGTTTCAGAAGAAGTCCTACTTGTTCAAGTGCTTGTGGGACTTTTCTCTGAATTTGCCTATCTTTATACCCACATACCTCCATAGCAAAAGCAACATTTTCATAGACAGTTTTTGACTCCATGAGTTTATAGTCTTGAAATATTACCCCAATACTCCTCCTATAATCAAGAAGCAACTTCTCAGTGAGGTTACGGTAGAGAAATCATCCATTATCAAGGACTATATCTCATCTTTCAGGTCTAAAATCTCCTATCAATGATCGTATCAATGTTGTTTTTCCACTTCCAGAATGTCCAATAAAAAATACAAATTCTCAAGGTTGTATCTCAAGCTTTACATCACGAAGTACTACTTTATTTTTAAAACTCAAAGTGAGGTTATCTATTTTCATATACTATAATTATTTATATTAGTTAGCATATATATAATAATATAAATATCAACTCAAGATATATTGCTATTTTTTCTTCTTACTTTCTAGTGATTTTTTAGTAGTTTTTTTAATGCCGAGGGTTCATTTCACAGGAGAACTATCAGTTCAGCTTTTCTTTTGAGACTTAATTTCTTCCCATCTTTTCTCATCAAGCTCAAGGTCACTTATAAGTTTTTGTATCTTTTCTTCAACAAGTTGTCGAGGTTTTGTATATCGTTCACGAGAAACCTGAAGAATATTTTTATACCTCTCGCTAAACTCTTCATTATTATGAGGATGTGGTGGAAACGTAGAAGCAGAAAATATAGGAGAGGGCATACCATCTATAAGTTGCTTGAGATAAATAGTATACTTTTTTTGATTCATCAAATCATCTGCTTCTATACCTCAAGTGAAGGCTTCCGTAAGAAGTTTTGCATCACTTGATCATACTTGAAATGACACCAAAGTTCCAACATTTCAAAATACCGCTCCTCGTACCTCTTCAGTCATTTGATCTATATACTGATTTGCCATAACGAGATTAAGCTTATACTTCCGTGCCTCTGAAAGTATCGTTGCAAAACTATCAGTTGCAAAGTTCTGAAACTCATCAACATAAAGATAAAAGTCTTGCCTCTCTGACTCGGGAATATCTGCTCGGCTCATTGCATCAAGTTGAAACTTAGTAACGAGCATAGCACCTAGAAGACTTGATGCATCCTCCCCTATCTTCCCTTTAGAAAGATTTACAACGATTATCTTCTTTTTATCCATTGCCCATCTGAGGGAAAAGCTATTCTTCGGTTGACCTAAAACATTACGAAGTATCGTAGAACTAAGAAACTGTCCAACCTTATTTAGTATAGGTCCTGCTGTTTCGGTACGTTGCTGAGGACTCAGTTTTCCAAACTCATGTGTCCAAAACTTTTTGACCACGGGATCTGTTATCTTAGCAACTACCTTAGAACGATATACTTCACTTGTAAGCATTAAAGGAATAGATATAAGTGTTGTACCTGGATATTCCATGAGAGCGAGAATTGTGTTACGGAGAGTATGCTCTAAACGTGGACCCCAACTATCACCAAATATTCTTTTAAATATACCAACTAAGCCTGAAGCAACAAATGCTCTTTGTGAGACTCAAACGTCTTCAAGCATATTAAAAGCTATCGGCCACTCTTTATCACTCGGATCAAATATAATTGTTTGATTTGTACGTTTTTTTGGAATATTTCCTATAATACTCTCAACTAGGTCACCATGTGGATCAATAACTGCAACTCAACGTCATTTATTTATATCATCTAGTATCATATTTTCTAAAAGAACAGATTTTCACATCCCAGTTTTTCCGATGATATACATATGTCTTCGTCTATCATCTGGACTGATACCAAAGCTTATGTCAGTTCCACGAAAGTTTGTCTTTCCTATAGGAGTTAAAGGGGTCTTAGGATGAATATCATCGCTAAGATCAGGGTCTATCACTGGAAGATTACTCGGCGGTTCGAAAGCCCGACTTGTCACCCAATTTATATATGGAGTAGTAACATAACTGGTAGGAAGATGTACTAATCCAGCGAGTTCAGTTGTAGAAAGGATATTCTTTACTTGAAGTGTACGATTTTTTGCTGCTTGGATTTTTGGAAGAGATTGAGATACATACTTCAACTTAAGAGCATTTTGTCAAAAAAGTGTATACACAGAAAGTGTTGAAGCTATCTCTTTTATACTCGAATGAGACTCTATATCACTCTCTGATGCTGCTAGGAGTGTGATATCTACCTCGTATGCCTCTCGAGAGAGTTTGTTAAAAAATGGATTTTGTGTTTCTTCTCAAGAACTAAGTACCTCTTCCTTTTGACTCTCTCAACCAACTATTAGAAAAGAAAGAATCTTCCCAAAAAATATAAAAGGATAAAAAAGTATTTTAAGAAAACTATAACTTGGATGCAAGAGAAGTTTTTGAAGAGACTTTGGAAGTGATGATTGTAAAACTTTTGAAATATATTCAGATCGCTTTTTCCATTTATAATTTGGAAGTGGTCTAAAGTGTACTGAAAAACTTGTGAGTGTATATTTTCAAGTTTTAGAAAGTGCAGAAGTAATAGCGCTATAAGGGTCTACTTGGACTTTTGAACCTATCTCAAGATCGGTTTCAAAGGTTTTGAGAGAATAATAGTGATGTTTTGTAAGTTCTAGCTTTCATACAGTAAGCTTACTTTCTGGGATATTTTTCAAATAATCCCCTACCTCAAGTATTTCAATATTATGAAAATGTGCATATATTTGTCATGTAAGAAATTGAGCGTATTTTTGAGGGGTTCGCAGGAAAAAACGTATACGATTTCCTACTTTGACTATCTCAAAACTAAAACTCGTTGATTGATCTTTATACGAAAAAGCTCGATGCAACACAGAAAGTATTTCATTAAATACAATTGCACCATTTTCATTTGATCTATCAACGAGTATTTCAAAAAATGTATATGGCATTATACTGCTTCGATTAATCCACTTGACCAAAGTCAGTGTTTAGAACAACTCGCTCTGAGTTCAAAAATATCAAGACCAGAAACATCAAACTCACACACAGGCTCTTCATCTGGCATGATAAATATCTCCTCTACTATATGTCCTTCATCATCAATAAGATACATTGCAGTGATACGGTGATCATCACTTACTGGATGAAGCTCTTTTCCGATAGAAACCTCTATTCTTTCAGCGTCTTGGTATACAACATGAGGGATATGCTCAAGTTCAAGATGATTGAGTTTATGAGGGTTTTCAGCATATAGTATCTCGTCTTCTATAGGTGAGAAATCATCAAAACTTCCTCCGCACATCGGACATGGAATATCCTCATTAATGAGCGTATCGATGTTTGTACCAGGTTCGATACCATCAAGCTCATCTCAGAGTGCCTCGTCATAGATGTATCCACAATTAACGCAGAGAAATCTCATAGAAAAGTTTTAGAGTATAAGTATTTTCTATATACTAAGACAAATAGAGCTTTAAATCAAATTTTTTTTTAAAAATATGCATAAACTAAGCAAACAAGAACGGGAAAAATTAAGAAAATATCTCAAATGTAAACAAAGCTTATGAAATGAAGAGAAACTCCTTTGGTCCATGATAGAAAGGTATAAAGATATACTTCATAGTATACCGTGAATCCAAGCCATTTGTATATGTAATTCTCTTGCGATGAATGCTTGTCATAAAAATTCTGATATCGATTTCTTTGTGATAACTCAACGAAATCGTCTTTGGACAGCACGTATCTACCTTACACTCTTTACCTCTCTTCTCTGAGTACGTAAAACCCAGAAAAAACACGCATGAAAGTTTTGTTTATCGTTTTTTGTGAGCGAGGAAGAAAGAAATTTTTGAGATATTGCTTTAAAAAATGATATATATCTTAGTTACTGGCTTGAAACCCTTGTTCCAGTAATAAATAAACACAATGCTTTTGAAGGATTTTTAAAGAGGAATGGATTAGAAAAATTTCATAAGACGATTCAATCTTGAGTTTTTTCTCAACACAAAACCTCACTCTTGAATTCTCTCTCCTCAGAGGAGAGAGAGGCAACATCCTGCAATTTACTTGTAGCTTATCCCCTCTCCTCAAGGAGAGGGTTAGGGTGAGGTTTTACGTGAGAAAGAGGAGTAATATGAAGATTCATTAGGTATCTCTGAGATGCACAAGAACATATCTTAAAAAAGATATTTCTCAAAAAAACTCTCAGAAACTATGAGAGATTATGAAGACCTTTTTGAGTAAAAATAACTGATACGATGTTGAAATTTCACGATAAAGATAGAAGAAAAGAAATTCGTGATAGGATTTTGTAGGGAACAAATATTTTTATTCCTTACTCTCCTGCTTCCTCTCGCAACACTCTTACTTGTTCGATAGCACCATCTCTAAGACTCAATACTTCAAGTTTAAGATGAGATGCTGATGTATTTTTATGGCCAGATATAGGAAAGCTAAGAAGTTCTCACGGTTCAGCAAACCTTTCTAATTGATGCGTAATAACATATCCAACTGTTTCTCCTGAAAACTCTCATACTTCAAATCATATATCTTCATGAGTAAGTTCAAACTCATCAAGTACTTCATCTATAGTAATACTTGCGTCAATCAGGATACTTCCATCTTCACTATGTATTACATCAGGTATCTCCTTATCTGTTTCATCATGTAAATCTCAAAGTATCTGCTCAACTACATCTTCAAGGGTAACAATACCAGCTACTCATCCATACTCATCCATTACTATAGCGATATGCTGTCTCTTCTGACGAAAAGTTTCAAGAAGTATATCAAGGGGTTGATTGAGTGGAACTTTTATAATAGGTTTAAAATGAATATCCTTTAGGGCTTTTTGATCATTTCCTCATTGTTTTTCACGTACGAGATCACGTATAGTAAATATTCCTATAATCTTGTCGATTGTCTCACTATATACTGGTATGCGACTATGAGTATGGGAAAGATAGTATTCAAGTGCTTCTGAGACTGTTTTATCACCTGATATTGCATCGAGACGTACACGTGGAACCATTACTTCTTCTATGAGTGTTTCAGAAAACTCAAGCGTGTTACGAAGACGCTCATGTTCTCCATCTTCGAGTGTTCCTGTATCTTTCCCCATATCAAGAAAACTTTCTATTTCCTCAGCTGTTATACTTTTTACAACATTTTTTCCTGTAAAGAGCATAATAAGACGTTCTAGAAAAAATATAACAGGAAAAAATACTGTCATCATAGCTTTATATGGATACGCTACAGCAAGAGAGATGATTTCAGCATTTTTTACTGCAACGCTTTTTGGGATAATCTCTCAAAACACGAGTATAAGGAATGTGATAAGTCAAGTTGCAACAGCCACAGCAAGACTTTGTTCTATACCAGAAGTCAAAGCGAGAGAAAGTGAAATCTGTGTTGCAAGAGCTGCAGCATATACATTTACTAGGTTATTTCAAACGAGTATAGTAATAAGAAGCTTATCGCTTTGAGATTTGATATATGCGAGACTCTGGGATCAGAATCTTTTTTGTCTCACAAGAGAGTCTACTTTATGTTGCGGGAGACTCATAAGTGCAAGCTCAGTACCAGAAAAGAAACCTGAGAGGATAAATAACACAAGAAATAAAAAATACTGCGAGGGATCCATAATAATTATAAAAAAATAACGGAGTAATTATATGTATATTTTTTTGTTGTAAAGCTATTTAAGCTGAATAATCTCAAGTTGCTCTCAAATAGGAAGTCAATTTCTTCAAAATATCACATGGCTACCAAGTATAGAAATGATAGCTGAATCATCATCAAGTATTGGAACAGAGTATACTTCTGTTCCATCAACATTCTCCACTTTCATCTGATATAGAAGCGTGGTATCAAGATTCATATTTTGTATAAATATAGCATAATCATTATTTTGAAAATCAAAATCAAACTCTTCACCGGTGGGGTCTCATGAAATAATAGTACTTCCATCTGATCAATATGTAATAGTCTCTAAAAGTGAGAGATCAGATTGAAGATATCATATACTCCCTCCGCTTGTAGATACTGATTCCCAGGACTCTAATACTCTGAGCTCGTTAAATTCAGTATACGCATTTCTATCAAATCTTACGATACGCATATTAAACTGAGTATTTATATCAAGATATATATATCACTGTGTAACTTCTCAAAGATTCAGTATAGGAGGTATATTGTTAGTATTTCAGTCTATATATTCACGCATCCTATCGTTAGACCAAAATATATTATACCAACCAGATCATGGTGGGATATATCAAAACTTCATAAGTCTGTGATCTACATCATTATCTCTATAATCATCTGGATATAAAAGAGATCCCGTAGAACTCATACGGTAATTATCACTATCAAAATTATCATCTATACCATCAGGCTGCAAAGGAAAAGAGTTATTGCCATCAACATAAGTCTCTTCGCTATCTCAAAGAGTTCACTCTCTCAAGCTATTATTGAAGGGGATTTCATGTCCTTCATATTCAAGATACTGAGTATCAGTAAAATCTGGGTTAAAGTATACGCGGAAATCATTTTCATCATATAAACCCTCGCAAAAAAATAAATCATCTTGAAAGCGTAGTATCGTTTCAACTCAAGATGCTGCTTGGGTTGATCAAGAGAAAGATATATTTTGAGGACAACCTATATTATCAATAAATCCTCATCAAGAGTTGTTAAGATTTTTTCCATACTTTAAGAGAATATTTGACTTTGATTTAATAGTGTCAGAAAAAAACATATCGAGTTGACGCACAGCATAATCTGCTTCGAGTTTCTGTGCAAGATTAAGAGTACCGAGAGCCATAAATACACCAAGTATCACGAGAATAAGGGTATAAACAAGAATAGTTCATTTTTGAGAGTATCTCATAGTTAAAATACAAGTGAATAAGTATGTATATCTTCAATATTTATGTTATTTTTTTGTATTCATCGTTGAGACTCATATTAACGAGGAAATACCTCAAGTATTAACTCATATATATCTTCAGAGTTATATGGAGTAAACTCAAATACATTAACATAGAAATTATCAAATACTCCATCTTGTAGAAATTCAAGATTATAAACTGAGTTAAGATTAGAACGAACTGCAGTAATTTCATCTTCACTCATAGCTCTGTATGCTATGGCTGATGGAAGATATAAACTCTGTTCCATAGGTGTAATTAATCGTAAATTTGTAGCGTCTATAACTCCAATAATAATCCCCTCTCAAGTATTTGGTGACTCAAGGAGTCATATATGATAGCCGTCATTACTGATTATCTCAAAGTCTCAACTATCAAGTATAGAAGAAAAAGTATAAAAAGACTTGAGAAACTCCGATTGTGATGAGCTTCTTGCGAGTCCTAAAAGTGTTTCAGAAATAAAATAAAAGACTCCTCATAATATCATAACGGAGATAGTTATAGATACAAGAAGTTCTGTAAGGGTAAATCAGACAATATTATTGGTATCTTGTCGCATAAAAATAATTGCAATAATATGGAATATTCTATACTATAGTATATATATTACTCAAAAACACGAAAAACCACAATGAAAAACACACAAAATGCAGAGTCATTTGTTTGAATTATTGTCTGAATATTCATTCTCTCCTTTGTTGTACTTGGTATAGTCAATGTACTTACCTATAGTATATGACTTACAACTCAGTATGAGGATGCAAATAGAATACTTATATTAAAGGAAAACCTTACTAATACTATCAAAAAGATTGATACCTCTATGCTTGCTCAAAACGAGATATTTTACATACATAAAAATCGTGCAACTTGAGAGTTTGAAATCATTCGCCCAGAAGAGTGTATCTCAACTCTTCCTGTATGATCAGATGAGTCGATATGTCACTCATACAGATATATAGATGAACTTTGAGATACTATTCCGGATATCACAGCTCATGAAGGAAATATCTACTCACAACTCCTCTGGGTGAGTACAGAAGATAATACTTTCTGAGAAGCAAATCAAGTCATAAGAGCAAGTGTAATGAGACTTAGAAAAAAATAAATAAGCGCGTTAAGCGCTTATTTATTTAGGATATAACAAAGAACTACTCATCAAAGAATACTTCATCATCAAACATCATATTATCTTGTGGCATCTCTAAACAGTCGATATTTATAAGTCCTATAACTTGAGATTCTCAAAGAGTGAGAGTAAATCAATCACATCATTTTATCGCTTCTTCAGAAATTTGTTCAAGTGCAGCCATATATCATTGCTCTTGTCCTACTTGTAAAGCCTGATTTTGCCCCTCAAGTACTCATGCATTATACACAACACCCATAGCATAACTCCAAAGAGCATAAACAATAAATAATGCTGAAACAATAATATATACTGGGAGTGCGTAAGATTTTACATAAGAGTAAACTCCTACTGGAGTATCTTTTCACTTTCATCAAAAAGCCATAGTAAAGTTAATTAGGTAAATAAAAATATAATTATAAATATTGCGTGGGTCATCTAGATGATTTCTTACAAATCTTACTCAGATACTTCATTAAGCTCAGCATCAAAGGATGCTTGCTGTTCTTGCATCTCTATCATAAAAGAAATATCATTACGACACATTTCTGCTTCAAAGTTTTCTTCATCTCACTCATGAGGAAGTATATCATTACACATACTGATATCAAGATTTCTTGAAGCCTCAGCATATACTATACGATTATTACAATCTATTCTATCAAAATCAGAAAGTCATTCACACACAGAGAGATCTCCACTATCTATTGCGATTGCAAGTGAAATCTCTAATTCACATCTATCACGAGAAACTCAGTCTAGTTCTGCACATAAGCTTATATTATTCTCATTTTGAGCTTGAGAAGTAACAAGTGTATACCTACATGATTCGCGACTTTGTTCAGAGAGAAAGTCATCACAATTAACAGAAGTGTCACCACCATCCATAAAAGATATTTCTTGCATACACATATCGAGATTTTGCCTCGCGCATGAGAGAAAATCTGCATTAGTTGTAAATCTTTCAGGGATTTGACTCACAAAATCCATAGCTCAAAGGTTTTGCGATACCTGAGTAGTATTCTGCTGAGTATTGGTACCTTGATCTTGAGTACCACAAGATACAAGGAAAAGAACAGAAGCAATAGAAAGAGTTAAGGCTGTAACTCTAAAGTATGCGAGTTTTCACATATCCGTAATGATTAAAAAAATAATACTCTTGAAAAGAGTTAAGAGTATTATAGTTATTTTGTAGTTCTGTAAAGGAAAAAGGTTTGACTCTTATTTAATTGTATGCATTATTTTTTACTACTCTGAAATATCTCAAAAATCTTCTTGTATCATCACAACTTGCTCAAGACACATCTCACGCTCAAAGTTGTCTTCATCTTTAGGAAAGTATAGATAAAGATCCATAAAACACTTTTCAAAAATGAAAAGTGTTTTATGGATTATTTTTTGGAATTCTGAATATTTTTAATATAAAAACTACCTACAACACCTAATATTTAAAGTTACATTACCCCATGAATCACTACCTTGACCAGAAGTTGAACAAGTTGCGGTTCTTATTCCTGTTTGTCTTACCGACATTACATTTCCTGTACACCAATAACCTATTAACTCTCGATCTGCAGAGCAACTAAGAGATATACCTCACTGTGTATACGCTGAGTTACTTGAATTATTACAATTAAGCCCGCTACCTCCTGCTATACTATCCACATATCACTTTGTTGCAACTGTGTTATTACTATCACTTGAAGTAGTTTGACTTCTCATTATGATTTTACCATTTACATCAAGTCTTTCACTTGGCGTAGTAGTTCATATACCAACGTTTCAGTTATTACGAATAGTGAGTCTATCAATTGGAGTTTCTGTATTATTTGCAATAGTGGTAAATCTTAATTCGGATCCTCGTGCAGTATTTGATTGAGTTTGTGTAGCAAGGACATTCATACCAGCTCATGGAGTAGAACTATCTCATCATATTCCCCATCATTTTCATGAAAACATAGCAAGTCTTTGTCAGTTAGTTGGGAGATTTCTCCATCCTACAAATGCAGCATTATTAGAAGCATTTGTAGATGTGGTAACAGACCATACAGCACTTCCTCCACCAGAAATATTTACAATATTATTAAAGCCAGAAGCACCTTGAGCAGTAATAGATCATGTTGCTCGTATATTTCCAGAGACATCGAGTCTTTGAGTTGGTGAAGTAGTTCAGATACCAACATTTCAATTATTACGAATAGTAAGTCTATTGGTAGCATTGGTTCGAAGGATGAAGTGATTATCATCTGTGGTTCAGATATATCTGGTTGCTCCATTAAAGTAGAGGTTTCAGGTTTTTGTTTGGTTTCAAGAGGTTCTGAGAACTGTATTATCTGCTGAGATTGTTGTTCCTGAAATATTTATTCCTGATCCTCCAGTATAGCTAGTTCAAGCATTTGCATCTACATATGCTTTTGTAGCAAGGTGATTATTTGCAGTTGGAGTTTGTCATACTACAGGTGATGAGAAAGTCTTAGTTCCTCAGATAGTTTGGTTTCAAGAGGTTCTCACTACACTACTATCTACACTTAGTGTTCTATTAGAAGAGAGGTTTCCTCCTCATGAGAGTCCATTTCAGGCAGTAATGGTTCGGGAGGTTCGTACGATATCATTTGGAAGATTTCCATTGGCTATTGTTCAGGTAAGTCGTGCTGTTGGAACGGATCATACTGTGATGGCTCCGTTTTGTATTCGGAATCGTGTTGAGTTTCAGCTATCACGTATTTCAAATCTTGCAGTGTCATTACTGAGTCTGAGAAGAAATCCTGCAGTACTTGTAGTGTTTCCAAAG
>JAIUMN010000036.1 GCA_022565555.1 Candidatus Altimarinota bacterium
CAAGCTGCAAACTCACAGTTTGAACCTGTTCTCTCTACTGTTGAACCATCAGGGCAAACTTTGGCATCTTTACGACATGCAGGACGAGGATTTGGTCTTGAGTCATTATCACCCCTACATTCACCCTCATATACTAGTTCTGCATTATCTACTGCAGCACATTCTTTGTTACTGTAAGTCTTAAGTGGTGGCATAACTGTGAGGCAACTTAAGCCCTCTGGACAGCGTGGCATAGGTGGTTGTGCACAAACAGGCATCCAGTATTCAGGACAGGATTTTGTAGATTCTAAAGATGGTTGACTTGTTGTTGTGCTACTACCAAAAGTATTTGAAGGGAAATTATCGGATTGAGCATAAGCTTGCAAAAATAATACTACTCATATAAAGAAAGATATCACAAGTACTGAAAATATTTTTTTCATAGTAATATAGTTAGATTATAAAAATACTTTTACCTATATAGTAACAAGGGAATTATAAAAAAAGTAACAAAAAAGTACATAAAAATGTATTGACTTACTTATTTGTGAGTTTATGAAGAACTTTTTCAAGTACTTTGATACTATTTTTCATAGCGAAATCGAGATTATCCATATGTGCATCTTTCGCTTCACTATCTGCCCCATCAGAGATAGCTTTGATACATATCAGCCTCTCAAGAAGCCCATACTCTCTTGCGGTTGTTGCAATTGCAAATGCCTCCATCTCCACGATATCTCCCTCATAGCGAGACTCTAAGTCTTGCAAAGTAGCGCTATCATCTATAAACTGATCTCAGGTAAGACATACTCAGTTTGGATATACTCCAAAACTCAGCTCTTGAGCTTGAGGAAAGTCTTGCTTTGAGAGCAGTATGGCTTTTTTTGCGTAGTCGAGATGACTTCCTCAAAAAGGGAGATAGATATCATGTTGGATAAGCTTAGTAGCAAAAAATACATCTCCAACTTTATATCTGTCTCATCTAAGATTTCCTGCGATACCTATATTGATACAGTGAGATATATTGTAGTGTAAAAATACATAACTCGCTGCGATACCTGCTTGCACCTTCCCTATACCAGAGAGTGCGAGTACGTATTCTTCACTTTCGTATATCTCAAGAGTATGGAGCGACTTCATACGTTTCAAGTCATACTTCTCTATAACATGCTCAGCTTCTTCTTTCATAGCAGTGATAATCGCGATTTTTTGCATAATACTCTCTTAAAAATATATACACAAGTATAGTTATTAATTTTATAATTTGAAATTATTTCGTATTAATTATACTTCTCATACTACTTTAGATATACCTTTATATATGATTTCATCTTCTTCTTCCCTTTCTGAAACATTTCTCAAAAAATGATTTTGGCTGTATTTTTTCAGCTTTATCATCGCCCCTACTTGATATGTCATCAAGATACTTATCTCGCAAGACCTCAGTGTTGCAGAAGTTGGTATCCTCTATGGTATCATCAGTCTCGTAACTTTACTCTGAGCCTTTTCAGACTTTGGCATTAAGGAAAGTCTTTCTTATTTCATCCCGCGTTTTCATGAAGAAGGACGTCACGACAAGTCCAAGCTCCTGCTTCTGTTTTGATTTTATATCCAGTGTATTACCTGAGTTATTATATTTAGTATCTTTTACTTTGGAGCTCCATATCTCGCTACATATTATTTCCAGAGTGAAGCCGCAACGGAGGTATTGCAAGTCTTTGCTTTTTTCTTTATAGGACTTAACCTTTTTCAACTGGTCAATAGTTTCTTCCTCGCGGTACAAAACACCTTCCTTCAAAAGTGACTTGAAATGCTTCGTATGGGTTTTGTGATGTTTGCAGTAATCTGAATATTTTTTAGCTGAGTTGGAGAACTCCTGAGCTACGCCTATGCCTGGATAGGAGGACTCTATGTTGGAGTATTTGTTTCACTTGTGATATTTTTTGTATGATACTATCCTCGCTATCTGAAAGAAGAGAAAGTTATATGGGACAGATGACTTATGAAAGAGATATTTGCCTACGCACTTGTGACATTTTTCACTGTGCAGTCATTTTTCATACTGTCACAGATAGATATGCAGATGGTACTTTTGCTCCTTTGACCACAAGATGCTGGATACTACACCAACTATCTCAGTCTTGTAAGTATTCCAAATACGCTTATCGGCCCAATATTTCTTCTGCTGTTTCCACTATTCTCCAGCATGCACGCGAGGAAAGACTATGAAAAGATACGCAGTATCAAGTATATATTTCAAAAACAGTTTCTCGTGCTGAGTCTTGCGTTTTCTGTACTGCTCTTTGTACTAGCAAAACCACTCTCTACCCTCCTTTTTGGTGATAAGTTTCTGATGTCCTGAATCATCCTCCAGTTTGCTGTACTCATGCTTGTATGGAACTTCCTGTTGCGTATCAACCAGATTATCCTTGCCTCAACAGGGAGAGCACGTGAGCGACTGCGTATCGTTCTCATCTCTATCGTGATAAATATTATCCTCAACTTCATCGGTATCTCCCTCTTCTGAGTAGCCTGAGCGGCACTCGCAACTGGGATATCATGGATTATAGTCTGGTATATCTCAGAGTTTATGATGCCTGAGTATAGAGTCTGATTTGATATCAAGTATATAGCGACTAACGGTGTATTTTTCTTTCTGAGTGGAACGATACTCCTCTGACTCATACTCCCTCTTTTTAGTGATATCACTCGACTCATGAGCTTCTTTCTTTTCCTCAGTGTTTCAGCAGTATATTTTAGTCTCTTTGCAGCCTGGAATTTCTGAGAACTCAGGAAGTTTTATAGTGAGATACGCAAACTCCGCAAACATAGTTAACTTACAAAATCTCTACTTATGCAAGAATCTCTCCTCAAAGACGAAACACTCGCGCACAAGCTTATCAGTAAGTGATCGTGGATGTATCTCTTCGCACTTCTCTGACTTCCTCTCGGTTATGCGATACGAGTCATCATATCAAACGACCTCTCCGTATGAGAAGTCGGAATTATTTACTGACTGATATCACTTATGTGACTTATCAGTATACTCAGTAGTCTCTGACTTAATCAGCAAGCGCTCGTATATTTTCTCCCAAAGTACTACCTAGAGCATAATAAAGATTATGTCACAACTATATATAAGACGGTACAATATATCAACATCTTTATGACACTGCTCGTCTCAGTGTGCATGATATTTTTTATAGAGTACCTATGAAGCTCTTATATAGATTATCCTGGTATAGAAGCTATACTCTATATATTTCTTGTCTTTTTTGTTTTTACAAACCTTTCTCATCCACTTAAGTGAGTATACCAGGCTTTTCAAAATGTCTTTACGTTAAAGTTTTCAGAGTTTATAAAACAAAGTATCATCACTCTCTGTGTTGCAGCTATATTTATATTCTCAGTTGGGAGTGTATTTTTATATAGCGTCGCTTTTGTCATCTGAAACATTGTATTTCTCTTATTACTCTATTATTTTTATACTAAAAAATACGCTTCTGAGATACATGTATGAAACTTTGTACGCGAGAGAAGTTTATTTACAAAGCTTATTCACTTCTGACTCCACTGACTCATAGCAGCAAATGCGATGATGATTATCCATAACATCGATATGCAGATGTTACTCATACTCTCTGATACTGAAAATGCCTGATACTACACTAACTATATGAGTCTGATATGAATAGCTACACTCCTCCTCACTCCCATAATTAGCTTACTCTTTCCTATCATATCAGAGCTCTACAGTAAAGGAAATACAGAGAAACTCTGACTGCTCCAGGATTTTTTCTATAAGTATATACTTATCTTTACTCTCTCGGTTGTGGTACTCCTATGAGTTTTTTGAGAGGTACTTTGAGTTGTACTCTACGGGCAAGACTTTCTCTACAGTGGTACACTTCTCCAGTATCTCGCCGTATTTGGTATATTTAAAGTTATATTTGCCATAAACTTTGCTATCCTTATGGGTATATGACATATCAAAAAACGTACTAACATACTTATATGAGTCCTCATACTCAATATCGTTCTCAACATAATCCTCATACCGCTCTACTGAGCTCTCTGAGCCTGACTCGCTACAGGTATCAGCTGGACTCTCATGGCACTTGCAAGTTTTTACTATGTCTACCAGCATCTCCCTATACACTTTGACTGGGTATTTTACATAAAAAATACTTGTATCATCTGAGTACTCTGAGTCATCTACTCTCTCTTCCATACTGATATCTTTGTCCTTGAAAATACATACAGATATACTAATCTCGCCTATCTCCTTGTACTCTGATTTGTCACCTATCTCATACTGAGTCTCTGTAATCTGAAGGAAATAAAAAATATATTTAGAGAGTTAAAAAGATTTAGGAAATAAAAGAAAAATTATTTTTCTTGTTTTTATTAAAAAAGTAGTTTTTTATCTAAATATCTGAAAAAATCTTGTGTATTTGTGATAAAATCTATTGTATTTAATTTATTATTTAATTTATTTTTAGATTTAGTGCCTAATCAGTTTGTTAGGCATAATAGCAATCATAATTGTATTTGTTTTTTTATATATCATAAATCATAATTAGGGTTTTTCTTTATGAGCTTTATATAATTATTAATTATGTTAAAATCAATTTTTCAAGTATTGGCATCATATGCTAAGTGCATAACATCTCACATAAATAATTTGCTAATATAATATGACTCAAAATCATATAAATAAATCCGCCTATTTGTATCTTCTAAAATATTTCATCTTATATCTCAATGATTCAAAAAATCAACAGATCATATTGAAGTACTATACTTTATGACTAATAAATATAATATTTTACAATATTTTTTAAATCATATAAATCTAATGAACTTGTGGATGTTTCAGGAAATTCTTATTATAGGGTTATCGAGAGTTAAATTATACATCTTTAAAACAAAACCGTTGTTTTTTAAATTTATATTCTGAAATAAGTATGTATATTTTATAATATCACTAGGATATTTATAAATCACATCTTCTCATTCATTAACTGCTTTGATTTTTTTGGAAATAAGAAAATCTTTTTTAAAAAATACATCAAATGTATTAAATATACTTTTATTAATTTGTGAATAAAGATTTTTTTCTTTAAATATTCTATATTTCCTCAGTAAGCTATTATTAGTTGTTTTTACTACTAACTCATATTCATCATAGGTTTTTATGAGATAAGAACTATGATGGATTTTTTTAAAATCTTTAACTTTTTTATATCATATCTTTTTTAAGATATTGTTTAAATTATTTATATTCATTATGATAACTAGATTATAGAGTATTCTTATCTTCTATAGATTTCATTATAAAATCAATATGCTTCACCACTTGCTCATACTTATCTTCTATACTTGCATCTCCATCTACTTCTAAGTATGGGATTCATCGTAGCTTGCAATATTTTTGAGTAATTTCTTTTGATAGATGTCAGTTCTTTTCTAGAAGTTTCCTTTTTTCTGAATCTGGGAGTTTATCATAATAGTATCAAGGGTTTTTTCTTTGCTTTGTTCTTTTAATATGATTTTCATATGAAGTATTGAAGTGTATTGGGTAGATGTTATCAATAACATTAATCAAGTCATCATATTTATCTTTATAGCGCTTAACTTGAACTGATAAATAATGTAAGTATAATTCATCAATTATAAAATATTTTGTTTGTTTATTTCTAAAATATTTATCTAAATACTTTCAATATGATAAACAATTAAAAGTTTTAAAAGTACAATAACAATTCAAAGAAAATAAAAAAAACTTAAAGTTTAAAATAGGATTTTTACATAATCAAATAAGTCTGATAAAAACTTTTTTTACAAATCATTTGTTTGAATAATTATCTTTATGATATTGTTCTCAAACATATATTATCTTATCAGATAAATAGTTGTTTTCTATTAATTTGTTTAATATGGTTGTTTTTCAACTTCATTGAAGTCAAGTAAACTCTATTATTATTGGTTTTGTCATTTTAATATTATTAATTACTTAATAAATAATCCCATTCTTGTGCAATTTTTTCTTTACTGAACTTATGAATTTGTTCATCAACATCAAAAATTATATCATTATCAAGTAAATATTCCACAGACTCTTTAAATGCTTTTTTATTCCCTTGCTCTACTAAAACTCAGTATTTACAAATCTGATATCAATTTACTAAATCAGGAGAATATATGCTATTATCTAGTATCTCGCTTGGTCAGCTAGGACAATTAACAGAGATAGTCTTAGTTCAACAAATTAAACTTTCTGCGAGTACTCTTCAAAATCACTCATTCTTACTTCAAAAGACAAAAATATCACTATTATATATATATTTAAATGGATTTGACTTCACTCATAAAAGTTTGATTTTATCTTGAAGTCATTTTTGTTTTATATAGTTTTTTATCTCTTTTTCAAGTGGTCAATTTCCAAGTATTAACCATTGGAGATTTTCTCTCTTTTTTAATACATCCCCTAAAGAATCTATGAGAAAAAAATAATTCTTTTGCTCAGATAATCTTCAAACCGTTATAAGATTAGTATTATTCTCAAATAAATATTTTTCGTCATCATCTATTTGTTCTAATTTTTGATTATTGATATAATCTATATCAAAAGGATTGTAGATTGATTTGATTTTGGTATTTGGTAATTTTTGTGTAAAAATTTCTCATAGGTATTTGGATACAGTTATTATTTGGTCAGAGTGTTTGTGATGATGTAGAGTATGTTTATAAACAGGGTGATTTCATAGATAATTATGTACTACATTTATTAATTTTTCATCTATAGAATAATATTTTTTTGTATTTAATGTAACTAAATTTACATCCTCAGCATTTGATATTATTATATTATAATTTGATTCATCTAATATTTTTTTGATTTTTTTAGGATATCTTATAATAAATCTATAAAATTTTACGAGCAAATTATCTGAATATATGTCTCAAAAACTCAATCTTTTTATATTTCATATATCATATTCACTTTCAAAATTATAGAATGTAAGTAAATCTATATCATATCATAAGTCTTTCAGAGACTTAGCTAAAACTCGTGAATAATCTTCTGCTCATCATCATTTTTTAAGATTAGAGACAATCATTAAAATTTTTTTATCTTTCATACTTTATTTTTTATACTCTAATCTTGTAAATAACCATAGCACGAAACTACTGGGAAATAGCAGAAGTCCTCGCAAGCAAAATCTATACACTCTGTCTGAAATACTCGGGTGAAGTCAAGATTTTATTGCTCTCTCTTGCGCATACAAAGTATTGTGAATTGTTTGCTTAAGTTTATCAGACTTACTCTGTCCTGTGCGTATACGGACTTTATAGAGTTCAGAGTTGAGATTATAGATATCGTGTCACGCCTGATATACACGAAGCCAGAGATCATAATCTTCTGCGTAATTAAGTGCTGGGTCATATCCTCAGAGACTCTCAAATACTTCTTTTCGAAACATAGAACTCCCTTGTGAGATGGGAGATTTTTTGAGAATAGTATTTTTTATGTCGTTACTATATGTTCTCTTTCATATAGTATTTCATTGTTCATCAATGATGATATTATCTCAGGAAACAACGGCAGTTTTGAGATGAGACTGGAGATACTCATATGAGAGTTCGAGACGATGTGGAAGTGAGATATCGTCACTATCTTGGGGAGCGATATACTCTGAGTTTGCGAGCTCGATAAGTTTATTACGCGTGTAGCTGATACCCA
Source organism: Candidatus Altimarinota bacterium (assembly GCA_022565555.1). Classification (GTDB taxonomy): domain Bacteria; phylum Patescibacteriota; class Gracilibacteria; order BD1-5; family UBA6164; genus JAACSU01. The sequence goes on from JAIUMN010000036.1 coordinate 7,727, forward strand.
TATTTTTCTCGTTATGAGAAAGCTTGATTCGAATATCTTGAAGTGCGTAGCTCTTACATATCTCATAACTTCCATCCGTACTTCCGTCATCGATGATGAGAAACTCAAAGTCAGTAAAACTCTGAGAGAGTATACTCTCTATCGCCTCAGGAAGATAGAGTGCAGTGTTGTACACGGGCATGATAACGGAGATTTTTGGCATAGGTATTATTTAAAAATATTTCAATGAAAGTATAGTTTGTATTGTATTACAAATAACTCTTAGACCTCGTTAATAATATCGTATTTCAAATTCAAATTTCAAACAAAAGCAAAACCATCAACTCGTGATACTCACTCGTCTTTAAGCTTTTTTGCAGTTTCGTTTAACGTAGATCAAGAGCCAACAAAGTCATCTATTAAAAAAACTTTTTTATATTTTCAAATATTTCTCTCATCAACAAAAATTGTATTTTTCGCATTTTTTATTCTTTGCTCTCTTGTTTTGAGTGATTTTTGTGGAATCGTGATTCAGCTAGAGGAGTATTTTATAATATTTACAAACGGAAGATTAAGTTTTTTGAGTTGTATTTCAAGTATTTTTAATAATTGATTTTTTCTATCTATACTCCAAGGAGTTATAGCTATAGCGTCATATTTTTCTGTTTTTATTTTGCATTCTAATTTAGAAAAAATTTCTTCGATACTCTGATTGATGAGATCTTTGTTTTGAGTGGATTTTCCATAAAATGTTAACTCTGCTAATTTCCCTCTTCAAAATTCCATCCAGTTATACTGATCTGCATAAAAAATATTATCAAGATACACAGTTTCAAAATCCTTTCAGAAGGCATTTTTAGCAGATATCAATCAACAAGAGTCTTGTAGCGATACTATATGATGATATGTTTTTATAAAAAGCTTGATTTTTTCTTCTGTATTTATTCATCGCTCAAGACACCAAAGCTTAAATCCTTCAAATCACTTCATGATGAGACCCTCAGCTGAAAACTTCAAGAAAAATTCGTCGAGTATCTTTCTATCTTGAAAGGAAATAATTAAATCTTGATCTGACGCAGTCAGAGTATCTGTATCTTTTGTGTCAAAATTGATTTTTTGATACACCACTTGAGGTCAAGTTCATATTTTTTTTAATTCTCATCTCTCAAGTAATTCTTTGAGATACTTATGAACTATAGTTCTACTTTTTCAAAGCCTGTTTGATATTTCTGTTGCTCCGATTTTTTCATCTCATACAAAAATATCGCTTACTTGCTTGAGTGACTTAAAAGTATATTTCATAATATATGTTTAAATATTTCTTTACTGTAAATAGTTTACAGTAAATAGTTTACAGTAAAATATATCTTTTACAAATTATTTTTTATAAAGTCCGTAAAACTCTGAAAAAGAATACACTCTGTCGCTTCAGGAAGGTATGAAGCAGTGTTGTACACGGGTATGATAACGGAGATTTTTGGACTCATACTATCTAAAAAACTTAGTCCAGATAAAACGTAGAGCAATTCAAAAGGCATTTCATGAGCTTTGTCACTTCTCGAGACTATAGTCATCATAGTGAATAGTAACAGGTACTTCTCCATGCGTAATACCTCGACGAGCTATCTGCTCTGTAAGCTCGGATGCATATCACATACCATCTATACTGAGAGAAAGTTTTTCGAGAGCGGTATATCGAAATACTCTATATCCGTTATGAGCATCACTGAGACGTATGCGACTCATACAAGTAGTAAATATCTTTCCTCATATGAGAATCATTTTGCGTGTAAGTGGGATATTACGAGCTTTTCAGGACTCTAAAAATCTTGAACCAATCACTACATCAAGCTCGGGTTTTTCCTCAAAAGCCTTGAGGAACTTTGGCAGATCAGTAATATCATGCTGTCCATCAGCGTCAAAACATACGACGTACTGGCATTGTCAGTATCTTCTGAGATATTCAAAGCCTGTTTCAAGTGCTGCACCTGCTCACCTATTTACCCTGTGAGTCACGAGCGCGAGCTTGTCTTGATAGAGCTTGTAGATATATTTACTTCCATCACTCGAGCCATCATCTACTATAAGGATAGAGTGATGTCATGCTTTGATAATAGTATCTATCACAGACTGTATTTTTTTAGATTCGTTATAGGCTCGGATAAGTATCACTATATCGTCTTGAAGGATTTTTTTATCAGAGGCCGCAATGGCGAGTTCACGTACGAGCTGCGTAATACTTTCCTTTGTTTCAAAGTGTTTTGAGAGAAGAAGAAGTGAAAAGTAGAGAAGAAATATGATAGAGATATATACTAATGCGTCAGCTCATCTCGCTATACCAAAGAAGCTTCCTATACTATCAAGGATATATGGAAAAAATGTAAATACAAGAAGTCCTACTCAAACTGAAAGAAAAATGAGAAGATGAAACATGCTAAACCTTTGTTTCCGAGCAACATCGAGAGCAAGGAAGAAAAGCAGAGTTCCAGAAACGATGAAGAAAAAATCTAGAAAGTTCATTGAGCCTATATGTTATATATCCTATATGTTATATATTATGGGTATTATATATAAAATATATAAATATCAAATATAGGTAAATAATACAAGTCTGGAGTTCGTTATAGAATTACTAACAATATATATAATATAGACAAAGCAAGTCCGGACTCTTAG
>JAIUMN010000037.1 GCA_022565555.1 Candidatus Altimarinota bacterium
CTCCTTGAGGACGCAGATCAAGGAGATATTATCGATCTAAAATCCCTTCATGATGTTGATATAGATAAAACCACTATCACACATGTTGTGAACTCTATCAAGCGAGATAAGTTTGACGAAGAAGTGAGAAAAGAAACTCAGAGAATAGAAAAAGAAAATGAATATAAACTCAAGCTGAGAGAACAAGAGCTCGCTGAAAAAGCAAAAGAAGATTTGCGCAAGCAAGAAAATACTATTCGAGAATTGCACCTTGAACTGAAAAATATTGCAGAAAAAGCCGAGCGAGAAAAAGAAATTACACTCCTCAAGGAAAAACAAAAAATCGAAGAGGAGTACCAAAAAGAACTCAAGCTGAGAGAACAAGAACTCAGTAAAATAAAATCTGAAAAAGAACTCTCTGAACAGATATATAAAGAAAAGCTCAGTGCAAGTGAAACAGCTCTTGTAAACTATAAGGAAATGAAAACGAGGATGAGTACCAAGATGATAGGGGAATCACTCGAACTTCATTGTGAAAACGAATTTAATCGCATTCGTTCTATTGCATTTCCAAATGCACAATTTGCAAAAGATAATGATATCTCACAGTGAGGAACAAAAGGGGATTATATATATAGAGAATACGATAGTAATGGAAACGAAATTCTTTCTATCATGTTTGAGATGAAAAATGAAGCAGAGACTACGGCAACAAAAAAGAAAAATAGTGACTTCTTCAAAAAACTTGATAAAGATAGAACAGAAAAAAAATGTGAATATGCCGTGCTTGTGAGTTTACTGGAAAAAGATAATGAGTACTATGATGATATCGTAACAGTCCATGAGTATAAACTTATGTATGTCATCAGACCTCAGCACTTCATCACGATTATTGGTTTTCTCCGTCAAGCAAATACCAAATCTCAATTACTCCAAAATGAAATTCACAGGCTCAATAATCAAAATATCGATGTTTCAAATTTTGAAGCAAATATGAATGATTTCAAAGAAGCATTTGGAAAAAACTATATGCTCGCCTCAAAGCAGTTTAGTACCGCAATAGAGGAAATCGACAAGACGATTGATCACCTCAACAAGGTAAAAGAAAATCTCCTCAAATCAGATAATAATCTTCGTCTCGCAAATAATAAAGCGAGTGACTTATCTATCAAGCGACTTACTAAAGATAGTCCAAGTGTGGCACAGAAGTTTGAGGAAAAGAAGAATTTGGGGGTGTAGGGATTGAAGGGAGAAGACTAATAATAATAAATATATATGAAGTTAAAAAAGCTTACAATAAAGAATTTTAGAGGACTAAAATGAGACAAAAATATTATAGATTTTTCTACGTCTGAAATAATTTTCTTATTGTGACAAAATAATATTTGAAAATCATCCTTTTTAAGGGCATATGAGTTTTTTGTAGACTCAAAGCAGAAATCATTGATAACTGACTTTTATAATCATGATGTTGGTATTCCAATTGAAATTGAAGCCGAATTTATAGTGGAATGATTAGAGAGTGAGCCAAATTGGGTTAATAATTGGAGTGATTCCAATCATATCGTAAAAATAAAAAAAGTATGGTCTGCATTAGAAAGAGAATGTGTAAAATACACATGGAATCCTCAAAGTACTGAAAATAAAAAATGGGAAACATGAGGATTTTGATGATTCGATAGTTTTATTACAAAGTATGCTCCAACTCCGATTTCTATCAATGCAATGGAAACTGAGGATTCACTTGAAGAAAAGGTGAATAAGATGATAAATGATGATTTTCTTAAAAGCGCAAAAAGTAATTATACAGTCGAATATACAGCAGCTGAGACTGCTATAAAAAATTTACAAAATGCGGTTATTTGATCATCTGAAATCGCAAGCAAAAATACAGCAATTAACTCTCATTTTCAGAAAATATTCCCAACACTAGAACTAGAAATACGAGCGAAAAATGAAGAAATTAAACTCGTAGACAGTTTAAAAAAGAATCATTCTGTAAATGTCAAAAAAGCATGAAGTACAGGATGAAGAGAGGAGACTTTCCGACAGAATGGTCATGGAATAATTAGACAAGCGTTGTTTAATTTTCTTGCTTTTCTCAAAGAAATAAGTGCTCCAGAATCATGAAAGAAAGAATATATAATCTTATTTGAAGAACCTGAATTATTTTTGCACCCGAAAGTTGCTTATGCGCTAAGAAAAAGCTTATATGAATTAGTATGAAATAGTTCATATCAGATTCTTTGTGCCTCACACTCCCCATTAATGATAGATATATCAAAACCAAAGTCTTCATTAGTTAGAGTTTGTAAATATGTTGATGATATAACTGAAACGTTTCAAGTTTGAGATGAGTTATTTCAGAAAAATGATGAGCAAAAGAAAATGGTACAAATGATTAACCGATTTAATTCTAATATTTGTGAAGCATTTTACGCTGATAAGGTAATTTTAGTTGAATGAGATACCGAAGCAATTATATTTAGAGATTTACTTGAAAGATTTTATCCACAAGAAGAAATATATGTTCTAAATACGTGATCAAAAAATAATATTCCCTTCTTTCAAGAAGCTCTATGTCATTTTAAGATAAAACACTTTATTATTCACGATACTGATATTGAAGAAAAAACTTCAGCATGGACACTAAACAGGAAAATTTGGGAAAAGATTGAGACAAGAATTTCTCGTAGATATGTATTTAAGGATACTTTTGAAGTTGCACATAGTTATTCTTATAATACCTCAAAGTGAAAACCTTTATCAGCATATGAATATGCTCAATGAATTCAATCGATCGAAGAAGACAAAGATTGTGTAAAGTTTCTTAAGGATATTTGTTCTGATTCACCAAGTATAAATCATACTCAGGAATATATTGAATGATTATTTTTCTAATATTCCTCCCCATTAAACCCTTCCTCATCCTTGCAAACCCAAGCAAAATAAGCTTAAGTCATATATAAAAAACTGTAATCTTCTTTTAAAAACCCTACTCTCTTTATGAAGCTATTTGTGATTTCTTAAATCTTTCTTATTCATTCTTTAATCTTATGAAACTCAAAAATATCTATAAACTCGCGATGCACTTATCTCTGTTTTTCGCTGTCTTCCCACTCTTATTTTTCGTAAGTGTCAATATCATGAGTTACTTCATGGAGTGTGGAATCGTGTGGAATCCTGACTTGTTGCAGAGTTGTGTAGGAGGAGAGAAGCTGGTGAGCTTGTATATATTTTCTTGGTTTGTGATTGTAAGCTTTCCAGTGGGGATTATATTTTTTACGAGCTTCTATCTTTTGTATCTTTCAGTGAGGAGGAGATAAAAATATTTTGCATTGTTTTTACTAAATTTTTTCCTATACTTATGCGGTTATTTTTAATTTGCCGCTGATGCTCTCACGAATCTTTTACTCAAAATACTTTTCAGTATTTCTCATCACCTTTGTAAATGGTCTGTCGATGACCATGCTCTTTCCGGTGCTTCCGTTTATTGTGAAATGATATAATCAGCCCGAGATAGTTCTCGGGGTACTTCTTGCAACCTTTAGTTTGTTTCAGTTTATCGCAGCACCTATTATGGGTGCACTCTCAGATATGTATGGACGTAAGCCGGTACTGATGATTACACAACTTGGGACATTTCTCAGTTGGATAGTTCTCGCTATTGCAAGCTTTGTTCCAGACGTGAATATTGGACTTATTTCTCTTCCTATTTTGGTGATATTTTTCTCGCGAGTATTTGATGGAATCACGGGGGGAAATATGTCAGTAGCCCAAGCAATACTTGCAGATATGAGTATGCCAGACGAGCGAGCAAAGGTATTTGGAATGAATGGAGCAGTATTTGGTTTCTCGCTTATTATCGGACCGGCTATCGGATGACTGACGATTGCTTCGAGTATGGGGTATTTTTTGACTGCACTCGTATGAGGAGCAATTTCTCTTATCACTCTTGGACTGATGTATATACTCTTAAGGGAATCACTTCCAGAAGAGAAGCGTAAGCAAAAGATAAAAATCTCTTTTAAGCAAATGAATATCTTTGCGCAATATGGAAGATGGAAGCATATCAATACGGTACGATATACGATACTGATGAAAGCATTTATATTTTTTGGATTTGTAGGATATACGAGTATTTCAACACTGTATCTGATTGACAGATTTAACTTCTCTGAACTTCAGACTTGACTCTATCTGACTTTTACGGGTTCATTTCTTATCTTTCATCAGGCGGTGAGTATTCGTTATTTTATCTCGCGATTTCGCGATAGAAAGACTCTCCTTATAGGAACTCTTTGTATGTGAATTTCTTTTATTTTAATGGGGCTTACGTCAAATATTATTATCTTTACGATGATATATTTCTTTACTATACTTGGTATCTCTCTATGTTTTGCAACCCTTGGATCACTTCTATCTCGCAGTGTGAATGAAAAACATCAAGGAGAAATCATGGGGATGTCGACGAGTTTTGAGAGTTTTATCTCTATCCTCGGCCCAGTTATATTTACAGGACTCTATACTGGTTTTAGTATTTCTCCGTATCTCTATCTTGGAGTTCTCCCGCTTCTGTGATTTGCGATGAGCCGTATCTTTTTTAGAAATATAGAGTTTCATGTAGAGTGACATAATACCCTTAAGGTATAAGATGTATCCGATATAACTATAAAAGAGTTTTGCACAAAAGCTCTTTTTTTATATACTTTTTTAAGTAAATGATACACTTATGAAACATAGAAAAAAACAGAAAAAAAATACTAACTACTGAAAGCTCCCACCACTTTTCGCAAGACTCTATAGTATAGGGCTTATATTTGCTGCTATAGCTTTTGTATATGCTCTTACTCCATCACTTATTCCTCGTGACGGAGTCCTTCAATGAGTAGTCGCAGGAGTTTCAGCAGTAGCAACATATAGTCTCTACGCATGGGGAATTGGACTTTGGAAATGGCTTTGATTTCCTTATTATCATAGTAATATATGAGCATATATAGGCTATGCTCTATCCGCTATCATCGTTATATATGGACTTTCGCAAGCAACAGATTGGCAAAACTCCGTGTATTTTTCTGCATGACTCGACCCTGTTGAAAGTGTTCGCCCGTATACGATACTTTTCGTGAGTATCTGAGTATTTTTATGAGTTGTATGAGTTGGAAGAATATTTTGAAAAATAGTTCTTCTGTGAGCCTATAAGTGAGAAAAAGTACTTCCTCTGAGAGCCTCACTTATTATTTCATTTTTTCTCGTTTCTTATATATTTTGGTCTATAGGAAACGGAGTTTTTGTTCAATCATTTTTTGCTTTTATTGATAGAAGTTCACAGCAGGTTGATGCGCTTATTCCTATAACTCAAGAAGCTCCAGAGAATCCTTTGATGACATGAAGTGAGTCCTCACTTATTGCTTGGAATACTCTTGGATCAAAGGGGAGGGACTTTATAAGCTGAGTCACACAAGCTGAGGAGTTTGAATACTTTTTTCCTGATGAAATATTTCTTGAGCCACTGAGGGTATATGCTGGACTTAACTCTGCTGAAACTCTTGAAGAACGTGCCCAATTATTTCTGGAGGAAATGATTCGAGTTGAGGCTTTTTCTCGCTCAACTCTCGTACTTGTCACTCCAACTTGAACAGGCTGGATAGATCCAAAATCTATCAAGACTTTAGAGCTTCTTTTAAGGGGAGATGTTGCAACGGTAGGAGTTCAGTATTCTTATCTTCCGAGTTGGCTCACACTTCTCTCAGACTATGAAGCAGGAGAAGAGAGTGCACGTAAGATCTTTGAGGTAGTATATACTTATTGGTCATCACTTCCGAGTGATGAGAGACCCGAACTCTATCTTCATGGGCTCAGTCTTGGATCAAGATACTCTGAAAACTCAAGTGACGTTTGGGATATTATTGCTGATCCATATAATGGAGCTCTTTGGGTAGGACCAACCTATGGTAATACTCTTTGGAATAGGTTTACACGACAGAGAAATGAAGAAAGTTCGTATTCTTCACCTACATATTGAGATGATAGTTTAGTGCGATTTTTTACACAATTTGGAACCAGCGCTGATATCTCAAGAGATTGGGGAATATTTCGTATTTTATATTTCCAACACCCATCTGACGCAGTAACATTTTTCTCTCCTCAAAGTTTTTGGAGAGCTCCTAAGTGGATGAGTGAAGAATTTCCTCCTGATATTAGCTCTGAATTAAGGTTTATCCCTGTAGTAACATTTTTTCAACTTCTTACAGATAACTTTACTGCAACCAGTACACGAGCTTGACATGGTCACACCTATGCAACGAAGGATTATTTTACTGCATGGTATAGACTTCTTGAGCCAACAGGTATAAGTGAAGAAAGATATCTTGAGATATATGATTATTTTTTAAATAAAAAAGACAATGAAGAAAACTAAAATAATCGCGACACATGGTCCAGCGATACAATGAGAACAAGGGCTATATAGCCTATATAACATGGGAGTCAATGTGATACGATTTAATTTTTCCCATGCTCAGTATGACTCAGTGAGAGAAACACTCAAGATAATGCGTAAAAATAATCGTAGCGGACGTACTGCTCTCTCGATGCTCCTTGATACGAAGGGTCCAGAGATACGAACTTGAGATTTGAGTCAAAAACAAAACTATAAGACCTGAGATATTTTTAGGCTTTATATTTCAAAGCATGATTTTAAAGAAGATGGAACTGCGCTCTTTTGTGATTATGAGTTCCTTGGAGAAGATGCTTATGAAGGACAAATAATAGACATAGATAGTGGACTTTTTCAAGTAAAAGTTGTAAAAATACATAGAAGTTACCTTGAGGTTGAAGCTCAAAATGATGCAGTAATCTGAAGCCGAAGACATGTGAATCTTCCCTGAATCCGTCTTAAAATGCCAGGAATTACAGAGAAAGATAAGCAAGATGTAGCGTTTGCAGTTGAAGAGAGTATGGATTTTATTGCTCAGAGTTTTGTGCGAAGCGCAGCTAATATTAGAGAACTGAGAGAGTATCTCGATAGTCTTTGAGGAAAAGATATGAGAATAATTGCAAAGATAGAAAATCAAGAATGAATAGATAATATCTCAGAGATAATCCGTGAAGCAGATGGTATAATGGTAGCTCGTTGAGACTTAGGGATCGAGGTTCCTATTGAAAAGCTTCCTACCTATCAGGCAAATATCGTCAAAGAAACTCTTGCTCAGGGGAAGTTTACAATTATCGCAACACACTTACTTGAGTCTATGATAGAAAATCCTTTTCCAACCCGTGCTGAAGTAAGTGATATCTATAACTCTGTGATACAAAGAAGCGATGCTGTGATGCTCTCAGGAGAAACTGCCGCAGGAAAATATCCCTACAGGTCTGTTGAGGTAATGAGTGCAACGATATGAGAGGCTGAGAAAAATATTTCTGTCTCACATCCAGCATATTCTGATAGCTGACTTACTCCTCGTGATATTGAGAAAAAGTCACTTATAAAATCAGCCATTTACTCAGCTGAAGAACTCGGAGTACAAGCACTTTTTATATTTACTAAGTCCGGAAAACTTGCACGCCTTGCTTCAGCTTTTCGTCCAAATCTCCCGATATATGCTTTTACTCCATATCTTTCATCAGTTGCTTATATGAATATATTATACGGTATAAAGCCATATCTTGTGGAAAATTGGGACACTGATTTTATTTGAAACGTCTCAGAAGCGATTGATATCTGTAAAGCGGATAATATTCTTAAAGTTTGAGATAAGATTATACTTGTGAATGATATGCGAAAAAAATGAAAAGAAATGCCACTTATTGAACTCCTTGAGATAGTTTAATATATAGCTTTATTTCCGATTCTGACAATATCTACTCATTCCTCAAGAGCTATTTTATAGTCTTGTGATGTTCCAGCAGATACATATCAATCTGAAATATATGTATTTCTCAGAAAAATAAGCTTTCAGAACTCATTTCTTTTCTCTTGTTCTCATGCTTCAATACTTCACATCCCAGATATACCTATTATAGTAAGGTAATGAAAGCTCCTACATATCTTTAAGAAATCTCAAAGCTCTGACTCTTCTATTCAAATACTTTTTGTATCATCGAGTCGTACTTGAATAAAAGCTTGTATGGGAATTCATTGTTTTTCAATTTTTTTTGCGTGATCTAGACTTCCTAGAGAGTGAATATAGGAACAGTATTTGACTATTTCAGGTATTTTTCGAGATTGTATATTTCCTATAAAGTGTGTTTTTTCTCTTGGAAGGAGCTTCTCTCTAATTGTTTCTATTCTATTTTCTCATAACCCAAGCCATATATCATCATACTGCTTTTTGCAATTTCATATGATATCTAGAGTGGTATTTGTATCCCAATATTTTGTTACTACAAGAATTTTCTTCCCCGAGCTTCTTATATTTTTAAAAACTTCTTGATTCAGCATAATAAAATCTTTTAGAATTATTTTTTTTCACTATACTGAAAATATAATACTTATGAAATAATTATGGATAATATATCTCAAAAAATACTTGAAGCTCTTCAAGAAATCCCAAAGTGAAAGGTGATGACATATAAGACTCTTGCTGATAAGTTTTGAGTCCATCCGCGAAAAGTAGCGATGACAATGAAGTATAATAAGTACCCAGATATCTATCCTTGTTATAAAGTTATATCTCACTCTGGGAGTATCTCTTGATATAGTGGTGAGAATGGGGTAGACTGAAAAATATGCAGACTCCGTGCTGATGGAATAGAAGTGCAAGATGGGAAGATAGAGAGAAAATATATTATCTAATCTCTTATCTGAATAACATAACTCACTCAAGCCTCTCTTTTTAAGAGAGAAGAGGCAATATATTATGAATACATGCCACATAAAAGTTACAAAATCCATAAGAAAATCTCTTACGATGCGTTTTGATAAATACTGAGTACTACAAGTTAAGGCTCCTTTTTTTGTAACCAAGAAACAGATAGATATTTTTTTGGATAAAAATACAGCTTGGATCGAGAAATATCATGAGATTGCGAAGCAGAAAATACTTCCTGAAAGTGAGGTAGAGATACTTAAACAAAAAGCAAAAGCATATATTCCGCAAAGAGTGGAATATTTTGCAAAAAAATACTGATTTAAGTACGAAAAAATACGTATCACTTGCGCTCGTACACGTTGGGGGAGCTGCAGTAGTCGAAAAACTCTCAGTTTTTCTTATAGATTAATGCAATATAGAGATGAGTGTATAGATTACGTGATTATCCATGAGCTCTGCCACTTAAGGCAGATGAATCATAGTCAAAAGTTTTGGAGCGAAGTACGGGCTATCATGCCAGAGTATAAGAAGTGGGAGAAAGAACTTAAGTGAGTTAAGGAAAATATTTTATAAGTCACGCAGTCCTCTACCTAGGCTATCTTGTTTTTTTTATTATGAAAAATATACTTTCCTTATATTATAAACGTATTCGTTTCTTTAAAAACATACTATGATAAAAAAATACTCCGCCTTCACCCTCATAGAACTCATCGTTGTCATCACGATACTTGCAATACTTGGAACCATCGCCTTCATCAGCTTACAAGGATACCAATCCATGGCACGAGACTCTATACGAGTATCAGATATGCAAGCTATACAACGTGTCCTTGAGTACCATAGACTCCAATCCGGTTCCTTTCCTAACCCTCAAGAATTCTTTACTGTCTCTCATAGTGGATCAGTAGCCTGGAGACAAGGAGTATTTGGGAATGAAACTCTTGCAATCACTGGAAGACTTTCAGAAGTTC
>JAIUMN010000038.1 GCA_022565555.1 Candidatus Altimarinota bacterium
AAAAACTTATTGCAGAGAGAGTAGATATTCATGACATAGTAAATATAATACTTGAAAGTATAGTATAAGTATATATTTTTCTCATGATTAAGAACATATGGTGGTAAATTATTTTTTGAGATTTTGAATCTCTTCTTTAAGAAGTTCTATCTCTTTTTGTTGCTCTTGTGTTACTTGTAAGAGTGGGACAATGAGTTTAACGTAATCTACTGCAAGAATTCAATCAGATCACTCACTCACTGCTTCTGGAAATACCTTTTGTACGTCTTGAGCTATAAGTCAAATATCTTCTTTTCAAGAATCTTTCCAGTTATAGCGTTTTGCTTCTATACCTGAAATTATTGCTTTTCAATCAGTGTATATAACTATATTATCTTTCAATATCTCATCAGAAGCGGTAAGATAAGAGTTTGCTCGAACATTTCCAGCTACATCGAGTTTTTCTGTTGGCATAGTAGTTCATATACCAAGATTTCCGGTTTGAAAATCTCCTTGTATAAGAGGCGTAGAGTTTACATTAGACTGTCTTACGATAAATTGATTTGCAAGTGTATTATTAAACCCCGCTCTGTGACCTATACCGATAACATTATGAGCAGTATTTCAACCTGTGGCATCATGACCTATACCTGTAACAAAGTCTCAGGTGTTATTAAAACCAGCTAATACTCAAATAGCAATTTGTGAATCTCAAGAATTATTTCGTCATGCCCATTTTCAGAGAGCGTTTTGAAAATTTCAGCTATTATCTGTTCCTGCAGCATCTCAAAAAGCATTTTGTGCCTCTCCAGAGTTAGCTGCACCAGCAAAATATCAAAATGCATTTTGATGCTCTCAAGAGTTAGAATCACCTGCCCACCTTCAAAGAGCATTTTGATGATTTCAGGTATTATTATATCAAGCTCTTTCTCATAAGGCATTTTGTGACTCCCCAGAGTTATTTCTTCATGCCCAGTTTCAAAGAGCATTTTGATGATCTCGAGAGTTAGAATCACCAGCTTGATTTCAAAGAGCATTTTGATGATTTCAAGAATTATTAAAACCAGCTAACCATCAAAAAGTATTTCGATGACTTCAAGTACTATTTCGTCATGCCCATTTTCAGAGAGCATTTCGTGAATCTCAACTACTATATGATCCTGCAAGCTCTCAAAAGAGATTTTGGAAATTTCAAGTACTACCAGCTCCAGCATTTACTCATATACCTATAAAATCTGTTCATCCATGTTTTATATTTATGATATCAGTTCCTCACTTCTGTATAATTACATCACTTGATCCTGCAAAATTCATAACACCTGTTGTTCGAATATTTCCAGCTACATCAAGTCTTTGAGTTGGATTATCTGTACCGATACCAACGTTTCCAGCGTTATAGTAAATCCGTCCAGCAGTACTGCTATCTTGCCATTTTCCTGCAAAATCTATAGGAGTACCTCACTGACGAAGTTGTCCTGAGAAGTTTATATCTCAAGTAACATCAAGTCTATAGTTTGGGGAGGTGTTTCAGATACCAACATTACCAGTTTGAAAATCTCCTTGTATAAGAGGCATAGAGTTTACATTAGATTGTCTTACGATAAATTGATTTGCAAGGGTATTATCACGTCAAGCCCTATGACCTATACCTATAACATTATCTCACTGATTTCAGTGTGTTGCTTCAAATCCTATTCCTATAACATGGTCTCAGGTATTATTAAAACCAGCAAAGCGTCAAAAAGCACTTTGAAAAGCTCAAGTATTAGCTTGACCAGCATAATATCAGAAGACACTTTGGTTATTTCAGGTGTTATAGTTACCAGCAAAGCGTCAAAAAGCACTTTGAAAAGCTCAAGTATTAGCTTGACCAGCAGCTGCTCAGAAGGCACTTTGGTGACTTCAAGTGTTATTTATACCAGCGCTTACTCAAAAAGCACTTTGGTTATTTCAGGTGTTATATCTTCCAGCTTGATGTCAAAAAGCACTTTGACTTAATCATACATTATCCTGACCAGCCCAAGCTCAGAATACATTACTTTGTGTTCCTGTATTATTTCTTCACGCATTATGTCATACTTGTGTCACATAATTTCAAGTATTATTTACTCCTGTATCTATTCATATAGCAACTTGGTAATAAGGAGAAGTGTTTCCTTCTCATGCATTTCTACCTATGCTAATTCCGTTATTTCATCATACTCAAGGTTCTCAAGCATTTGCTCATATAGAAAGACCGAGTCACCTTGTTTGAATGCGGGCATTTCAAAAAATTATGCCTTCAGTAGTACGTATATTTCCAACTACATCAAGTTTTTGAGTTGGAGAAGTGGTTCAGATACCGACATTACCAGCGTTATAATAAATCTGTCAAGCAGTACTGCTATCTTGCCATTTTCCTGCAAAATCTATAGGAGTACCTCACTGACGGAGTTGCCCTGAGAAGTTTATATCTCAAGTAACATCAAGTCTATAGTTTGGGGAGGTGTTTCAAAGTCAAGTATTCCCTGTTGTTATAATATTTTGACTTCCAAAGTTTGGAGATATCTTGCTTCCTGTAATCGCAGCATTATTTGCTATATGAGAATTAGTTATACTTACATTACTTATTCGATTGAAATCAAAATTTCAGCTTGTTATTTTACTCGTATCAAGATTTGGAATTCTATCAGCATCAAATACTCAAGAGGTTATTTTATCAGCTGAAATATCTGGTATAAAAGTATCATCTATACCTCAAGTTGTTGGATTAAATATTCCAAGGAATCTTGGACGTATTGTTCCATCTGAATGAAACATACGAGAGAGAATTCCTCATATAACTCATTTCGAATCTACTCAAGCTGGGAGGGTTGGATCTGTTTGTTGAAGTTGTAGTACACGAGTACGTGATTCATCAAAAAGTTGTTCATCATTTGCAAGCAATGTAGTACTTGAGAGAAGAGCTACAAGAACCATAGAGGCAAATATCTTGTTATACATAGGTAAATATAAAGAAGTAAAATATGTTTTATTTTATAATAAAGAAAAGTGATTCATTTTCGGGTACAAACTCTATAATCTGTCCATTAAAACGAAATGGCTCTGAATGTATCGCTTGAGTATTTGGTTGTGGACTAGTTGGTGGACTTGGTAAAGATCCACTAGGTCATGCTGGTTCGTTTGACGGTGTAGTAATTTGTGATTCTGGAGCATTGAATTCATCACTTAGATCAGGAACTTCTGATGACTCTAAGTCTATATATCCTATATCAAAACTAATACCTGCAAAGTTTTGAAATCATATATGTGTACTATATGCATATCCCCTGAGTTGCTGATTACTCATACAATAGTATACAAATATAGAGTCGTTATAATTAAAGTCTATATATCATCATATATCACTGTAAGCATATCAACCAAGCCTATATCCATAATCCCCTGCGCCACACGCTGAAGTAGTTCAGATGATACGTACATTTTCTATTGCATTAGTTGACCAGTTAGTTTGAAACTCCCCATATCAACTATCATAATATGATCATACAAAATAATTCCCTGTAATACTTGAGTTATTTCCTCTATTATGATATTCAAGCATATTAGGGAATATTTGTATCTGTGAGCTATTAGAGCCGAGTCCAGTTCAAACTTGAGCCTCTAAAGCTATGGAAGAAGAGTTTGCAAGTACAGAAAAATACAAAGTTCAGTATAGTAGTCAAGCAAGCAGAGTGAGAAATGTATAGATATTTTTTTGCATTAGTCTTTGTAATTTATACTCTACAGATATAATAAATCTGCTTTAATCTTTATATATAATATAATTTTTGAGAAAAATACTATAGTAAAGTTGAAAAATCTCTTGTGTATTTTATTTTTTTAGTAATCGTTATGAAAAAATCTATAAGCTCTTTAAAAAATACTATATATTGATTTACCCTTGTAGAACTTATTGTTGCTGCAACTATACTTGTCATACTTACAACTATAGGGTTCTATAGTTATACCCAAAACATAAGTAGTGCGCGTGATGGTTCACGTAAAACTGCACTCAGCACACTCAGTTCTCAACTTGTGCTTCATAAGCGAGAAAGAGGGTCATATCCTATACCATGAGAAAGTTTTGAAATACATAATCGCGGTTGATTTGTAGCACTCCAAGGAAAAATGGATAGAAATGTTGGACTTACTACAGCAGACACTATACCTCTTGATCCAGATATTAATAGGGCATATACTTATAGTGTCACATCCAATAGACAAGAATATCAGCTTGCTGCAACTCTTGAAAACAATGATATAAATATGGCACTTCTTTTGTGAGACTATAAGAGTGTATCAAAAAATATTCTTCCTACTATCATACTCGCTCTTAGTAGCACTACTTCAGTAGAGATTAATGAATCATCTTGAGGAGCCACTAATAGACAAGCTTTTATATTTGATGAAAATCTTCTAAATCTTCCCTATGACTTCATAAATGGAGATCCAGTAAATAATAACAATAATTTTGCCGATCTTCTTAGTGAAGCGGAAGAAAATAATTTTTGGCAGAGTAGTGATTTTAGAAACTGTAGTGAAATAGCTTTCGCTGCGAAACGTATCACTCCTGATGGTTTTACTGATCAGTATCAAGTACGAAATGATTCTGGTCAGCTTGTAAATCAAAATTGTAGTTGCGATAGCTCTGGTTGTACAAATACTCCATAAAAATATCAACTCTTAGATAAGAGTAAAAAGTCAATATATAAGAAATCCTTTATATATTGACTTTTTTATATTTTATAATTTGACATATTTTAAAAAGTATTTTATAGTTATTCTGTAATTATTTTTTAAAACTTGTCAATATGTCAGAAAATACAAAAATAAAGCTTAATTTACAAGGCTTACAGTGACATAAAGAAAAAGAAGTAGAGCATAAGATAATAAGCAGTGATGAGAAAGCTATTTCTCATATAAACTTCGTAGTAAGTAATACTACGCATCCACCATATAAAGTTCAAAGTATTTCTAAAAAGGTCGAGGCAAAAAATAATGATGATATAGTAAGTACAACAAATAATGAAGAAGAGGGGGAAATAAAAAATATTTGAAAAATGAGTTTTGCTACGATAACTGGAGCAAGCAAAGTAATAAAAGATACTAAGGATTGAAATACCCCAGAAGATCAAGAAGCAGAAAAAACAAGATCAATAGATGATACAATAAATGGAGATTGAAATAACAAAAAGGCAAAAAAACAAGATGAAAAAATAGAGTTTAAAAACTATCGCTCTAACTTTAAAGATGAATCAGATAATCTGCTCAAAAAGATAAGGAAATTTCGATATACACCGAAAACACGAGTTGGATTTGTACTAAGCCTTATAATGATTACAAGTATTTCTATATGACTCCTCATGGTGTTTTTTCCCGAAAAACACTCACTAGAAATATATAAGGCAAGTATTCTTGATATATATACGAGTGATAGAAAAACGCAAAATGATACAGAAGATATAAATACTTTAATATCCCTAGATGATGAAGAAAATTCAGATGATATAGTGGATAAAGATGATGATATTTGAAATGATACTCAAGAAATAAAAAATGGTATAGATAAAGTAGAATCGGAACTTGAGAGAGTCAGAAATCATCTCATAAATCGATATAAATAATATATAATGCACAAAAAAAAATACAGGACAAGAAATAGTTCTGTATTTTTTTGAAATTATATGTTAATCTCTTTAAAGCATTGGAAATAGAATAACTTAAAAATAATTAAAAATATGCCTAGTAGCGAAATAAAGAGGAAAAAGATAGATATTCTTACTGAAATGCCGGTTAAAAAAAATATCGGTGATACAGTGGGTTATGTAAGTGAGATTTTTAAACAAGCAATTGAGTTTGGAGCATCAGATATACATATCGAACCAACGGAGTATTTTCTTATGATACGCTTTCGTCAAGATGGTGACTTTTTTATCCATGATAAAGTCGGTCCTGATAATGTCTCAGGTATCGTAACTCGTCTAAAAGTACTTGCAAAAATAAAAATAGACGAGAATAAAAAACCTCAAGATGGTAAAATAGTATATAGAGAGGAAGAAAGTGGTAAAAACGTTGATATACGTCTCTCAACACTTCCTACGAAGTACTGAGAAAAGGTTGTAATGCGTATTTTGAAACAGGATGATAACCTTACAAATATAGAAGCCTTATGACTCATCGATGTAAATCTCGAAAAAGTTCGTGAAGCTCTCAAGAGTAAATATGGTATCATGCTTGTTGCTTGACCAACAGGATCTGGTAAATCTACCACCCTCTTTGGAATACTTAAAAACTTTGACCCGCTTGAATATAATATATCAACACTTGAAGATCCGATAGAATATGATATTGAGTTTGTAAATCAATCACAGGTACACCCAGGAATAGACTATACTTTTGCTTCTGGACTACGTAGTCTAGTCCGTCAAGATCCTGATATTATCATGGTTGGGGAAATACGTGATAAAGAAACTGCAACTCTTGCAGTTGAGGCAGCCTTAACTGGTCACCTTGTACTCTCAACTATACATACGAACTCTGCAACTGGTACGATTCAGCGTATGATAAATATGGGAGTTGAACCATTTCTTTTAGCTTCAGCAATGAAAATGGTTATCTCACAAAGACTTTGAAAACGTATATGTAGTAATTGCAAGGAAGCTATTGATCTTGCAGCACCAGCAAGAAGAAAATTAAAAGAATTTTTATGACCTATTATGGATGAAAAAGAAATTGACGCACTTACTTTTTATGAAGGAAAATGATGTGAGAAATGTAAGTGAACTGGATATAAGTGACGTCTTGGTATACATGAGGTACTTATAGTAGAGGACTTTCTTGAACCTATGATACTTGAAAAAGAGTCAGCCAATGTAATGGCAAAAGAAGCTATAAAACATGGGATGATTACAATTGTTCAAGATGGGATAATCAAGGCAGCACTCGGGCAAACAACTCTGGAAGAAGCATTTAAACTTATATAAATATGTTTGGTTTTAAGAAAAAAAAGTCGGTAGACATAGAAAAGATAAAAACTTTTAATGATGCATTAAGAGCTATTAAAACATATATGTATCTTGAGGAATGGGAGAAGTGAAAAAGTGCAATAGAAAACCTAAAAGAAGCAGAAGAAGCTGCATATAATGAATTGGTATACAAAATACGAGATAATCACAGAGAAATTGCAAAACATAAAAAGGTATACGATAAAAAGATTAATCAGATAGAAAATCTGAGGAGAAATCTCGAGTATAAAGAAAAAATATATGAGCAAAAGATAGAAAAAAAACGCTTTCAAGTACGTTTTGAGAAAATAAAACAAGAAATTACAAAACTTACTCAAACATGAAATAATACTGATGCTCTCAATCTTTTGAATCATTTTTTCGAAGAAACACAAAGTCATAGTGAAGTGCTTTCATATTATACGAAGCAAAAGAAGTTAATTCTTAAAAATATTAAGAAGAAACAAAAAACAGATCAAAAAAAGATTTCTGCTAATAAGGAGCTTGAGGCAATAAAAATAGCTTGAGAAACTATAAAAGAAAATCAAGATGCAGCTGAAAAAGCAGCTCAAGAAAAAGCTCTCAGAAAAAGTAATAGATGGCACAATAAAATCATAAGTAATATATTTTTCTATAGGAAGCTCCATGAAAAATATAAAAAAAAGAAAATTCTTGATGAAGTAAAAATCCTTATCGAAGAAGAATGAAAAGCAAAAGAAGAAATCGCTTCAAAAAAGTTAGAACACATACATAAATGACTTATAAAAGAGGTTGAGAAAAATAATATGATAGGATATGATCTCTATGGAAGAATACTTTGATCAGATACTATATCATGAGATAGCCTATGATTCGCAGAAACTAAAAAGAAATATAGTTTTTATATATGAGATGCTACATGACATGGAATACGTGCATGACTCATAGTATCGGTGCTTTCAAAAACCTATCAAGAACATGTTACAAGTGATGATATCGTAAATATTACCTATGAAGTAAATAATACTCTCAAAGAAAATTTACAATCAAAGAATTTCGTTACATGACTCTTTTTTGAGATAGATAAAGAGTATAAAAATGCTTTTAATGTAGCAGGTATGTGACATGAACCTCTTTTGATATACAGAGAAAAAGAGAGAAAAACTGAGAGGTTAATTATCGGTGGCCTTGCTTGATGAATAAGGATGATAAAAAAGAAAGAGGATGTTGTAGTTAAAACAGTGGAGTTAAATAATGGAGATATTATTCTTACCTATAGTGATTGAGTACTTGAATCAAAAAACCATGAAGGCAAGTACTATGGATTAGAAAGATTACAAAATATTTTTCTTCAGTCTTGTCAAAATAATAGTGATATCAAGGAAATATATAAAGATATTATCGAAGATCTTAAATTATTTACATGATGAACAAGCTTCTCTGATGATACTACAATACTTATGTTTCGAAGAAATCCTCTGAAAGATATACTTACAAAAGAGTCAGATGAAATAAGTAAACTGAAAGCAAAAGAAGGTCTTGATGATAAAGATGTAAAAAGACTTCAATGAAAAACTCGAGAAGAAATTAATGAAGAACTCAAAGAAATAAAAAAGGAAAAGCAAACAGAGCAAATAGTTAATATACTGAAGTGACTCTATTATACATGAGAATTTCTCAAACTTAAACAAGAAGCAATGAGATATGTGAAAGAGTGATTTATTCATAAAGATATAAATCACTACCTCAAGAAAGCAATACAAAATGAAGAGTCATATAGACTAAAGCAAAAAAACACAAAAATGGAAAATAAATACAATGTACTTTTAGAACTCTATAAAAGAAAAGATTATACGACCGTTATAAAAGAGTGTAATGAAATAATATCTAAAGATTGAAATATATAATATGTGACTCCTTACAAAAAAATTTTACGACACAAGCTGAAACTTTGATAACAAAAAGATTATCGAGCTTCTAAAAAAGGCTCAGAAATCTCAACTCAAAGAAGAGTTTTGAACTAAGAAAAAAGGTTTATGATGAGATATACAACTTTTTATGCACGCAGGACAGAAAGATGTATGGCAATTTATAAATAAGCTTTCTATCTTTGTAAACTCATGAATTGATATAAAGTGAGCGCTCTGAATCCTTATTAAGCAATCGAAAAATCCTCTTATAAAAAAGATTGTAACTGATATGAGAAATAATATTGATCATGGAGTATCCCTTCATGAAACTATGTTTCAATACCCAAAAGTATTTGATCCCCTTACTACTGCACTCGTAGAGGTTGGGGAAAAAACTGGTCAGCTTGGAAAAATACTTGCTGAGCTCGATAGAAATCTTCTTGAAAGTATT
>JAIUMN010000039.1 GCA_022565555.1 Candidatus Altimarinota bacterium
ATTTTACTATGCTATAATTATTATCTTTATCGCGTACTTGAAAATATACATCTCAAGAACTTCTATTCTCATAACGAAAGATAAATTGAAAATCCACGATTCTTCATTGCAAGAGACATTCAGTATTCATATTAATTTATTTTTACAGTAACTAAAGAGTAAGGATAATGTGTATATCAGGAACTATCCCCACTTACATAATATATGGCATTTAAATTTTTATCTACATTTGACGTAAAAGTATAAGTAGATGTTCAATATGTATCTGCTCATCACCAACCCATATTCATCCGGACAATAGGAGCTGTTCATATATTGCGGTATCAGAATCATACTACCGAGTGTCATTTATCATCATTGTAGTTTGTAATATTAATAATTATAGGTCTTCAAGCATCTACTTCTTCTTTTATTTTATTAAAACTAGCTCAAATTGAAAAACTTGAATAAAGCACGCTTGACGCATTACTGTATCATTTATTTATTGCATATTGTATTCAGTTTGTAATATTGTTTTGATTAGTTAATCATTCATCTCAATTTGAACTACAATATGATAACATTAAGCTTCATAGATCTCTTATCATAGTATCTATGGTCGAATTATTTATAAGCCCTGCAGTTCATGGAATCAAATTTG
This sequence comes from Candidatus Altimarinota bacterium, assembly GCA_022565555.1. Classification (GTDB taxonomy): domain Bacteria; phylum Patescibacteriota; class Gracilibacteria; order BD1-5; family UBA6164; genus JAACSU01. Next base: position 641 of record JAIUMN010000039.1, read on the forward strand.
GAAATCAATTTCTATCATGGTATCAATATATGATTCACATCGCAGTAGGAGTACATCAAACAGGACAAGTGCTTGATCAATAATTTGTTGAAAATTGCTTATAACAAGGTGTAGCTCATCAACAAATCCAACTTGTTTGCATTCATGGAACAAATACATTCGAAGCTCATGGACTAGAGTAAGTTGCAAACGCAAAGTCTAACATCTTAAATCCAAACTCCTCTTTTGGAACATTGAGTATCTGGTCTTTAATTTCTTGCTTTTGTCTCTTAAACTCTGGTGATTTCTTAAACTCCTTCGCTGACTTTTTCGCTTCTTTGAGTTGATCTTTGAGGACTTGTTTTTGTTCTTGCAATTGTCTCTTTTCTTCGTTTGTCCGCTTCGCTTGAGAATCATCCCTGAGATCTATACTCATCTGTGGATCTATAGCTTGAACGGTTCAATCTTCAGGATTTTCACTATACATTTCAAATGGTCAAAAATAATACAACGTTTCTTCTATCTCATCTCCATGACTGAGTATCTCACTTGGACTATTTCCACTTGGTGAAGCTATTGGAACTGATACATCATTTCCATCGACATTCATCATGATAAATCCACAATCAGGAGTAGAGTCACAAGAAACTTTATACTCGATATATGATACTTTTCTTGAATCATCAGTATAGAACCTTTTTTGCCCTGAGATAATTGGATTATTATCTTTCCACGCTTCATCTCAGAGTGAATTTTCAATATACTGTAAAGCCATTTTATATGCTCTTCATTCTACAAGTTCAGACTTTGCAAATGATAAAGTAAAAGGATTGATAGTCAGTAAGCACAAGACACAAAGTATAGTGAATAACTTCTTTTTCATAGTATAGAAAAATAAGGAAATAAATGTATCTTGTGTATAGTAAGATATAAACATCTTCTTTTTTCTTGAGAGAAAATCAATCAAATAAAATATTTTTAATGGACATTTATTATTTTTTACCAATCATTTTTTTATGAAATATAACTTTTTAGATAAGTCTATATATTCACTAAGTATTTATATAAAAAATACAAACGTAATTCTTTGCTTGATTTTTCTTATAGTCTCTATAGAATAGTTCACGCAAATTATTAGTAAATAACAAGAAATATATGTCACAATACCATGATAAAGATGAGCTCCTAGAGGAAGAGTTGGAGCGTGAGGCTGAAGAACTGGTTTCAGAGTTTGAAGAGCAAGAAGAAATGATAGAGTCTCAGAAGACTGAGATAGCTGAGGATGAGTGAAAGATAGCAAAACTTCAAGATGCTCTTGCGAGATCACAAGCAGATTTTGATAATTTTAAAAAACGCACTGAGAGAGATAAAGATGATATGGTTTTCTTTCTCAAGCTTGATATTTTTAAAAAAATACTCCCACGTCTTGATGACTTAGAGCGTATGATTCGAAATACTCCAGAATGAGAAAGAAATTGAGCTCTCTATGAGGGGATACTGAGTATGCAAAAATCACTTCTTAAGGATCTCGAAAAACTTGGAGTGCGAGCTTTTGAATCAAAGGGTCAAGAACTTAATCCGGACTTACACGAAGTTATGACACAAGTTCCATGAGAAGAGGGGATAGTAGTTGATGAGTTTGAAAAGTGATATATGCTTGGAGAACGTGTTCTCAGAGTTGCAAAAGTAGTAGTGTGAAGTGGAGATGAGTAACTCTCCTAAATAAGTTCTTCCTTTATACGTGATTTTCAATTACTTTTTCTGCGAGTTCTATCTCTTGTTTACGAGAAATATACTCCTCATAGATTTCGTTTTCTTCAAGGAGTTTTTGAAAATTTATACGAGTGAGTTCTTCTACCATTTTTTCCCGTGTATTTGGTCAAAACATACCTGCTCAAGCATCTGTTTTGTCTTTTATCACCTTATGTGAAATCTGAAAGTCTATAATAGCATCACGAGTCTGATTTCAAAATATAGCTGTATCATTTCTTTCAAAGTGTCATAGATTCCTGAGAATTTTTTGGAGTTCACGTACTTGTGGAGAAATATCTCCATGTGTTGGATTTCAAAGCATAAGCACCTTCTCTTCAGCTGTGTCGCGTGCTGACTCTAAAAGACTATCTATCATTGCGTGATAGATTTTTTCTTCCTCAAGGATTTCTAAGTATTCATTATATACTTCTTTGAGTTTCGCGCGTGTTTTTGGCCCAAAGTACCCTGCTCAAGATGTGTTATTATTTTGAACTATATTGTATTCCTTTTGGAGATTATATACCGCAGCTATCGTATGAGTATCATACTTCCCACTTTTATATCCCTCACTGAGATATCAAAGACTGATAAGTATTTTTTGTAGTTCTTCAACATATACTCAGTTATCATCTTTTCCTAGTCCAGTTTGAAATAATTTTCTTTCTTGTATTTGTGGTATTTGTTGTTCTGGTATTTCTTTTTGTCATACTGAAGTTGATTGAAACATCACTCCAGATGCATTTCTTTGAGCTCATATATTATTAGTAACCCAATCCGGAGCTGGGAGGTTTTCGATTTTTATATATGATTGCGTATCTGAACTTACTATTTTTCACTTGATAGTTCTTTTTCCCCAATAAAGTGCTCTTCTGAGTCATTCATCTCAATATCATACCCATATATCTATTCTATCATGATTATACCCTCTATTTCCAGCACTGACTATTGCCCCTCCTCTATCTTCCACTATTCAAACCCCTATTCATTCAAGCTCTATCTTTGTTCCAAAAGTATAACTTCCAGGTGCTGCAAGCATACCTGAAAATACTTTTTTCCCAGAAGCTCAAGCTATACCTTGTCCGTTCAGTCTTTTCTCTCGCTCATAATCTCCAGTGAGATAATATACTTGATTTGGAAGTGGTGAATAATATGCCGTAACTGTAAAGTGCCTATATTCATCCGCTTGTGTATAAGTAAATGAAGAAAGTGATATAAGTAAAATTATTATAAGTCCGATACTCATATACGAGCGTATAATTTTAAACATAAAAAAGTACTATAATATAAATATAGTACTAGTGTAACATAAGCTGAGTTTTTTAAGGTCTTTAAATATGTTTATTTTTATATTTTCTTATAGTTATATTTAATTTCTATGGTGTAATTTATTTTAAAGCTGCACTATTTCAGTATCTATAAGCTTTATGAGAAAATCAATTCTTACAAGTACGAGTTGATCTTGTATTTGTGGAATCATTTGAATCATTTGATCTTTAAAGTGCTGAAGTTGTATACTAGTATGTTCCCCATTTCTTCGTGCTCTATTTTCTAATATGCTTACGAGCTGAGGAAATACTCATCGTATTTGATTTTGATTATGCGTACTGAGTGTAACTGTATTATTTCTTATATGTTTCTCGGGAGCTTCTTGTCCTTCATAGTAGTTCCATAAAGCTGTCTTAGTCCTATTTCAAAAATATCATGCTCACCAATCATCTCTATTTTGTATGAGTCAGATCTTTATTTGAAAGTCTATGAGAACTTCTCTTATACTTTCATATGATCCATCTATTATTCAATTATATTCTCAAAGTTCAGTAAGAAGTTCTTGTAAAAGTTGGATATCTGCTTCTGAGGATTCTGGAGTAACTTGAAGGTTTCAGTATTCTAGAACTATTCTATAAAGTTCACTTGCTTTATGATGATTGTAGTTATAGAAGTTTTCTTGAGGTTCTTCGATGAGTATACGAGTATCACGTGGAAGCATATCACGTATGACATCGACAGTTCGAGGTCCAAAGTATCCTGCTCAAGGCGCTCCTCTATCAGGAATTATTTCATATTGTAATTGAAAATCAATAAACACATCTTTTACGCTTTCATATATTCAATCTACTTCTCAGTTATATATACCTATGTCTGCTAATACTTGTTGAAGCTGCCTTACTTGTCCTTGTTCTCAATCAGGACCTACTCTCAGACTTTCATAAGCTATTCATGTAGTTTCAGGAAAACTGAGTGTTATCTCTGAGCTTGGAACCACTATCTTTCATGTCACAGATCGCCTCCCCCATCTAATAGCTCTATCGAGTCAAGCATCTCAGTGACCAAGCCATATATCTAATCTATCGTGAGCATGACCTCTTTGTCAGGCATTTACAATAGCTCCTCATCTATCTGCAACTTCACCAATCCCGTATCATTTCAGATATATTTTTGTTCCAAATGGATAATTAGATGGAGCAGCTATAAGTCCTTGAAATACTTCTTTCCCAGAAGCTGTAATGATTCAACTTCCATTAAGTCGCTTGTCTCATTCATAGCTTCAAGTGATATAGCGTGATTGTCATGGTAAGGGGGAATAGTAAGCAGTTACTGTAAAGTACATGCTTTCATTCGCATTTGCTTTCGGCACATATACTAGAGCGTATGCGAGACAGAGTGTCGCGACGAGAGCTCCTGTGAGAAGCTTTTTCGTGGGGCACATAGGGGATTTTTAAGAGTAAAAACTTTGCAATTGTATATAATCTTACGTATTTGCAAGCTTTTATATTTTTCTTCACTCAATCTTTAGATAAAAATTTTTTTTGTTTTTTGAGAAATAGTATATACTAGTGTTACTTTATATTATTAAACTCTTGAATTATGCTACCTTTTTATATTTCTCTTGGTGTCCTTTGATTTCTTGTAATGTATATTATTGTGAAGTATAACGCTATCGTGAAACTTCGTAATATACGTAATCAATCATTTGCTGATATTGATGTACAACTCAAGCTCCGTTTTGATCTTATCCCAAACCTTATAGAAACGGTGAAAGGATATGCAACCCATGAAAAAGAAACACTTGAAAATGTTACGAAAGCACGAACAAGTTTTTTAAATGCTGGAGGAATCGAGGATAAAATGCAAGCTGATAATATGCTTACATGAGCCCTTAAGAGCCTCTTTGCAGTTTCTGAGAATTACCCTGATCTTAAGGCAAATCAAAACTTTCTTCAGATGCAGACAGAGCTTTCTGATATAGAAAATAAGATTGCTGCAGCAAGAAGGTTTTTCAACAATGCTACACAAGAATACAACACATATATACAAATGTTCCCAAGCAATATTATAGCTGGAATGTTTAACTTCAAAGAAGAGGCTTTGTTTGGAGTTTCTACACCTGAGGAAAGAGAGGTTGTTAAGGTTACTTTCTAGATATTTCTTTTAAAATACAAATACAATGGCATATATATGACTTACAACGTCTATATGGAATAATAGACTTAAACTCCTATATCTTATATCTCTCCTCCCACTTTTAGTAACTCTTTCTATTGTTTTTTATCTCTTGATACTGTATGGTGGCTTTAATAAAGAGTTTCAAACTGATTTTTTTATTATAACCTGAACACTCATACCGATTCTTATTCTCTGGCTTATAATTGGTATATATTTCCAGAAAAGTATTATATTTTCTTTTACGTGAGCAAGGGCTATAACTCGAAAAGAAGAACCTGAAATATATAATCTTGTAGAAAATCTTTGTATATCACGAGGTATTCTTACGCCAAATATAGGAATTATCGAAGATAAATGAATGAATGCTTTTGCAACAGGTTGGAGTAAAAAAGACTCTTGGGTAGTTTTCTCTAGAGGTTTACTTGAGCGACTTGAAAAAGATGAAATTGAAGCAGTTGCTGCCCATGAGCTTACTCATATATTAAACGAAGATGTAAAGCAAATGGTGATTATAAATGTATTTATTGGTGCTATAGGTACAATCGGATACATACTTATGAGAACTGGAATGTGATGATCTAGGGGTTGAAAGTGAGGTGGAAAAAACCCTCTCCCTATTCTCGGGCTCATACTCTACCTTGTTTCTATAGTTATACTCCCACTTATTAATCTTGCCATTTCTCGTAGAAAAGAATATCTTGCAGATGCTTGAGCAGTCCAACTTACAAAAAATAACGATGCTATGATACGAGCACTCCAAAAAATAAGCACAACACCTCGTATTAAAAGTGTTGAGGAAAAAGGAAGAAATATCGCATCTATGTTTATTTTTAACCCTCGCCCAGATCAACGACATTTTATAAGTTTTCGTTCTCTTCTCTCTACTCACCCCTCTATAGAGTCACGCATAGAAGCTTTAAGAAGATATTAGATGAGAAGATAGTTTACTTCTTAACTTGATATACACTGATAATATCTCAATCCTTATTGAGTCAGAGTCAGTGTATTTCTTTTTTTGTTTTATTGTTTTTTCCTCTTAAAAATTTTTGTACTTCTGCGATATTTCACTCTGATAAACCTATAGTAGAGTTACTATTATTTTTATAATAGAGCTCCTTGATAACTTCTGACTGTAGTAATTCTGATAAGCCTAGGTAATCCTTAAGTGAAAAAGACTTTCATTCCTGTAAAAATATATTTACCTCACTCATAATATATCATTGTACGGACTCAAGGTAATGAAGAAGTTTTCATATATTTGTATGATATTCGGGATGTACATTTTCAAACTTTGATACTAATTCATTTCGTATATAGTTTCTCGTATAATCATTACATGCATTACTTCTATCTTCATAGTATAGAATATTGTTTTCAGCAAGATATGCGAGTATTTCTTTTTTTTGTAATCATAGAAGTGGTCTATATATATCACCACTCACTTCTTTCATATTAATAAGTCAGGTAAGTTTTGTTCCACGTAGCATATTAAATATCATAGTTTCTACTTTATCATCAAAATGATGTGCAAGAAGTATTTTTCTAGCTCCGTATTTCTCTTTGAGTCAATGAAAGAAATCATAACGCTTTTCTCTTGCGTGTTCTTCAAAACTTTTACTTGGACCTTCTTGAGGAATACTAAAATTATATCCTCATATCTCTACTATGAAGTCCTCTTTTTTTCCAAGCTCTTGTAAGAAATAAGCTTCTTCTTCGCATTGACATCGCGTATGATGATTAAAGTACGCTGCTATAAGATTTTTTCTATATGGCGTTTCTAGTATTTTACTTAATAAAAATATACTATCTGCTCATGTTGAACATCCAAGTATAAAAGGTTCATCTGGCTTTAGGTATTTTTCAAAAAAAGGAAGAAGTGAAAAGTTTTGCATAACTATCTCTATATATATTATTTAGAGTATAATAATTTTTTGCTCAGAAAAAAATATTTTTTCAAATTACTTGCACAATTATAAAAAATACTTATAAATATTTATAGTACTTTTTAAAATACGCTTCGTGACTTCAAGTTATGTTATATCTCCAGACTTAGAAGATAGAATCCATTCCGGAATACTATTAAAAACTTTCCCTGAGTTAGATTCAAGATTTTTGTCTGATTCTCGTACAGATAACATAGATGTTATCGAAGAACAATTATGACAGAATAATTTTTGATTTTCTATGGAACTTCAGAATCGGATTTTTAGAGCATTAGAAGCAAGGAAACCTTGGAATCTAGTTAACGTTTGATGAGATGATGAAGATTGAAAAGATTTATTTTGAAGTGTTACTCAAAAAATTAATTGTGATACAAGAGATATTCTATTGTGAACAGGTTTAGTATTTCCTTTTTCTGAAACCTATGATAATGAACCTCCTGATTTTGAAGTTGCAGAGCTCAAGAATTTCTGAAAATACTGATTTACTTCTGAGCTTGAGATGATAATGAGTCTTTCGGCTTATAGATGCCGGGAGGTAATAAAATGGAAAGAAAATCAATATGAATGGGTAAATTCAAGATGAATCAAGAATGTTATTACTGCATGTGAACATTGAGATCCAAAGTTTTTTCAATACAAGGAACAAAGAGCTAATAAGGTTTTTTCACCATTTTGAAATGAAGTACTATTTCAACCTCGTTTTCAAATTTGAAGTATGACACATGTTTACCACTCTCATGAACCTGAATTCTTTGCAACATTTTTTCGCTACGCACTAGAGCTTTGAGTTTTAGATGATGTTATGTGAGTTGATTGAGAAAAATTTCTTAAATGAAGTCATAATCTCCCTTGATACTTAGGACCATATTGAGATGCAGGTTGAACTTGATACATGGATCAAAGTTCGTTTTTATTTAGAGTGGCAATCCCAATATGAGGATTAGATTGACTGTATCGAAATACACATATTCACTCCATTTCTCCAAATTTACGAGAATGATTTCTAGAGTTTAAAATATGAGAAAATAAAGAGTTGCAAATTTTTGATGACTCTTGAAAATTTGTAATACAATTTTTACCTGAGGATGCAGAGTATTTATTAAAATGAATATTGCATCAATGCTCTCATTGACATTGAAGAACTTCAAAAAAACAAATTACAGAGCTTGTGAGATTTTATTACTCTACTGATTTTCAAGAACAAAAGAAAGATATAAACCTATAACTTCGCAAATACTTCTATACTATCATCTTCCGCAAGCTTATTAGGTATTTTCTTTCCGCACTTTGTACACTCGTGTACTATCATCCAACCTTTGTTTTTTCTATAGTCTTTTCCTATAG
>JAIUMN010000040.1 GCA_022565555.1 Candidatus Altimarinota bacterium
TAGGAGAAATAGATCGGGATGAGCTTGCTTTATTTCTCCAGAGTATATTTTTCGAGAGAAAAATAAAATATGCTATCATATCAACAGAAGACTTTTTTAATCGTCTCAGTTATGGGGATAAGCTGATACATAATATTCTGCGAGAAAAATGAAGTATGTTCATCAAAGATGCACTCAAAGTAAAAGAAAAGCTCGACTAATAATTTTCAAGTCTATATCGTATATTTTCTCAACTTATAAAATACACTTCATCTCAACGTTTGTGTATTTGTCTTATGTTTTGAGAAGTATTCAAAAGAACTTCTCGTTCACGAGTACGTGAATTATAAAGTACTATCAGTGTTCCTTTTCCCTCTGGAAGTGAGAAATTTTTTCTTTTTTCTTCTTCATCTGGCTTTATAATTCCTATTATCTTCTCATCACTGAGAACTACATAATCAAAAAATAAATATTGGAAATCTGAATTTCAATTCTGACGAGAGTAAAGAAAACTTCCTACTTCTGTTACTACATGGTAGACTCATCTTGAAAGTCATAGCTTAATATATAAAACTGGAACCCGAAACGGGAGTTCTATAAGATTACTTGCGCGTATATCGTAGATAAAACTTGTCGTTCATACTCGTATATGTATATCGCTACTATCTTGTATAACTTGTGCTTGAAGTTCAGAAATTGGGACTCTTTCGATTTCACGTAAACGCACATCTTCTCCATTATCACGGTAGTACATTACAATCCGGTTTTGACTTTCTTGCTGACTGAAGTATATTCCTTTCTCTTCTCAAAGCATAAAGGAAGCATATATATCATCTCTCTCATCTATTGTAAATGCTTCATCTGGAGAAAGAGCGCTTTCAAGTGTCAGTCGTGGCTCACGTCGAAATACTATTTCTATTTCCTTAGTACTTCGAGGATTGAGACTTACAGACAGAGTTTGACTCTCAAAGTCATCTTTAAATAGACTCAGCCTATAATCAAAAGGAGGGATATCACGAAGTATACACTCAGTCTCTGGGCAAGTAAAAGAACGATTTTGAGCATTTTTTACAGAAACAAGTTCTCACCTAAAATTCGGCTCATTAGAAATTATAACCACGGTAGTAGTATAATACACAAAGAAGTAAAGATACATGAGCACAAAAAATCAGAGAGCTCAGATAAGTACAAAAAGTGCAAAGAGTTTTCTTGAAAACATAGCGTATAATTACCCTTATCTTATACCTAGCTTTCTCCTTTAGAAAAAGAGTTAAGAGGCTCTGATAAGTGAAAATAATATGATATTAGTATAAGGGAGAAAATAAATTTGCAATAGAAAAATGACTCATACAATAAAGACATATTTTTAAACATAGTATACAATGATACTTTCAGGAACCAAGCTTGCAACAATACTAAGCCATGAACTTTCTCAAAACATACAGTCTCTTAAAAATAAGCCAAAACTCGTAGCAGTTCTTGTATGAAACAATACTGCAAGTCTTCGCTACATAAAACAAAAGAAAAAAGCTTCTGAGACAGTTGGAATCAAGTTTGAACTTTTGCATTTACAAGATGATATATCTGAGCAGTGACTTCTCTCTGAGATAGAAAAACTCAATAATGATACCTCCGTTTCATGATATATTGTGCAACTTCCGCTTCCAAATCATATCAACTCCCAACATATACTTGAAAATATTTCTCCTCTAAAAGACGTTGATGGTTTTCATCCAGTGAATCAGTGAAAAGTTCTTATCTGAGATACAAGCTGACTTGTGCCTTGTACTCCAAAAGGAGTTATGAAACTTCTCAGTCATCACAATATATCACTTCAGGGGAAAAAAGTAACAATACTTGGACGAAGTAATATCGTCTGAAAGCCTTTAGCTGCACTTTGCATCAATGCAGGAGCAACACTTACAAGTTGTAACTCTCATACAGAAGATATATTTTCATATACTCGGCATGCTGACATAGTTATTTCTGCGATTTGAAAAGCTTATTTTCTCAAAGCAGAACACGTTTCTCCAAATGCTGTACTTATTGATGTAGGTTTTAGTGTAGTAGATGGAGTAATATATGGAGATATAGACTTTGAGTGATGTTTAAAGCAGTGAAATACACTCACTCCAGTTCCATGATGAGTAGGTCCACTTACAGTCGCGATGCTTCTTGAAAATACCTATCTTGCACACCAAAGACAACTATGAGAAAAAACTATATAGAACTTATTATCACTCTATTTCTTATACTCCTCGCTTGAGTTATATGATATCTGTACGCTTATAGAGAGTATCAAATAGAAAGAGAAAAAGAGTTTGAGACGGTATATATTGATATTATTCGTAATAAAAATAGTATCCGTATTGAAAATGCTCCGGACCATATTTTTTTTAGAGTTGATGGTGATTTTATGCAAGACGGTGAGCTTGAGCTGAAAGAGTAAAAAATATAAAAAAATTTTGACAGAAATAATATTTTTTATACAATGCTGAGGCTTTCAAAAGTTATGCGGGTGTAGCTCAATTGGCTAGAGCATCTGCCTTCCAAGCAGAGGGTTGTGGGTTCGAGTCCCATCACCCGCTCCAATTGAAAGCAACAGAAAGTAGAAAGTAAAAGCAAGAGTATCTTTTTTTCACTTTCTACTTTTTTCTATAAGGGTGTATAGCTCAGTTGGTTAGAGCGCACGACTGATAATCGTGAGGTCGGTAGTTCAAATCTACCTATACCCACCATTTAAGTTTCTCGGGAACTGGCGCAATTGGCTAGCGCACACGCTTTGGGAGCGTGGGGTTGTGAGTTCGAGTCTCGCGTTCCCGACCATTTGAGACAATAAAAAATCACTTCTTGAAAAAGAAGTGATTTTTTAATTGTAGTATCCTACTCCAAGTCCAAATACTGATCCATACGTATCTGCCAAACAAATTCATCCACGTGTGAAACAAGTATCATTCCCCCTTCAAAGGCGTCAAGTGCTTCTGCGATGATGGGGATATGTCGGAAGTTGATATGATTGGTTGGCTCGTCAAGTATGAGTATACCTGGCTTCAAAAATACAAGTCTACAAAATGCCACAAGTCCTTTTTGTCCTTCTGATATATCCCCGATGCGGGTTTTCATCAGTTCTCAAGTAAGAAGAAATCCAGCTGCGGTCTTACGGAGTTCTTGTTCTGGCATATTTTCTCCAGCAGCTTCACGTAGACATTCATAGACGGTTTGATTGAAGTTGAGATTTGAGAAGTCTTGTCTATAGTACCCTATTTTTACTCAAGACGTGAGCTCTACTCCGTCTTCTTCTCCTGAAACTATTTTTTGCAGGAGGGTTGATTTTCCTATCCCGTTTGGACCAGAAAGCAAGAGATGATCATCACGACGAAGTTCAATATCAACGTCTTGTACCTCCACTTCTCCATCACGTATGATATGCACTGAGTTGATACGAAGAAGCACCCCTGATATATCTTCTTGCATCGGGATACGAAAACTATTTATTGCCTTGTCTTCCTTACGCTTATCTACCATAGAGTCTTCCATTTCTTCTGCAGCTTCCCGCATCTTCTTTGCTACCGCTCGGAGCTTTCCTCACTTATGAGCAAAGACATTGGCTTGCTCTTTTTTTGCTTGGGCTTCTTTGGCAAGTCTCGCATTTGCCATATTTTCCTTTTCTATTTTTCGGCTTATTTGCTCTACTACATCGTGATAGTTCCCCACAAACATCTCTACTTTTTGTGTGTAGACGTCGAGGTACAGGACTCCATCAGTAAAGCTATTGAGGAAGTCAGCATCATGGGAAATTACTATTACTGTTTTTTTATACTCTTGCAAGAACTCTGTCAGTTTCCAGATACCGTCTTTGTCGAGGTTATTGGTTGGTTCATCGAGTAATAGAATATCTGGGTTTTGTATCAGTGCAGCCCCGAGAAGAAGTCTTGCCTGTTGCCCTCCGGAAAAATCTTTCACCAGTCTCTCGAGAGGAGCCTTGAGTCCTACGACTCTGAGTATCTCTCCTATTTCCTTATCGATATTAAACACACTCTCATCACCGTGATATTTTCTAAAAAATGCCTGCACAGTAAGTTCTTTATCCTCGGGCTTTACGACTTGATAACTTGTTGCGATAGTCAGTTTTGCGTCAATATTTACTGAGCCAATAAGTGGCTTGAGTCCTCAGTTTATAAGCTTAAATATCGTCGATTTTCCTGCTCCATTTTGCCCCATGAGCGTAATCTTAGAGCCTTTACGAACGTTGAAGTTTACCTCCTCAAGGATAGGTTTTTTTGGGTCATAGTTGAAGTCAACGTTTTTAAACGAGATGACAGTTTCGTTGGTACTCATAGATACAATTTATTTAAAAAAATACTGAAACGTGAAGAGTATATGGAAATATAGAAAAAATAAAGGGAAAGTCAGAGATTTTTCAGTTATTTTTAAAAAAAATATGATTAACATAGTTACTTCTTCTATTTTTCAAAAACTTTTTTATAAAAAAGTTTGACGATTTCAGTTTGTACTAGTATAATATAAATGAAATTTAATTTATAGCCATATGCGACTATGAATCCTAAAAATACAAGAGACCAGTCTTGAGAAGTTACTTGAAACATAGAAGCTTCTGAATCACTTTCTCAAAGCTCTATACCTGAGCCTATAAGAGCCGCTAGAGCGGCTATGACAGGATTACTCATGTCTGCTATGGTAGTTGCAGGAAGCAGTAATAGTGCTTCAGCAAATGTAGAACTCAATCCAGTAAGCCTCTCTGCCTGAGAAATAGCATGAACAACCTTCTCACCTTCTTCTATACTTTGAGGATTAGGTATCATACAAAATGGAGATGGGAATTACGCTGTAGCGTGAAGAGAAGCCTTGAGTGCTGAGGATCAAGCACAACTTGATGCATTTATCGCTCAAGTTGAGAGATTTACTGAGGACTTTACTGAGGCTCTAACTTCTGCATCTCCAGTTACTGGAGTTCACCCACGTGAGCGTGATGAAAATCCTTCTATGATCAGACTTGCGGAAGTATTTCATACACTCGATTCAAATCAAAAAATCTCACTTATCACTTCATATAACTGAGCTTGAGAAAGAGAAACTGCTTTGAGAGAAGCGTTTGCACATGTACTTCCAGCACACTTAGGGGCAAGAAGATGAGAGCTAGAGGAAAGATATGGGCAAAGTATGATTGCAGCTCTCAGAATGCAAGATAATCCACAATATACAGAGCTCCACGAAACTGAATGACTCTATTTTACCGTTCTCACCGCAATCATCGAACGTTTAGAAGATACGGAAGATTCAAAAGATTTTAAAACAAATATGACTCCAGAGATATTTTATCAATTACTTGATGATATAGACAGAGAAGTGCAAAACGGAACATATGCAGAGGTGGATCGTTTTGAGCTTATACTTGCAGGTGTATATGATAGACTCATGAAAGGTGAATGAAATATTAACCAAAGAATGTTGACTATTATTGAACCAGTACTGAGAGAAGAATATGCAAGATTACATCCAGAGCTCCAAGAATTTTATGAAGTTAGGACTGAAAATATAAGAACGGCGGAAGAGAGACAAAGAACGGCGGAAGAATTAGAAGCAACAAGAGAAACCGCAAGAGCAATTCGAGACATGCTTGGAAGTTAGTTAATTTTTGAATTATTGTATAATATATGATACGATAGATGGTAGTAATATCTCTATCGTATTTTTATGCCTGAAACTCAGTGATATACTCCTGAAATACAATCTCTCACAACTCAAGAAGCGTGAGAAGTTTTGAGTACAGATATGCTCGATGAGGCAGAACAAGAACTCCTGAGTCATAAAGAACAGATACTTCAAAGTGAAGCAGCGAGACAAGTAGGACTCTCTCAGTTTGAGGAAATCGTAGATCTCAGACAAGCACTCGGAGCAGAGCATACTGAAGTCACAGCAGCACGGGAGAACTTTCGTGAAAAGATAGGAAATATGGATAGAGTCGAAGAGCTCTATAGTTCTCTTGATATCCCCTGAGAAGATACAGAGAGAGGAATGCAGAATATGTTTGAGTTTCTCTTAAGTCTCCCTGATAATGAAAGAAATGAGGTATATACACTCATTACAGATGAGTTTAATGAGCCTGATATGGCAGAATATTTTTTAGAAAATTGATTTCTTAACAGTGAAACATTTGATATTTTTCAGCAATTTACAACTCATCGTCTCGGATTAACGATAAATATAAAAATAGAAATAGAAGAGAGTAGGGATAATAGTGAAGCTATACAAGATAATAGTGAAGCTATACAAGAAGAAATCAATTCTACTAAAACAATAGTAGCAGGTATTATAAGTCAACTTTGAGATTCTGAGTATGATAGCGCACTTCGTGAGATACTGGGATGAGCTGAGAATATCTCCAATCAAGAAGAACATGAAGCTTTTAGAGTAAGACTGAGTGAATATTTTTATACTCTTTCTCAAACTCCTGAGCGCTTTGATGCAGTTCTCGAACAGATAGAAACAGCAAGTCCTCAGGCATATACCAGATTGCGAGATTACACTCTGAGAGTCACACCAGCATGAAGTACTCGGGAAGCACTCAGGCAAAGTTTTGCGGACTTTGAATGACATAATAATCCTAACTCGTCACGCCTCAGAACGGAAATATATGACGCTTGAAGAGAAGCGCTTCGTGAAGCAAATAGAGGACTTACTGGGGAGAGACTGAGAGAAAACTTTGATACAAGTGTTCGTCCTCCTCGTAGAACTGTTTCTATCGAAGGAAGTGACTATAACCTCCCTGCAAACTCTGGACCTGGAGAGCTCTATCCTGCAACACTCGAGTATACAGAAGTCTCGCAAGAATTGGAACCAAAACTTGCAAGTATCGAAGCTTTCATCGAGTTTATAGAGGCGATAGATACTTCTCTCCCAGTTGAGGAAGTTCGTACAAGTATATCGCAAGCACTAGAGAGTTCCTATACTCTCAGACGTACTCTCTGACTTGAGAATTTTGATATAAACGCGTATGGTAGCTCTGAGAGTATCGTACAAGCTATCAAAAATATCATATATCCAAAGCGTGATGAACTTAAAGAGAGACTGGATAAAGCAAAAAGAAGTTATGAAGCAAGACTTCAAGAGCTTCATAGTCGATATGTAACTCAAATGAGAGAAGAGCATGAGAGACAAAGATCTATACTTTTATTTTTAAACAAAATAGGTTTTGATCTCCTGCCTCAAGAGTTTACTGAGCAGATTATACGTGAGATAAATATAAGAAAAAATATTGACCTCTGAAATGGGATGAGTATTAATTCAGATATTGATATAGCTGCTTGAGAGTTTTGATACCAACTTGCTGGACTTTCTGAGGATAAGCAAAGAGAGGCTTTCGTGCGACTTTTTAATATGATGATAACATGAGTAGCAGAATGAGAAGAAGCTCTTATCTCAAATCCTGAAAGCTTTATAGTAAGAGGACAAAGAATCGTTGATACTGAAATTATGAGTATATTTCAAACTCGTAATATCTTAACTCGTAATGGCTGAGTAAATATCGATGCGGTAAAAAGAAATCTCTGGCAACATGATGCATCTCAAGAAGAACAAACTATTATAGATTAGTACTCTATATACTAAAAAACATCTTCTTAAAAGAAGATGTTTTTTAGTATAGCTACTTAGAAGTATACCTTAGAGTTCATTTCGCGATAGTGATTTGTCACGATAGCTTTTTCTCTTTGCTTTTTCCAAGTTAAGTCTTTTGTATGGTAGCGTTCTTTTTTAAGTTTCGTTACGATACGTGAACCGAAAAATAACTTCTTATAACGAAGTATGAGCTTTTCGTTTGATTCGTTTTCTTTTCTAACTGCGTATATCATAGTGTTTCTATCTCCCTGAAGAGTGAATAATAAAGTACAGAGATTATATTGATAACTTTTATTTGTCAAAAGATATTTCACAAGTAAGATGATGATATGTTATATTACAACCACCTATTATGAAACTTGAGCGTAGAAAAAAAGCAGAAGCTATAGCTAAAAAACTTATTAGTAGATACCTAATAACCGAGTACCCAGAACTCAGTGAGACATATGGACTCGTAACTGTAACAGGAGTAGAAATATCTTCTGAGCTTTCTTATATAGACATATATGTTAGTGCCTTAAAGGATAAAGAAACACTTACCAAGACTCTTGCGGAATATGCTCATAGTATACATAGACTTCTTGCAAAAAATATAGAGCTCGTAAAAGTACCAAAAGTACGTTTTAGATATGATGAGAGTGGGGAAACACTGTGAGAAATATCTCATATCATTTCCAATCTTGATAAAAGCAGTTAGTATGAAGAAAATAAAAAAACTTTTTCAAAAAAATAAAAAAGAGTGAGAGCTCCTATTTCAGATACGTAGACATATATTTGACCCAAACGTGGGAGGAAGAAAACGGAAGAAACGAGCCTCTTTTATGCGTTTTATTTGACGAGTTGCTAAACTTCATGTAACAGTAGCACAACTAAGAAAATTTCTTATATGATGTATGGTATTGATTGCATGAGTATGAGTGGTATTATTTTCTCAACTCAGTATAGAAGAGATACATATCACTCGGGAAAATAGCCTTATAGATATAAATGAGGCTTATAGAAGTCTTTGATATATGCGTGGGAGAAATATATTGAGCGTACAAAAAGATCAGATAATAGAACGGCTTCAATCATCACAAAGCGTTATCCGAACTGCGAGTATCACACGACGTTTTCCGAACCAGCTATATGTGCATATAGTACCCTACACTCCTCTTTTTCAGACAAATCTATGATATATTATGGATAGTGGGTATCTCTTTGATATCATAGTATGACAGAGTCAGGATATTCCTTGGATTGATATAATA
>JAIUMN010000041.1 GCA_022565555.1 Candidatus Altimarinota bacterium
AAAAAGTATCACATGAGGAGCTTGACGCATTGCTCCAGCAAGTGCTGTTTCATAATTAGGGACATCACGCCCTACTTCTTTTTGCTCGATAATTGATTTCTTATGTTCATGAACATACTCAATCGGGTCTTCTATTGTTATGATATGTCTACGATAATTTTCGTTGATATAGTTAATCATTGCAGCAAGTGTTGTAGATTTTCCTGAACCTGTTGGTCATGTTATCAGGACAAGTCATTGTCAGAGCTTGGTAATATCTTGATATGCCTGAGTGAGTCAGAGCGATTCTATATCTGGTATTTCAGAACTCAAAAGACGTACTACTATCATATGATGTGTCATCTGATATGATACATTTCATCTAAAGCGTGCTCAAAGATAGGTAAATGAAAAATCTATATTTTTTTCTTGTTCAAGTTTCTCGTATTGATGCGGAGTAAGAAGTGACTCAGCAAACTCCTTAGTGTCACTATGACTCATAATATTTATACCTTCATCGATAGGCGTTATTTCTCCCGACATTTTTATACTTGGGTGCACTCATACAGTAATATACATATCACTCCCCTTGTTATCTATCATAACCTGTAAGAGCTGATCACGTAAGATATAGTCTGGCTTTAAAGTTCACTTCATAAAGAAATATTAAAAAAAATATATGCCATACTAGTATGGCATATATTGTATATCAAATCAAGATTAGAGAGAAAAGCTAAGTCTTTTAAGTCTCGCTCTATAGAAAAATGCATTTATAATTAAAGTAAGTAGTATGAGTATACCTGTTGCAGCTCATGCTTCTGGATCAGTCTCAGATATAAGTGTAGCCATTTCATCTATATTTCACTCATTCTCTTCTGGGGCAGCATTTAGCATTACTTCATCTTCAATGATAGAGTTCTCAAGATTCCGAATATCTTCTTCAGAGAGTTCTTCATCAAGATACATACTCAGATCTCGGAGTTCCTCCTCAGTCATCTCGTCTTCAAAAATTTGAGTTTTAAAGTCATAAATACCTGTATCAAACTGAATCATTCTTCACTCAGCATCCCGCATATCTATAATCATAAGTATATAGTCTGTCTCTGAAAGAAGTGGAGAACTCATATCAACCGTAAGTACTGGGAGTTGAAAATCATCTTTTCTTACTTCTTCTATTGCTACTTCAGCAAATAACTTAAATTCATAATTAAAACTTTGAAGTTCTTGCCTATAGGTTACAAGTATAGTTCTATCATCAAGTATCTCTATAGATTCGATATCTTCAGATTTCATACTCATAAAGTTTGTAGCCTTGTATCATTCTACTCCAGCAGGAGTTTCAAAATCTATACTCCCCTCAGTACCACTTAAGGTAAGAAGACTATATTGTGTATTAGGCTGAAGAGCGGTTTCAGTAATAAGTTCTACTTGACGAGTATCTCCAGATTTAAGTATTCCTCATGCGAGTCTTACATCTTCTAAAACCACAAGCTCTACATCATCTTGTACTCCAACAATCATATTTGGATTTTGATTTAAAACCACATCAAATGTCATGCTATCTTTCACCAAAATATTATCTACTATTACTTCAGCTGAATAGAGTGTATGTATAGAAAATATACTTCCGATGATAAGTATTGCTGATATTCATTTTTTCAATGTACCCATAGTATAATAATTATGGAAATAAAATATTACTACACAAGTATTACAACATATATACTTTCTTCTGTCAAAAATTTTATATACTTTTTTTAAAAATATGTACTTACTAAAAAAAATCGAACTGTTATGTTCGATTTTTTTCAAGATATGATTCAAGGATAATTTGTGCCGCATTTGCATCTTTTCTTCCCGTATGATCGATTTCAGCAAGGTAGCTAGAAAAACGTTCATCGTGTCAAACGATATGTATATCTGGAAATATACTTCGTAATTTTTCTATAAACAGCTCTGTTTTGTGAAGTTGTTTTTCATCTTTTCCATACAGGTCATACGGAAGTCCGACAACGATAGTTCATATCATAAAATCTTTATGATATTTTTTTAAATAACGTATAAGAGAAGTACGAGCAACTATATCTACTGAAAAAGATATTCACTCTCGCATACGAGCAATTCATACTCGTTTATCTCAAAGATCAAGTGCGAGTATTTCCATTTTATGATTGGGATGGAACTATTCTGACGAGGGCTTTTACTGCAAAGTTGTTTCAAAGATCTATATATATTTCGTGATCTCAGAAAGTCTTAAGAGTTGAGCTCGTTTCTTGAAATACAATATGTTTTTTATGGAGTGGGATATGATATTTTTTATGTACATATGATACGATATCTTGTGATTTAATACTTCAAAGAGTTTTATTTCCATGTGACTGTAAAAAAAACTCAAACACCTGTCACTCAAGTTTTTGAAGTATATCTTCTCTTCATCATAAAAGCATACGTCTCTCTGACTCTTTTTTCTGAACTTGTGCTCGCAGCTTTGAAGCCTCAGTTTCTGTATAAGCCTTTGCAAGCTTTTTAGGAAAAAGATAATTACTTGCATAACCAGAAGAAACCTCTTTTACTTCTCACGCCTTTGCGACGTGAAGGACATGTTCTAAAAATATAACTTTCATAGAGTTTTATGCTTGAGATACTTCTTCGGCTTGTTCTGTATTTTCATTTTGTGGAAGTTCTTCAACAGATATACGTACTCAGAGCATTTCAGAAGCAAGATTAACATTGATTCCTCCTTTTCCTACTGCTCTTGCTCTTTCACCAAATGGTATATATGCTATATAGCTATCCTCATCTTCTCACTCAACTACCTTCACTACTTCTGAAGGAGTAAGTGAGCGTGATATAATATCGAGTATATCTCCAGTATTTGGAATAATATCTACTTTTTCACCAGAAAGTTCTTCCATAACTGCTTTTACTCGCATACCTTTTTGTCCAATAAGAGTTCCAGCAGGATCTATTTCATCATAGTTAGAGCTTACAAGTATCTTTGTTTTTACTCCTGGATGTCTTGCTACTGCATCTATATTAATTACTCCTTCAGCTATCTCAGGAACATACTCAGCGAAGATACAAGGAACGATTTCTTTTCGTTTTCGTGAAAGTACTACTTTTGGAAGTTGTCATTCTTCCTTTGAGACTTCTGCGATATAGATGTAAAGCCTGTTATCTGGAACATAAGCATCACGAGCAACTTGTTCTGACTTTGGAAGCACTACTTGGTTTCCATTATAGTCAAATATTACCTTTCCATTTTCTACTATATCTACTCGCATATTTACTACCTCCCCTTCTTTTCCTACAAATAAATCATAAATCTTTTCTTTTTCACTATCAGCTACTTTTTGGATAATTACTTGTCTTGCTGCTTGTGAAGCTATGCGTCCAAAAACATCTCCATCGCGTGAAAGTACTTCATCGGTTACATCGAGCTCAATTACATCACCTAGGTCAAATCCTTCTCCATCTTCTCCAAGTTCCTCAAGAGATATCTCAAGCGCTGGGTTTTCTACTTTCTCAACGATAGTTTTTTCTACGGATATTTCAAGAGTTCCAGCTTCAAGATCAAAGTGAACATTTACTTCTTCATCCTTACTTCAAAAATCTTTTTTATATGCAGTCTTGAGAGCTGCTTCAATTACCTCTACAAGCTTTTGCTTTGGAAGCTTTTTTTCTGCAGATATAAGATTTATCGCTGCCTGTATTTTTTGTATATCGAGCATAATATAAGTATGTAATAAAATATTTTTTTAAAAGAAAACGAGGATTTGTTTCCAAAACCTCGTATTACTCTTAAAACTTATAAGTATTATATATATGCATGTAAAAATGCAAGTTTTATTTTTTCTTTCGGAGAAATGTTGGGATATCGAGATCTTCTCCATCTCGCATATTACCAGGCTCCTGAGTAGGAGTATCTTGATGAGTAGGTCGAGGTACTGAGATAACACGTGAGTCAGAGATTGATCTTTTTCCAAATGCTGATCCCATTCCTCATCTTGAAGATTCAGATTTTCGTTCTTGAAAAGCTTTATTTGTATTTTCATCAAAACCAGTTGCAACTACTGTTATCTTTATTTCTCACTCATAATCATCTCGTATACTTGCTCCAAATATAATATTTGCATCATCATCTACACTGTCAGTAATAATTTTTGCTGCTTCATCTACTTCAAACATAGAAAGATCAGTTCCACCTGTTATATTAAAAAGGAGTCCTTTTGCTCCAGCGATAGAGAGATCAAGAAGTGGGCTATCTATAGCACTTCTTGCAGCTTCAGTTGCTCTATTTTCTCATGAACCATATCCTATACCCATAAGCGCTGAACCCGCAGAATTCATAACAGAACGTACATCTGCAAAGTCAACATTTATCAGTCCAGGCTGAGTTATAAGATCTGAGATTCACTGTACTCATTGGTTGAGAACTTCATCAACGATTGAAAACGCATCAAGAAGTGGAGTTTTCTTATCTATAATAGAAAGGATTCTGTCATTGGGAATAGTAATAAGTGTATCTACTTTTTCTTTGAGGTTATCAAAACCATCCATCGCTTTGCTTGATCTATTTTGCCCCTCAAAGCTAAAAGGTCGAGTTACTACTCAAACAGTCAATGCTCAAAGTTCTTTTGCAACTTCTGCAACTACTGGCGCTGCCCCAGTACCTGTTCCTCCTCCAAGTCCACAAGTGATAAATACCATATCAGCTCCTTCAAGAAGGGATTTTATTTCTTCTCGAGACTCTTCAGCCGCTTTTTTTCCTACTTCTGGTAAACTTCATGCTCCAAGTCATCAAGTGATAAGCTTTCAGAGATTAAGTTTATGTTCTGCAAGTGAGCTATAAAGAGCTTGTACATCAGTATTCATAGCAATAAAATCTACTCATTCAAGACCAGCTTCTATCATGCGATTTACAGCATTATTTCAACCTCACCCCACTCAAATTACTTTTATATTAGCAACAGGAGATATAGAGCCTGAAAGTTTTACTTCTTCTGGTCCATAAGAAACCTGTGTTGTTTTTTTGCTTGATAGAAGACTTTTTAGTCTATCGTCTCTTTTTGTATTCATAATATGTAAAAATAAAGATTAAAATATAATTAAGGTATCAGCCTACGAAGAAGCTTTTTACATGATTCATAGAAGCCTCAGAGATTGAGATTAAGATGAAACGGTCGAGCATATGGGTTTTTATTTCAAAATATCAGACTTCCCACAACACTGGCAAAAACTGGGTCAGATATTGAAGTACCTGAAAGATTTTGCTTTTCTTGAGGAACTCAGATAAATACAGGGAGTCTTAAGACTTTCTTTGCAAGAGACTGCAAGCCATATGCTTTTGCACCTCAACCAACAATAACTGCACCTTCAGGAAGCATGCCATCTCGACCAATCTTTTTGAGCTCTTGGGCAACGAAGTAAAGTATCTCATCATACCTTGCGGTCACTATTTGTGCAAGATACTGTGTAGATATTTCTCATCCTTCGCTTTGGGATATCTCACTTAAAGTAATAGTTTCTTCTTTTACATCTCACTCCTCAAGAGAGATTTGTGAATAATTGAGCTTAAGTTTTTCAGCAACATCAATTGCTGTTCTCGCTCCAAGAGCTATGTCACTTGTCACACTATCACCTCCAATAGGTATAAGGGTTGAAAATTTCATCACTCATTCTTCATATACCGTAACTCAAGTTGTAGAAGCCCCTATATCAATACAAACAACTCAAAGTTCTTTTTGTCTTTTAGTAAGCACTCATTCTGGAGCTGTGAGAAGATTTGGAAGTATATCATATATTTCTATACCTACATCAGCAACTGCCTTTTTGATATTTCCTAGTATATTTTTATTCATAGAAAAGATACTCGCAATTACCTCAAGTTTCCTTGCTGACATTCAAATAGGGTTTTTCACTCCTTCCTCAAAGTCAACTACAAAATATTCTGGAACTACCTTAAGGATTTCTCTATTAGGTATATCAACTCCGTTTCGAGCCATATCAAGAACTCTATCAATATCACTTGCACTTATTTCATCTCATGAAATCGCAATTATCCCCTTACTTACAACAACATCAAATGATGAAGAGTTAAAAGAGAGTTGTACTCATGATACTTGTATTCACGACATCTTTTCAGCCTCCTCAAGTGACTTATCAAGATTTGATTTAAACTCTTCCATATCTAAGATATTTCACTTCCTGATAGCATGTGAGTTTACAACTCATAATCAGAGTACATGGAAATCACGAGACTTTTCTTCTGAGAAGCTTCCGATAAGAGTTCGAATTTTAGAGGCTCATATATCAATCGCTGTTATTATATTTTCCGATGCCATAATTAAATTCTTTTGTGTGTTAATGTTCTAAAATATTATACGTATTTTTTATGTAATTTAAAGGAAAAAAGCATTTCCAAGCCGTAAAAAATATGATACAATTATATAGGCATTTTTATATGTTGCAATGTGAGACTCATAAGTCATGTTAAAAACTTTTTAGAAAACTCGTCGTAAAATTTGTGATTTAAATAATAATGTATTATACTTTAGGGGATACATATTATCAAAGATATGAAAAAACCGAGTTTTACATTTCACGTTAAGCGATTTCTTCCTTGGATTATTATACTTGGTGTTTTGATATTCCAACTTATTTTGTTTTGACATGATTTTTGGGATTCACTCCCATGAGAAGCAGTAGTATGATACAAAATAGCTGTAATGATTATACTATGTTTTGTTATCTTTTATGTGATACATATCTTTTATGAAAGACCACTTATCGCACTTGAACTTACTATTAAAAAATTCTTAGTAGGCGCACTAAAAGAAGAAGATATAAAAAGTTTTAAAACTTGAAATCCTCAACTTGACTACATAGTATTATTTTTCAAAAAAACAATTCATACACTCAAGGATATTAAATCAGAATTTATACACGGAAAAGCTATAAAATGAGAAGTTGAACTTTGAAAAGAAATACAAGGAAAACTATTAAATAAAAAAGTAATAGATGTACCTTATCTTGAAATAGTTGCGAAGTCATTACCTGCTTGAGAGATAGGAGGAGATAGTTATGATGTTATAAAACAAGAAGATAATTACTACATATATGTGTGAGATGCTACAGGACACTGAGTTGGGGCTTGATTTATTATGATGATAGTAAACTCACTTATATCTGCGTATGCTAAGGTTACAGAAAAAGGGAATCATATCATCTCTCTTACAAACGATATAGTTAAACCTCGAGTAAAAGCAAATCTCCTTATGAGTCTCTTACTTGTGAGATGGAACTCTCAAACTAAAAAGATGTATATGACTTGAGCGGGTCATGAATATCTTATGATATATAAGTACAGGCAACAAAAATGTTTCAGTATCAAATCTTGATGAGTAGCTATTGGTATGGTAAAAGACATACATAAGCTTATCAAAGAACAGGAGATATCTTTTGAAGAAAATGATGTTATTGTACTGTATAGTGATGGAATTACTGAAGCTATAAATAAACCAAGTAGGGATGGAAATGAAGCAATGTTTTGAGAAGAAAGACTTATAAAAACAATCGAAGAGTCTCCGGAAGTATGATGAATCAAAACTGCAAGAACGATATTTAAAAATATATCTATGCAACTCTCGAAATTTATGGGATATAAATTTGTACAACTTGACGATATCACTCTTGTAACAATACAATACAAATCAGATAAGTATTTTCCAGACCTCGATGTTTCTGAAAATCTCGATGAAGAACTTATTACTGAATGGAATTGGGAGAGATAAATAATAAAAAATAGACTCTGAAAACCTAGCTTACTTTAAAGTTAGGTTTTTATTATATAGAGTTATATATCATAAAAATACATCTTCTATAAAAATATTTTTACACTTGTAAAGATAAAAAACCTGATGCTTGCTTTACAAAGGATGTTATGCGAGTAATATAAGATAAATACAACTTAAAGATTAGAACGTGGTAGTATCAGAGCAACCTCAAGAAAAACTCAAAAAACTTGTAAGTAGAAGATATACTTGAGATGTATATTGATACGAACCGGAAGCCGATAAGACAATCACAAAGGAAGCCAAGAAAGTGTCTTCAAAATCTTCAAGCACAGATACTTGAAAAGTAAGTGCAGAAGAAAAGAAAAAAATACTTTCTGCTGAAAAAGAATATAAAGAAGCACTTGCATATATCAAAGATGCTATTGCTCCTGCATATATGCATGTGTATCCTGACAAGCTTCGTATCAATAATAC
>JAIUMN010000042.1 GCA_022565555.1 Candidatus Altimarinota bacterium
CAATGATACTTCTTTGACTTACTTTTTGTATGGTAATATTTATGATGATATTTATCGTACCTCGTATCACAGAGGCATTTACAAAGGCATGATCAGAGTTACCTGGTCCAACAATGTTCGTGGTAAATGTATCTAACTTTTTTATCAATGATTGGCCAAAACTCATCTTATGACTCATTGTTATTATCGTAGCAGTAAAGCTTCTTAAAAAAACATACTTCTGACAAATGCTCTTTGCAAAAATGGCATTTCGTGCACCAGTTTTTTGATATGTTGTTCGACAGTCTAATATTGTATATTTCATTAAGTCTTTTACTATTCTTCTTGATGCTTGAGTGCTTCTTCTTGATGCTATTAA
This sequence comes from Candidatus Altimarinota bacterium, assembly GCA_022565555.1. Lineage (GTDB taxonomy): Bacteria > Patescibacteriota > Gracilibacteria > BD1-5 > UBA6164 > JAACSU01. The sequence continues at coordinate 359 of JAIUMN010000042.1, forward strand.
AACCTCAAGCAAAGTAGTACCAAACCTTCTCTATAAAAAAGAAATTATTCGTATAAAAAATGAAGTCGAGGTTGGTCTCACTATCTCTAAATCATTAGGTCTCAATCTCGATTATGATACAAATGTATATCTCAATCCTCTCTTCTCGGAAGACTTTGCATATGTTGTAAGTACATGAGAAGAAACATGAACTCTTTCATGATCACTTGCTAAGATTTGAAATAACTATAATGGAGAACTCAAGCGTTATATTGGAAATATGTCATCTATGATGGAGCCTATTATTATCGTTATCGTTGGTGTTCTTGTTGGTACAATCGTTATCGCTATCATGCTTCCCTTCTTTGAGATGGGACAAGTTGCACAAAACCTATAAAAAAATCGAAGTAAATACTTCGATTTTTTTCTTAAGGATTTGCTGGTCTTGTAACATTATATTCGACAATGAAATCATCTATTATCAGATATACGGTACGGGTTTCTCCTGGATCAGGAATATCAACACGCATTTGCGTTCCATCATTAAATGTCCCGCTTGATAACCATGACCCATTAAATTGAATCTGCGGATTACCATCTCATGAGGTTTCAAATTCTATTGGACTCCCCCAATTAAATCATTGACCTGGAAAAGTTCCTACAAAAGAAATATAAGGAAATTCATATGTAGCTCACCAATAATATGGCATAGTTTCACTCACTACATGATTAGAGGGGGGTAAATCAGGCTCACCGGAATCTCAAGGATCGGAAGAATTTGGATCATTTTCACGTGATACCGTAAAACTAAGAGTTACTCCATCAACATAAAGATATGAAGTATAGGTTTCTCCAAGAGGTGGGATATCCATTTCGAGATTTGTACCATCTGTAAAAGTTCCAGAACTTCCTCTTAGTGAAGCGCCTCCAAGCTCTGCAGTAGGATTTCATTGTCATCAAGTTGTAAACTCTATAGGAGTATTCCATTCAAATCATTCAAACGTTCCAACAAAAGTAAGATAATCAGATATAACTCGAGTTTGTGTTGAATCCCAAGGTATAATACTATTCTCTATAGAAAAAGTATCTATTATCGTAGAGGAGGTGTTATCTAGATATGAAATCGAAGGGTTAATGAATTGTCTCGTTGAAGAACTTGATGAAAGTAAGTTAAGTGTTCTTTCTATACGTTGCTCTGATGGACCTCAATTATCAAGTATATTGCGCACAAAAGGAGAGTTAAGAAAATCACTTGAAAGATAGAGATCGTATAATCTTTGAGTAATCTCATCTAAATCTTCACTTGTAATTGTATCCTGATTAGCTGAAAAAAGTATAGCTTCTTGTGGATTATTAGAAGAAAACTCATTTGGAATTGGAGTTCATCACTGGGGTAATCTTCCAAAAGGAAGTGCTGATGAGTTATTTCTTAAAAATGATCTATTAGATATAATATCAAGTATATCAATATCGGTATTTTCAGAAGTAATGAGAGATGGGACTGCAAATATATATCTATCAGATCAAATTATTCTTCCTATGATTCATCCATTATAATTACCCTGTATACGCACTCCGGCAAAATTAGCATATGTCTCTGGCAAGAAAGAAATACTTCTAAATCCTTCAAATGTTGCTCAGATTTGATACTCTTGTTTATTATGGATAACAGCATAAAGATACTCATCTCAAGTAAGAGGGTCAACTGGCTTTTGTGGAATTCTTCGTACATCAGCGACTAAAGAATCATTGAAAGTTCACTGGACCCATAATTGGGATCCGGAAAAACTTATCTCAATACCTCAATGAGCATCTGGATATCTATCTTCTGTGAGATAATAATACTCGAGTCATCTATTAATAATACTTAAATCTGATAATCTTTTTGAATCACGGGCTGATATACCATACCCCTGTAAAGATATAAATCCAATAGTCCCGAGTATTGCGAGTATTGTGATAACTACAATGAGTTCAACAAGGGTAAAAGCCTTATATCCTTTTTTCATAATCAATTATAAAATATAAATTACATACGTATTTTAAGTATTTATACTCAAAAATAAATAAATATATATATTTTATGTTGACTAAACGAGAAGATATATAAGAAAACAAGAAAAAAATATGGTCTACTCTTTTATGATTTCAAGTTTTTTATCGTTTATTCAAAGAGTAATACTATCTCAAGATATAACTTCTGAATGCAAGAGCTTATAAGACAAAGGATTTAAAATCTCTCTCATAATTGCTCGCCTCATAGGACGAGCTCAAAACTCAGCATCATATCCCGATTCTATAATATGATTTTTAACACTTTCATCATAGCTTATTGTAATCCCTTTTTCTGATAACATAGTTTTCACCTCTTGCATCAAGATATCAACTATCTGGAAAAGTTCTTGTTTTCCTAAAGTATGGAACTCTACGATATCATCAATACGGTTCAAAAACTCTGGACGAAAAAAATTTTTGAGTTTATCCTGAGAAAGATTTGAAGTAAAAATAATTACTGTATTTTTAAAGTTTACCACCCTCCCCTTACTATCAGTGAGTCTTCCATCATCAAGAACCTGGAGAAGTGTATGAAATACGTCTGGGTGAGCCTTTTCTACCTCATCAAAAAGTAGGACACTATAGGGCTTTCTTCGAACAGCTTCCGTCAACTGTCATCATTCATCATGCCCTATATACCCAGGAGGTGATCCTATAAGACGGGATACAGTGTGACGTTCCATATATTCACTCATATCGATACGGATAAATGCTTGCGAGTGGTCAAAAAGCACTTGTGTCAATGCTTTTGCAGTTTCTGTTTTTCATACTCCAGTGGGTCACAAAAAGAGAAAGCTTGCAAGTGGTCTTCTGATATCAGCAAGTCCAGCTCTTGCTCTTCTTATAGCATTTGCAACTGCACTTATCGCTTCTTTTTGACCAATAACTTTTTTTTCAAGATATGATTCAAGATGGAGGAGTTTTTCTTTTTCACTTTCTAAGAGTTTATTTATCGGAATACCTGTCCAACGAGATATTACTTCTGCGATATCTTCCTGTGTCACTCGTTCTCTGAGATATGATATTCAGTCCTCTTTTCACTCTCTCATAGCCTGTTCTTTTTCTTCAAGTTGTTTTTCTTTTTCAGGAATAACTCCATAACGAAGCCTTGCAACCTCTCAGAGATTTCCTTCTCGTTCAGAGCTTTGGGCTTGATTTTTGAGACTATCTATTTCTTCTCTCAAACTACGAATAGATTCAAGCATCTTTTTTTCTTGTTTCCATCTCGCCTCTATCACTTGAAGTGCTGATTTTTTTGATTGTATCTTCTCTTCAAGCTCTTGAAGTTTTTCTTTTGAAAATCATTTTTCAGATTTTTTTGCTTTATACTCTATCTCAAAAGTTCGCACTTCTTTTTCAAGTTTTTCAAGTTCTACCGGCTTAGATATGGAAGTAAGTTTTACACTTGCAAGTGCCTCATCCATCAAATCAATAGCCTTATCGGGAAGTTTTCTCTCTGCAATATATTTGATTGAGAGCTTTACTGCAGCCTCAAGTGCTGAGTCAGCAATCTTTAATCCATGATGAAGTTCATATTTTTCTTTTATTCCTCTCAATATCGCAAGTGCCTCATCTTCTGTCGGTTCATCAACCATAACTTTTGCAAAACGTCTCTCGAGAGCAGAATCTTTTTCGATGTACTTTTGATACTCACTGAGAGTAGTAGCCCCTATAACTCGTATCTGACCTCGAGCAAGCGCTGGCTTGAGGAGATTTCCAGCATCCGCTTGACCTTCACTTGCTCACGCTCCAACTATAGTGTGTATCTCATCGATAAAAAGTATAATCTCTCACTCGGACTTCTCTACTTCTTGCATTACGTTTTTAAGACGTTCCTCAAACTCGCCTCTATAAGAAGCTCCTGCGATTAAAGCGCCCATATCAAGGGTAATAATACGCTTCCCTAGAAGATTTTCAGGGACTTCGCGCTCTAGTATCTTGAGAGCAATCCCCTCAACTATTGCAGTCTTCCCTACTCACGGTACTAAAACAAGGGTAGGATTATTTTTTGTGCGACTAGAAAGTATTTGTATAGTACGGCGTATCTCTTCTTCGCGCCCGATAACTGGATCTATCTTTCCTGCTTTTGCCTCAGCTACGAGGTCTATTCCGTATTTCTCAAGCGCTGACCTATTATCTGCTTGAGTTCATGTTTGATTTGGTGTATTCATAATTATAAAGATTAAAAAATACTAGCACGTATATATTATATGTGCTAGTATGAGAAATGCAAATCATTTTTTTACTTCACTCATTAAGGACACGTACCCCACTGTGGCTGAACATCTAGATTATCACGAAAATCTGGAAAGGGAGTACCTGCATCAAACTGTGCATTACCTGCAACATTTACTACACACCAAGAAGAGATATTTTGACTGAAAGATGAGGCACCTGAGAACATGCTACTCATATATATCACACTACTTGTATCCCAATTAAGTGGTTGATTAAATAAGGAAGCACCTGAGAACATGCTGTCCATATTTGTCACATTACTTGTATCAAAGTTATCTAGAGGTTGATTGAAGCTACTGGAATTTTCAAACATTCTATCCATACTTGTTACATTGCTTGTATCACAACTATTAAGAGATCAATTTAATGATGAGGCACCTGAGAACATCAGAGTCAGACTGATTGCATTACTTGTATCAAAGTTATCTAGAGGTTGATTGAATGATGATGCATCTTGAAACATAGCGCCCATATGCAGCACATTACTCGTATCAAAGTTATCTAGAGGTTGATTGAATGATGAGGCACCTGAGAACATAGCATTCATATGTATCACATTACTCGTATCAAAGTTATCTAGAGGTTGATTGAATGAGGTATTATAGTAAAACATAAGTCTCATATCGATTACATTACTCGTATCAAAGTTATCTAGAGGTTGATTGAAAGGGGACGCAGCAAATATACCAAGCATATTTGTTACATTACTCGTATCAAAACTAGTTAAAGATTGATTGAATGAGGTTCCTACAAATAAGTAGCTCATATCTGTCACTTGCCCCGTAAAGATATTATACTCTGAGTCTCAGAAAGTGTATGTATTAGAATCAGGTCAGGTAAGTTGGAAAATTTGGTTTCATCATACATTAGAACTCGCCACACTTCGTATCATAGTATTATCTACTATAAGCATACCTTCACATCAGTTCCATCAGGCTTGACCTATTTGTCATACATTTTCAGGACTATAACAGTTGTTATCTGTAGGAGTTAATGGAGGAGTTC
>JAIUMN010000043.1 GCA_022565555.1 Candidatus Altimarinota bacterium
ATAATCTACCTAGAAAATATTTTTTATCAAATCAATAATGACTCTCCCAGCTATTACTGAAGCTCAAGTCGATGCAATTATAGGAGAGCTTCTCTTACTTCATTCCGAACTTGTGCAAATTGATGTTCCTGTATTTCACGATTTACTCAAGCATTCACTCTCACTCTCAACTATGGAGAAAAAACGAGTAGTGGATGCTGTACCAACCCTTTCTCAGTATCAGTTTGATGAGCTTACAAAAGTATTTACTGAAGAGCGTGAAAAGTTTCGAGAGCTTGCAAAAGATCATCCTGAAGATATTAAAAAACTTCTTGCAAAGCAACAAGTTGAATGGATTCAGCTTTGAGACCTCTATAAGGCTGAACTTGAAAATAAAGCTCATGAAGATGAAAATAAAAAGAAAGAAGAGGAAATAAAAAAATCACTTTGACTCTAAAATATGCAAACATTCCAATTTTGTGTGATTTCTAAAATACCTGTGCGAGTTGATATCTTGATATCAACTCTTTTTTCTGAGTATACCCGTACTTATATTGCAAAGTGCATAGAGAGACATGACATATTAGTGAACAATGCTCCTGTTAAAAAAAATACACTCCTAAAGCATAGGGATATAGTAAGCTTTAAAAAAGAAATATATAGTACTGAGATACTTGCAGAAGATATAGAACTTGATATAATCTATGAAGATGAAAGTCTGATAGTTCTCAATAAAGATGCTGGGATAAATGTTCATCCTGTTCCATGAATAGAGTGAAAAAAAGGGACACTCGTAAATGCACTCCTCTATCATACAAAAGGAAATCTTCCAGTGATATCTTGAGAAGAACGTCCAGGTATCGTGCATCGCCTTGATAAAGACACAAGCGGATCACTCCTTGTTGCAAAAAACGATACTATGATGCAGTACCTGACTACGATTATAAAAGAGAGGAATATTAAAAAATATTATTTAGCAGTAGTAGCATGAGTTCCAGAAGAAAATATTTTTACAATACATTCTCATATAGGACGTGACAGGTATGACAGAACTAAGATGACAGTAAAAAATCCATTAAACCCCAAAGAAGCTATTACGCATATAGAGATTATATGAAACTACATAGGGAAATACGGACTTTTAAAAATTGATCTTGAGACTGGAAGAACGCATCAGATACGAGTTCATCTTGCAAGTATTGGATATCCGATACTTTGAGATGCAGTATATGGTGATGAAATAGTAAACAGGGAAGCGAGGAAACAACTTTGAATTACCAGGCAAATGCTTCACGCAGAGAGTCTGAGTTTCAATCTGTATCATAAGAAAGTAAGTTTTAAAGCTCCTCTTAAGGATGATATGAAAATATTTTTTAATACTTTATAATGAAAAAATTACTTTTCTGACTTATTGCAGCACAATTATTCACTTTGTGATGGATATTTTTATATGCAGAAGATTTTTTTGCTTCTTCAAAAAGTTCTTGAGAAATACGTCAAAACAGTAGTGAGTTTTCTTTTATCAATCCTCTTTTAGAATGTGCGGCGAACTTTGAGTATAAAAATACAAGAAAAATACAAATTTGAGTACAAGGCTATATAGAACAAGAGTTGAAAAATAATAGAGCGGAACATATATCATACTATGCGCGTATACTTAATAATGGAGGAACCTTTTGATATAATCAGGAGAGAGAATATACTCCTGCAAGTCTCATTAAGCTTCCATTAGCTATGGCTGTTTTAAAAAATACTCCAATGGAGCTTCTCTCTGAAACAGTCACACTCTGAGATGATTTTGAAGTGCTGAGTCGTAATCTTGGAGAAGAGCGTACCGAATTTTGATGAACATATACTATCAAAGAACTTCTTGAAAATATGCTTATTTATTCTGATAATATAGCTACTGAGGCACTATTTGTTTTACTATGAGAAGATATTATAAATACTGTATACGCTGATCTTAACTTGAGAACTGTAAATTTTGATGATATCAACTCAGTAAATATTTCCCCTCAACAGTATGCAGGATTCTTCCGTATACTGTATAATAGTTCTTATCTATGACGTCAAAGGTCAGAATATTTATTACGAGTCTTATCAAAGTCAGAATATGATGATGGTATATCATCAGTACTTCCAAGTTTTATAAGAGTTGCAAATAAGTTTTGAGAGAGAAGTTATGATGATTCTTCAGAGAAACAACTTCACGATTGTGGTATCATATATGCACCATCTTCACCTTATGTACTCTGTATTATGAGCTCGTGAGATGACTTTAGTGTATTAACTGAGATTATTCAAAAAATATCATCTATGATATATACTGAGTTACTCTAAAAAACTTTATTTTTTATGAAAAATCTCTACACTACAAGTATATATTATTTTGTATTATATCTATGTCTCCACTCTTTTGAAAATCACGTTCTGATGAAAGCTCCAAAGAAACTTCTCAGGAGTATAGTGAAATTACCATATCTCAGTGAAATACCGAGGGTATAAACCGTGAAGAAATCTGACAACTTTCTCTTGATGTACTAGAAAATAAAGAATCACTCTATATACTTGCACCTCTTGCAGGTATTAGGCTTGAGGATATAGATATTGCTATAGAAGAAAATACTCTCATAATAAAAGGAGAGCGTAATAAGCCAAAAGAGTTCTTTGACTATGGTATAGAGGTAAAAAATGAAGAGTGTTTTTGGGGGAAATTTCAAAGAAAAATACTCCTTCCAGATAATATTGATTTCTCATGAATAAAGGCTATTATGGAGTACAATTTACTTGTTATTTCGCTTCCAAAGATACGATTTTCGTGAAAAAATATTCGAATAGAAACCAATAAAATATAAATATGATATTTAGAAGGACTAAAAAAAAGGCAAAAACATCATTTTTGAGTTTTGATAAGTTTATAACTTGAATTATTATAGGATGAGCCGCAGCCTCTATATTTTGACTTTCAAAAACACAGAAATGAAAAAATATTTTATGAGATTTAAGGCAAGTTGGGTATACAGTTGTAAAAAAATCTTTCCGTATTTTTTGAAAAGTGAGCGTCTGATTTCTTAATATATTTTCTAAAAAGAAATAATATGTTATATAAAATACTTCCACTCATCCCGCTTTCGCTTATTGCTTGATTTGTATGAATAACAAATTATAGTACTCCTATACTTACTGCAAATACTCCTGATATCCCTGAGCTGCAATGCTCAGAGTATAGTTCAGAGTTTCGACAGTGTGTAGTGGCAAATCGTAATGGGACAACAAGAACGATTACTGATTTTCCTTGTCTTCAGACAACAGACTTAGAAAAAATATTATATCAAGTAATTCTTGATAAAAAGTTTAAAGAGTATGATGAAGATATACTTGAGTATCTTGTTGATCTACGTATGGATAAAGAGGCGAGTGCTGAAGAGCCTCTTGATCGTATAGATGAATTTGCAAGAAATTTTTGATGATATGGGTATTACTATCAAGAGTATCAAGAACTGTGCGAAAGGTGAATACTTGAAGAAAGAGCAAGCTGTACTGGTTGAATACCACTCGTTCCAGCATCATGGATGCTCAGGGGTGATATAGTAACTCAGGAGTGTATGAGGTTAGCAACCCTGAAACTAGATACCTATTGAAGTCTTGCAGCTCATATACTTTGAATCAATAAAGAAGAGGTGCTTGCAGATAGATTTACACAATCAGAGATTGATAGAAGAGAGGGGAATAATGATGTACAAGATGCTTTTCGTAATGTTGTATGATATTGTGGAAAGATATGAGATGGGCTGACGCACTTTACTCCTAATCCACTCCAATAAACAATAAATAAAAAAAAGAAATCTTATGATTTCTTTTTTTTATTTTTCTTTTCACTTTTTTTCCCAGTAGCATTTTTGATAAGTTTTTCAATATTTTCATGACTTTTTTTATCTTGAATAGCTTGACAGTAAGGGCAAGTTTTCCAGTGAGCCTTGATTTTCTCTCCACAATTCCAGCACTTCTTTTCTCTTTTTATTATTATCCACCACCAAAGAGCTCAAGCTAACATGAGTATAATAGGTATCAGTAAAAAGAGTCCTATGAGTATATATGGATTAAGAATAATCCTCTCTTGCACGTACTGTATTGGAAACTCTTTAGCAGAGTTGAATACAATATCATTCCCTTCAATATCCTTATAACGTAATTCTATATCTGCTGTGATATTTTTACGTGTTCGTTCTCAAGTAACTATTTCCCAAGGCATAAGATATCCAGACTCTCTTTGTCCCAGTCGAGAGTAATACTCTGTTGGAGTCCAATATTTGATAACTATATTTCCTTGTTCATCGAAATCTTGATACGGAAATCATTTCCAATACGCATCATAGACACGTCTGGAGTTTGGAAGTATATTTCCTTGTTCATCATTAATTGGAATATAATCAACAACTCTTTCTCCTATAACTGCTCAAAAATCATTTGCCATAGCTTCTTTTCAAACTCCTCATATAACCCTATCATTTTCATCACGAAGTGTAATTTTCCCTGTTGGTCTTACATGAGTATTTCACATATTTTCAAGTGGAAATGAAAATTGTATCTCAAATCAATCAGTAGAAAAATTTAATCCTTGATCTTGAAATAGTGATGGCTCCCAAGGAAAACATTTTCCATCAAACCTATCTCAACTTAAGTCTCAAAAAGGACAGGAATCCGGAAGTTGGTAAAGTGATGTACCTTCATCATCTTGTCCGAGAAACCATCCATCACTTGCAGGGTCTTGTGAGATAGGGAAGTTCCAAATAGGACTATCGGGTCAAAAAGACCCATACCCATATCACACTTTGTTTGATATCAAGGGCTCCTCTATTTTTATATCTATAATAATATCTCAGGCAACTTCTACAAGAAGTATTACTCCATAATCTACATCAATACCAACATTTCACTGAGAACTTGCCTGAGATCTATCATGCTTAAAAAGTACTGCACCATAGTGTCATCATGGTGTCGCGTCCGTTGGAACATCTATAGTAAACTCTACACTTTTTTCTTCTCAAGGTTCAAGAGTGATACTTCACTCAGAAAGTGAAATCCAGCTTGAAAGTTGCTGTTCTGGAAACACAAGCTCACTTCTACGAACTATCTTAGGAGTTCAAGAGTAATCACGAGTTTCAAAATCAGAAACAGTAGTTCAAAGAGTGACCGGAGTGGAACCATTATTACGTATGCTTGCTGTTTCGGTAATAGATCCTCCTGGTTGTATTTGAAGCTCATATCTTATAGGAGTAACTGTAAAGTTAATTGCAGCTGAAACCTGAGTCAGAGTAATTCATATAAGAAATAATCCAATCAATATTCCAAGAATACTTTTTGGATAAACAAGGTATTTATTCATAACGATGAGTATAAAATATAGCTGCTTGTATTGTATAAGCTTTGCAAGAAAAATCAAAAATAAACCTTGAATTTCTTCAAGGTTTATAGCTTTTGCAAAAAATATAAAATATTACTTAGAAACTTCCAGTAACAGTAAAGGTTACTCTATCTTCATAATCTCCTGCAGGAGTTTCAGCAA
>JAIUMN010000044.1 GCA_022565555.1 Candidatus Altimarinota bacterium
TTCCACTTAGATTTGCTATAAATAGATTTCCTCTCCACTCCTCTATGTCTCCGCTATAAATATCTATACCGCTTGGTGAAACTGCTGGATCCCAATAGTAACGAGGCTGCTCCATTCCTTCTTGTTGTCATATACCTTCTCATACAGAAAATCAAGTATATTCCTCTCCATAGGTAATCACCGGCCAACCATAATTTTTTCCTGGTTCTATAAGATTTATCTCATCTCAGCCTCTAGGTCCCATCTCACTTGACCATAGTTTTCAAGTTTCAGTTTCATATACGAGTCATTGAGGATTCCTATGTCAGATAGAATATATCTCGGGAAGAGAAAATCCATATCCCTCAGGACGTACTGGATCTCCATTTTGTGTTATATGAATGATACTTCAAAGATAGTTTGAGTCATCTTGAGCAGCATCTCGTATACGCCTGTCTGATCTTTCTCAAAAACTTACAAAAAGGTCTCAATTATTATCAATAGCTATACGACTTCCAAAATGTTTATCCCCGTTATAACTTGGTATTGCACGAAATATTACTTCCTGGGAATCAATAGCTCAGTTCTCTTCATCTAATACTCAACGACCTACAGAAGTAAGTGATCCTCGTTCATAGTTCTCAGAGAAGCTAAAAAATATATTTCATGACTCGCTATAATCTGGAGCAAGAACAACATCGAGTAAGCCTCCTTGTCAACGTGCAAATACATCAAGATCTAAGTTCATTTCTTGAAGAATATCACCATTAAAAGAGAGAAGATAAATAGTTCCTGATCGGAGAAATGTAAGAAAATTATTATTTGGAAGCTGGGTTATTCCCCAAACAACTCATCAGAGATCTGCTATTTCTTCTACCCGATACTCTGATTGAGTACGAGCTCAAGAAACTCGCGTCTGTCATGAAAAAGCTGGCTCAAGTGAGGTATGTGGAGTTTGAGTTTCTGGATTATCTCACAATTCTCATACGCTTGAGTATGTATCTATGGGTTCTTCTATATCTTCACTTTCTTCATTTATTTGTGAAACATGAGTTGTCTCCGGCATCTCTTGAGTCTGGATATAAGAACAAGAAGAAAGGATTCATAGGAGTATGAGGCAAGAAGTATACTTCATAGGAAAGATCATTATATATAAAAGTTCTAGTACTAGCTCAAAAATATAAATATAGTAAGTATAAAATTTACTTATATCATGTAAGAGTTCTGTTTGAAAATAATATATTTTTACTTCATATAATCCTTTGCGAAAGTTTGAGTAAGATTCACAAACTCAGTAACATTTTCTAACTCACCCCCCTCAAGAAGTATTGCTTGCATATAGGCGTATGATATAATATCTTTAAGTTTCTTTGACTTTATATCGGATTGAAATTCTTTTTTCATCGCTTTTACGAGAGGATTATTTGGATTGAGTTCAAGGACTCTTTTTGTAGGTGGGACGGCTTGACCCATCGCTCGCATCATTTTCTCCATCTGAGGATTCATAGCTCCATCTGGAGTTTTTAAAGCTCCAAGAGCATCTCAGAGATTTGGATTGAGCTCTACTTTTTCAAGTTTTTCACTTCCTATAGTGTTTTTTATCAGTTCAAGTATATCCTTGAAATCCTTACTTTGTTTTTCTTGCTTTTTCTTTTCTTCTTCAGTTTTTTCTGTGAGCTCTATATCTGATGATGTTATAGACTTAAGCTTTGCTCACTTATACTCATCAAGCACTCCTATCATCCACTCATCTATTGGGTCAGTGAGCAGGAGTACGTCAACTTTGCTTGCACGAAACTGCTCAAGATATGGGCTCGCAAGAACTTCAGAGTGAGATTTTCCTGTGATATAGTAGATAGTTTTTGTTTCTCACTCTTGCTTTTCAAGATACTCATCAAGGCTCATATTTTTATCTCCTAAGAGCGTAGAAAACTCAAGGACTTCTGCAATACTCTCTTTTAGTTCTTGCTCATAATACACCCCTTCTTTAAGTATATTTCCATAATTTTTGAAAAATGTTGCATATTTCACTCAGTCATCTTTTCTCAGTTTTTTAAGCTCTGAGAGTATTTTTTTTATGAGAGATTTTTTGATAGTATCAAGTGTTTTATTGCTTTGAAGCATCTCGCGAGATATATTAAGCGGGAGATCACTCGTTTCTACAACTCCACTGACAAATCGTAACCAAACTGGAAGAAGCTCTTTTGCATGCTCAAGTATCAAAACGTTTTGTACATACAGCTTTGGACCATAGTCTTTGTTTGGATCACGCATATCTGCAAACATATTGGTTTCTTGTGGAATATAGAGGAGTGATTTATAACTCACTACTCCCTCAGTTGAACTATGTATTCTCCCAAGTGGAGCGTTGAAATCCATACTTACTGACTGGTAAAAGTCCTTATACTCCTCTTCGCTGACTTCTGATTTCATCTTTTTCCAGATAGCTTTTGTTTCATTTATCTGTTTCCACTCTTTTTTTGTGTCCTCTTTCGCCTCTTCACTCACTTCTTCTTCTAACATAATAGGCACTGGTACATAATTACTATATTTCTTTACCAGTTCTTTTACTTTCCACTCCTTGAGGAGCTCCTCGTTTCCTTCTGAAAAATGAAGAATAACATCTGTCCCTCGTGTTTCTTTTTGTGCATCCTCTACCTCATATCAGTTTTTTCCATCACTTATCCATCTATGAGCTTTTGCGTCAAGTCCCGAACGACTTACTACCTCAACCTGTTTTGCAACCATAAAAGCTGAGTAAAAACCGACTCCAAATTGACCAATGAGGTTATGCTCACCTCCTTCTTTTGCTTTTTGAAGCTTCTCGAGAAACTCTTTGGTTCCTGATTTTGCAATAGTTCCAAGATGTGAATGCATCTCTTCAAGTGTCATTCCGATACCATTATCACTGAGAGTCAAGGTTTTTGCCTCAGCGTCTATATGAAGCCGTATCTCAAAGTGAGTATCATCACCTAAAAATGACGTATCAGTTAGAGCTTTTAAGCGAGCTTTATCTATCGCGTCACTTGCGTTAGATATAAGCTCTCTGAGAAATATCTCTTTGTTTGAGTAGATAGAGTGCGTAAGGAGCTCTAGTATACGCCCCGTTTCTGCTGCGAAATTATGTTGTGTCATAGTATAAGCACTTAATATATAAATGTGCTAATATTGTATATATAATTTACCTCAGGTCAAGAAAAATCTAAAAATATATTACAAAACATTTTTTGAAATATATATGCCTATATGCAAGGGAAAAGGTATGTTAAAGATTGCAATTGGTCAAGCTTTCGGATACAATCACCTTGCTTCTTATATAAAAGAAGCTTAAGTTCCGAAACTTAATTTATTTTATTTGTATAAACTTTTTTTTATGAGAACATCTCAAAAAGGTTTTACGCTCGTTGAGCTTATCGTAGTTATTACGATACTTGCTATACTTGGTACTATCGCGTTTATCTCTCTCCAAGGTTATGGACAAGATGCACGTGACTCTAAGGTAGTTTCTGATCTTACTTCTATATCTCGTGAGATAGAAGCAAAACTAACACAAGATGGAAATCTTTCAGTTCATGCACTCAGCGCTAATGATCTCAGAACAACTAACTGAGTTACTGCTACTGGTGGGAGTTTTGGAAATAATATTCCTTTCTTCACTGCTTCTTGACATGCATATGAAGTTGGTCGACTTGACTATATTGAACTTGGATTAAATAGAGAAGAATTTCTCGATGCTAATAATAGAGATTATCTTATAGGATCAGTTACTATGACTGATGCTAGTAACTCTTACAGATTCTTCCAAGTAGTTGGACAAAGAGGTGGAGGAGATACTCGTCAAGCAGTAGTTCGAGGAAGCTACTTCTTTAATGGAGGTGCAAATACAGGTCTTGTTTCTCAAACTTGATCATCAGTAGTTTGAGTTCAAAATAATGAATCTCTTGCTACAGGACTCTACTAGTCTTTTCATATCTTTTCGAAGATATATTAATATAATAAAAACTCACCAATATGGTGAGTTTTTATTATGATGAAAGTTTTTAGAGGAGTTCTTTGATAGCTTTTGGACTATTGGCATACTTGATACCTTCTTCTTCAGTAATGATTCCTCGCTGTATGAGATGGACAATATCATCTTCAAGAAGTTGCATACCCTCTCTGCGCCCCATTTGCATAGAAGTAGGGATTTGATGAATATCATTTTCACGTATGAGATTAGCAATTGCAGTATTATTGATAAGAACTTCTTTAACAAGAGAAGTTCAAGAACCACTCATATTACGGAGAAGTCTCTGAGAAAAGACTGCAGCGAGAGCGTCAGCAAGCTGTATACGTACTTGTTCTTTTTCACTTTCGTTAAATATATCTACGATACGAGAAATCGTTTGTGCTGCACTTCTTGTATGCATCGTAGAAAAAACAAGATGTCAGGTCTCAGCAAGTGTAAGAGCCATCTCAACTTCACGACGGACACGCATTTCCCCAAAAA
>JAIUMN010000045.1 GCA_022565555.1 Candidatus Altimarinota bacterium
CCTACATTAAATCAAAAAATACTAATATTTGAAGATCTACCAAGCTCACTGAGTCCACTCGTAAGGGCCTCATTTGCACGATTTGTTGCTTCGGTTCTTAACTCTTCAGGTGTTTGCGGGATTATAGATTCATCCCCTGGAACATCTTGAGTAGTGAGCTCTCAATCATCTAAGCTAGAAGTAAAAGCTTCCCATTTTTCATCGAGTGTTTGAGCTTGCGAAATTCTTTCTGTTATACGAGTTTCAAGAGCATCAAGCATATTATCTGCCTGAAACTGCTCTACTCTTCGCACCACTTCTCTGTAATCAGGTTTTTCTTCAAGAGTCCTTAATTCTGTATCATTAAAATGCCTTCTTAAAATATTTATACCCATGATAAATTATAATTTACTAAACATACTTAGAGTAACATATATTAAAAAATATATCAAAAAAAGTCTGAAAAAATCAGACCTTTATCACTTTATTACTTTTCATATCAGGGCTGCACTTCAAAGTCCTAGGGATGCAATACTGAATAAATCAGGGTTATTTATGAAACTTCCATTATGCATGACGCTTGTAAGTGCCATTGCTCATGATCACCCTACTAGTTGAGAATACCGTTCTCATAAAACTTTTTCTCAGAGCTTTCGTGAAAGAAGATAGGATCATCAAAGAGCTCATGCGTTGAGAACTTCAGGTATTTGTAATAAAAGTCATGCTCATGTGAGTCAAAATGTTGCTTGCGCAATTCTTTCATCTCATTTAGTTGTCGATACTCAGAGTGCATTTGATATTTTTTTATTTCACCAATTTCATACTTTTGCTCCTATATATCATGCTCCTGCTGCTACCGCTCCTAACACTATATCAGTATTTTCAAATATATCTGATATTTTTCCTGCAAATTGTTGAATTCCAAAGTAGGAGAGTGGTGCATCGCTTCCTACATACGTACTTGTCGTATTAAGTATTTCTATACTCGTATCAACAACTGTATCTTTTATTACTTTCATTACTGTATGTATATCACGAGCAGTTTCAGATCCCATTTCTCCTATCTGATTAACTCAGTGATATGTTCAAACAATGCCAGCTCAAGCATATGTTGCGTTTGTGAGTTTAGACATTTTTATATAAGTAAGAATATATATGATTTTATTATAAAATATAATAGATAATAAGTCAAATTATGGAGATATGTAATTTTCTGTGAGTAACATGCTTTCCCCGATATTTTGTTCATCCCTATGTATATCCTGCCAGAGAAATTCTTCTTGTCCATGAAGATAATTATATACCATCATATTTCTTATTACTTCAGTACCAAATCAGAGGAGTGTAATATCACCTGCATTGAGTGTAGTATTTCTAAGGTGAGCACCTTGTCTCCAAAACCTTGCCGATATTGCTCATCATAAGAGTCATGTAAGGATTCATACACTATAATCACTTCAGAGATCAATAAGTCTTTCTCTCAGATCATCATGTCACTCTGGGTGCATGTATCTTGACATAGGAACACTCATAAATCACATCGAAGCTCACTGTAATAGCGGACTTCCTAAAAATGCATGACCAGCTTGTGATACTCTTGTAGCTCATAAAGCTGCTCCTCAGTATGCTGCAACTCATCCTGTAGCCATAGTAACTCATACAGTTACCGCAATCATAGCTGCAAGCTCCGTACCAGTTTGTATTCATCCCATTGTACTATCAGCAAACTCAAATATCCCTCCATATCCATTTATATCTGCCCATAAGCCAAGCATATTCCTCTCTCAAGGTGTCAATATGTCGATTTCTTGAGGATCTAATCTATTGTTTCAATTAAAATTTTGTCCTATGAATCATCAAAATGCACGTACAGTTCTTGGAACTATAGTAGATTCATATCTATGTAAGATATACTCAATTGTGAGCTCAGGTGGGCGTCATCCATTTTCTCTATATTCTGTAAAAAATAATCCTCTTTCTTCGTTTGATGATATTTGAAATAAGAGATGTTCTATATCACGTGTAAATCTTACAAGAGATGATATACGAAATTTATCTTCTATGTTTAGATCTTGGTAGAGTTTTCCATTTAAGCGAGTATTATCTATTCATCAAAGTACTTGATTAATAAGAGGAAAGATACTATCATTTTCTATTCAAGCTCTTTGAAGTGTATTACCTGCTTCAAGTAATATCTGTGAACAATTTTTTTCTCATACTTCAGAATCTTCTACTTGAAATCATAGACCCTGTTCGGCTTCTAATCTCCCAATAATATTATGTGATAAGAAATAATCATGCATTACTTCATTTGCAAATGCTGTATCATGTAAGTCATTTTCTGTGGAAAAATCATCATCAATACTCCATCTCTCTCAATCACGAAGCTGATATAATTGTCTTATGCTTTGACCAGTAATTGGCATATTACTCAAAGTCATCTCTGTTATAGGATGATTTATAATATTTCAAACTGTTGTTTGTCCTGCTCAACGCCCTCATCTTAACATATAGATAAAGTGAGCAAAAGCTTGAGTCTTTTCATCTTGACTCATCGATGAACTTAGGTGCTGAAGTCGAAGATATGTTGCTCTACTGAGTATTTGAGCTACAAGAGGATATGATTGTCTTTGAGTGAGTGCATTTGCACTTCACCAGTTTTGTGACATATCTTGGTGCCACCTCCGGTAATTCGCAAAGAGCTCTTCTGCGCTATCACAATTCTCTACTCAATACGTGATTCAAAAACTCACTTCTTCTTGTGTTTTTCTCCTGAAGTGTCCCGCTCCTCAGTTATATTCAATTCCGACTCACATAATCATCCGGGTATAGGTGTCTATCTGAGTTTGAATCATTTCTCGTAGACTTGGGCTCAGTGCTGATACTGGGTATTCTCCCAGAAATTGGATCAACTCGATATATCTGTCACGTGCTATCTCTTGTACTTGCAGAAGTGTTTTTCAAACAAGTTCTTGCGTATCATTATCAGCCATCTCAGCTGTAAATATATCCTGATCATTGAGTGCTCATCTATCCATGATAAACTCCCCCCATCTTTGACTACTCTCAACATTCGCTCGAAAAATCTGCCTCATAGCATCTAGGTGTTGCTCAAAGTAATATGCGAGCTCCTGAACTTCTTGTTCCCTTTGCATTAATATTTCTTGTCTTGAAAGTCGATGTAATATTATATCAAAACTGTCTGTTAAAATATTATTAGTAATAATAATTATAAAATCAACATCGTTATCAAAAGTCCCGCTTAAGATATTATTTTCAAAAATAATACTTTCTTTACGTATGCTAGGTTTTGGATTTTCAAAGCTATTTCGTAGATGTGTTATCTCAGTATCAATAGAATACTTTAGATTATATCTTTCAGAATCTTCTCATGGAAGAAAATCTTCTATGTAATCTAAAAAATCTCACAGAGTCAGAAATACCTCTTGTGAATTTTGAGGTACTTCTGCTTCATATTGAGATAATGTTTCTAGTGGAGGTGTCATAATATTTATTATCTTCGTAATCTACGAATACTTGAAAGTAGTGATTCTGCAAGTGTGATTCTATTAGGTATTTCAGCATCAAATGATCTTGGTGTCGCTCAGACTGTAAAAGTATGAGTTCGCATATTTTCATAGTATACTCAAAATCATCCTCTACCTATAATTCTATTAGAGTCGGCTCATGATATATTTATAAGAGAGCTCACTTCACTTGTTGGAAAGCGTGTTATTATATGGGTTCTTAAGTCACGAAGTCAATGTATCGTATTATATCAACTATCTCTCATTCTATTATAATCAGGATCATTTATATAATTTATCCCACTTCTATCAAGTTCTACTCGATATATCTGAAGAAGAGTATTTCCTATAAATCTTCTCTGAGCTTGTCTTAATTCAGTCAATTGATTAGTTGAAATTTCAATATTATTTGTTCAAGAAAGCTCAATTGCTAGGTCTCAAAAGGTTGTAAATTCTCATCTATTTATTATAGACTGAATTCTCTCTAAATCCGCAGTATCTCTATTTCAGAGAGCTGTTAATGTTTGAAACTCAAAAAGTCTTTCTATTCTAGCTCTATGAGTTTCATTACTCATATCAATTCTTGTATCGCGAATTATTGTTTCACTTCCTCTCTCAGGTTCAGCAGGGGTAGTGGTTCATCAGATAGCTCATACTCCACGAATAGTATTAATTCTATCTTCAAGTACTCTTTCAATATTAATCATGATATCTTGAAAAGCTTCTTTTGGTACTAAATTATAATCTCATCTACTTCATTGTACTCTGTCATAAAATTTTACTTGTATCCGTCTTTCAAAATCTCTTATTTCTCCTTCATTTGATAAACTATTAATGTAGTTAATAATGCTTTGTTGAAAATCTCATACTATAAATATTCTATTTTTTGATACTAGATAGCTATTTGCACTACTATTTCCAATTCGTGCATCGAGAGCTCACCAATCTTCAGCAAATCACA
>JAIUMN010000046.1 GCA_022565555.1 Candidatus Altimarinota bacterium
CAGTCCAAATAAGCTGAAACGTATTGGGCGAATTTATCAGGCACTTATAGTGTTTCCTATAAAAGTAATTATGTATAACAAGTAAAGCTCTACAGTATTTTTTACCCCTTTCTCTTTTTGAAAAAGAAAGGATCCAGGATAGAGATAATTAAATATAAGTATGAAAAAAATATATAAAATCACGATTCTTTGAGGAACAGATGGTTTTGGGAAATGGCTTGCTGAATATATATTAGAACATTTTTCAAGATATATTTCTGAACTTACGATTACGGGGAGAAATGAAAAAAAGCTTGAGCAAGTTGCTATGGAGTTTCATACAAAACCTCACCTCAATTCCTCTCCTCAAGGAGAGAATGAAGGCACAAGGAATTGTAAAATTATTTTTACTACCGATAATATAGAAGCAGTTCAAAATGCTGATATCGTAATATATTCAGTTCCAATCTCAAAAACTCAACAAGTCATCGAAGAGACGCTTCCATATATCAAGACGTCAGCGATTGTGAGTGATGTGACGAGTATTAAAGGTTTTTCAAGCCGAGCGATGAGTGTGCGTGACGATATTATAGTTATACCAACACATCCAATGTTTGGTCCTTATATTCAAGGTATTGCAGGACAAGTTATAGTTTTAACACCAGAGATATATATAAAAACTTCAAAAGAATATTTATTTTTAAGAAATTTTTTACTTCAAGAGAAAGCAAAGGTGGTAGAGGTAAGTTCTCAAGAGCATGATAGGATTATTGCAGTAGTGCAGTGACTTACGCATCTTAATATGTTTGTGATTTGAGAAACTATGAAGCGTCTTAATTTTCATATTGGAGAAAGTTTAAACTTTGTTTCCCCGATATATAAGTTGATGATATCTTCAGTTGGAAGGTACCTTGGACAAAATCCTGAACTCTATGCTGATATACAGATGTATAATGAAGAAGTTATTGAAGTACATGAAGCATTTTTAGAAACTGCAAAAAACTTTCATACTAGCGTCAGTATGAAAGATAAAAAGAAGTTTATCGCAGATGTAGAAGAGGCAAGAGGCTTTATTTGAAAAAAATATTGTGATGAAGGTCAGGTCTATACAGATAAACTTATTTATATGCTTTCTCGCCAACAAGAGATACTGAAAAATAATATTTGAAATAAAATAGAACTACAAAATATTTATTCTTGAGAGAAAATAAACTGAGTGCTAGAAAAGCATGATAATGGAAAAATATTTCTCAAATCAGGAGAAATATATACTATAGATGAGTATGAAGTGAGAGAGAAATGAAATATTTTTTAAGTCAAATATTATGAATATTTATTATCAATGAGAATCATGAGCATATAGTAATATAACTGCGATTGAAGTGGCAAAACTTCTTGGACTTGATAATCCTGAAATAAGAGGATGTGAAACTTTTGAGCAAGTTTGGGAAAAGATATGAGAAGGGCATATTGGGGTACTCCCGATAGAAAACTCTTATGCTTGACCGATACACGCAAATCTTTTCGCATTTGGAAGATATAAAGCTTCTATTATAGGAACATATAATCTCCCGATACACCATTGTCTTCTTTCACTAGAGAGCGATATAAAAAGCATAAAAACTGCTATTTCTCATCCACAAGCTCTTGATCAATGCTATCATTTTCTCCAAGAAAATACTATTACTGCAAAGAAGTTTTATGATACTGCCTGAGCTGCAAAGCATATCTCTGAGACTTGAGAAAGAGGCATTGCCTCTATTTCATCTAAGCTTGCAGCGGAGATTTATTGACTCAATATTATAGAGGAAGCTATCGAAGATCAAGAGGGAAATACAACGCGCTTTCTTGTGGTTTGCTTGACCTCTGAAATAGAGAAATATAACTATACTCTCAAAAAATGAAAAGTTTCACTCATATTTGAAGCACGAAATACCCCCGCAAGCCTTTATAAATGCCTTGGAGCTTTCGCAACCAATAATGTAAATCTTTCGAAGATAGAAAATCTTCCAAGCTTTGAAAAGCCATTCACGAGTGTATTTTGGGTAGATTTTGAAGGAAGCTTAGAAGATAAATCAGTTAAGAAAGCACTCGAAGAGCTGGAATTTTTTACGAGTGATATTAGGATATTAGGAGAGTATTAATTTTTTAACACATATATCGTGGATTTATTACAAGAACTAGATATTTTTTGAAAAAATCACCCACATAGGAGAATTTTCTCAGAGAGATGTATTAATTTTTTTAGAAAAAATAATTGAAGCGTACAAATATTTCAAAGAGATTTTTTTAATGATGGGCATTTTACAGCAGGTGTTTTATTATTTAATCCCGAAAGGACAAAGGTACTTCTCATGCAATCAAAAAAAACTTGAACATGGCAACAGTTTTGAGGGCATGCAGATGGAAAGAAAAATCTAAGAGAAGTTGCTCTTAGGGAGTTTGAAGAAGAATCTTGAATTTCAGTAGAAAAAATTATTTTAGATAGTTATATATGAAGTGTAGATATACATTATGTACCTGAGGTAGTACATCCAAAGCATGGATTTGAACCAGAACATTATCACTATGATATTAATTTTTTTGGGAGTGTTTCAGAGGATACTATATTTTGATCAAACGATCATGATGTAAAGGATATTACTTGGTTTACATTTGAAGAACTTACTAGTAATATTGTTCAGATATCATCAGGGATGCAAACTATGGTGGATGAATATTTTCTTAGCTTGAAGTCTTGATAATAATCTATATATTCGCTGACTCGCATAAGCACTTTATAAGTGCTATTTCTGAGTATCAGAAACGACTTGGAAGGATAGTAGAACTTAGAGAGTTAAAACCTGTAAAAAAGTGAAACTCAGAGCAGATTATCACAACTGAGACTGAGATACTGAGAGAAAAACTTAGTTCTGAAAGCTGATATAAGGTGATATTATCTCCTTTTGGAAAAAATATTTCTACAGAGGATTTTTGAAAACTTATAGAGACACAAAAAAATAACTGACAGAAAATAGTTATTGCAGTATGAGGAGCAAATGGACTTGATTACGCAAAGCTTCGTGATGTAAGTGATATAGAGCTTTCACTTGGGAAGATGATACTTCCTCATAGCCTTGCTCTTACAGTTTTACTTGAACAGATATATAGATGTTCAGAGATAGAAAAGAGAAGTGGTTATCATAAGTAATACTAGAAAAGCATCCTTTGTCACTCTAAATTTTTCCTCCCTCTTTATATCCTTTCTCTTTTTCCTATTATATATTGGTATTTTATTATTTCATAATTACACTTCTATGAAATCCTTACCTATCTATACTTGTAAATCTCGGACTTCTTTTGCCTTCACCCTCATAGAACTCATCGTTGTCATCACGATACTTGCAATACTCGGAACCATCGCCTTCATCAGCTTACAAGGATACCAATCTATGGCACGAGACTCTATACGAGTATCAGATATGCAAGCTATACAACGTGTCCTTGAGTACCATAGGCTCCAATCCGGTTCCTTTCCTAACCCTCAAGAATTCTTTACTGTCTCTCATAGTGGATCAGTAGCCTGGAGACAAGGAGTATTTGGGAATGAAACTCTTGCAATCACTGGAAGACTTTCAGAAGTTC
>JAIUMN010000047.1 GCA_022565555.1 Candidatus Altimarinota bacterium
ACGTTTCAGCTTATTTGGACTGGTAAATATACGATAGAGCCACTCAAATCCTAAGTCTCTCCATATCTTTGGAGCCCGCTTCTGAAATCAAGTATAGTAATCAAAACTCGATCCAACTCAAAGTGCTAGTCTGATATTTGAACAATTTTCACGAACTTCAAGACAAAATAGTTCTTGTTTTTTCATCCCGAGAGTTGCAAAACTTATCTTTGCTTCAGAGTTTTTTATACTCTCAAATATCTCAGTTTTATTATCCTCTCGCAAGATATAGTAATCAAAGTTCAGTGTAGGAAAAACTTGTTGAAGATTTTCTCTAAAGTTTTTTTGTGATTCACACTTACGTGTATCTTGTGGAAAATATCAATCTATGATAGCAATATTTATTACTTCATCTTGAGCATAATTCACAAGCTCATTAGTAAGATCACTTCAACATATTCTATCACCATATTTCTCATAGAGATATGTTTTACGAAACAAAATATTAAACAGAAAATATGGGAGTAGGAGAAAAAGAAATATTTTTCTTCACAAAGCTGTACTCTCCAAGTAAGCCTTCTTCCACAAGAAACCTCTCTCCAACTCTCCCCTGCCAGGGGAGAGTTGGAGCTTCAAATAATTATTTATCTGATAGGCGAGATAGAGTCCAATTCCATCACTAGTGAGATAATTAGCTTGCCTGAGAGTCATAAGAAACTCCTTGTCTTCAAGTGTTTTAAGGCAAATCTCAGGATTTGGGGTGAAAATGAGTCTCGTTCCCTCTCCTTGCAGGAGGGGTGTCTTATGAGAAATATACTGCTTCATCTCCTCTATAAATTCGCTATATCTGAGTTTAGTAAGAGTCAGTTCAAAGATTTTCATAAAAAAGAAGTGATATTTTTGCAGGGGGAATATTTTTATGATAGTATAGATATATAAGCGATTTACAATATTTTTTACTAAACGATTATGACACTTCACCCTCAATCTCGATGAAACGAAATACCTGAATGAGTAATTGATTTTCCTGATAAGATGAGTCAAGATGTTATAGATGCAATACTAGATGCTGATGTATTGGAAGAATTATGAATTATGTCTTGAGATTCGATTGTTTCACAGCTAACTCCAGAAGGCGCAAACAAAATCCTCTGAAGTATGGCAGTAGCTTAATATATGGTCAAAGCCTTTTCTAGAGGATATGCGCACCATCCTCCAGTCAAGAAAATCTCCCAAAATATTTGGGAGATTTTTAATATATGTTTATACTATACAAAATATAATTTATAATCTTTATATATGAATGCAGTATGTGAGGAAATACAAGAAATAGATGAAATAATCACTCATCCAGAATATAATATTAAATCAACAAAAACAAAATATTGAAACGATGTTGAGTTTCGAGATACAGACTGATCTCTTCTTGGATACATGGATTATAGTATTACATCAGAAACAGATACTCATATAATCATCTATGTAAAAGATACTATGTCGGCTTATAAATATCGTGAAAATTGTTCACAATCAGCAATAAAGCTTCTTGAGGAAAAATGAGTTTCGCAAGCGTGAATTGCTTGATTTTGAAAGATTATGATAGAAATAATACTTCGCTCCTTTCGTGAGACATATCCTCAAAAAACTATTGATGTAAACTTTGTAAGCTTAGATGCTGACAAAAATAGACATGCTCTACGGAATGCTGTATTTGCTGTCTCTCATACATGCGGTGACATCTGTACAAGTGCTGGATGAGGAAATGGTGAAAACTATACTGCAACAATACAATTATGAAACAAGATCTAAAAAACAAAAAAATAGCTATAGTCTGCGATTGGATAAAAGACTGGGGAGGAGCAGAACTCGTACTCAGTCATATGCTTGAGATATTTCCTCAGGCTGATATCTATACGAGCATATTTTATCAAAAAAATAATCCACTCTTTCAGAACTATGAAGTGCTTCCATATTGAAGAGAATGAGTTACAGATAAACCAAAAATATTTACAAGCTTTATCCAAAAAATCCCAATACTAGGAAAAAGTCATAAACTCGCTCTTACGCTTCGTCCTTTAGCTTTTGAAGGCTTTGATCTCTCAAGTTATGATGTCGTGATATCAAGTACGAGCGCGGAAAGCAAAGGAATCATAACAAAGCCTCAGTGTTTACATATTTGTTATTGTCATACTCCAACAAGGTATTTTTGGAGTCACTATCATGAGTACCTCAATATGATGGAATTTTGAGTTCTCAATCCACTTGCAAAATGGCTTATGCCAAAACTAATATGACCACTCAGAAAGTGGGATTTTATCGCTGCTCAGAGACCTGATTATTTTGTAGCAAATAGTAAAAATACAGCAAAGAGAATAGAAAAATACTATAAACGTGAGGCTATAGTAATCTATCCTGGGATAGATACTTCTGAGTTTCCAGAGTCTTCCCACAAGACACCTCTCTCAATTCTCTCCTGAAAGGAGAGATGAAACTGCGATTCGCTCTCTCCCCTCGAAGGGGAGAGTTGGAGAGAGGTTTCAAAGAGAGAACAGTTTTACCTCGTAGTTGGGCGATGTATCCCCTATAAGAAATTTGACTTGCTTGTTGAAGCGTTTAATCAAAACGGAAAAAAACTTATCTGCGTTACTAATACCGATAACAAGCTTTATAGAAAACTAAAAAATATTTCAAATCCAAATATCGAGTGGAAACTTGGGATTTCAAGGGATGAGACTCAGGAACTTTTCGCAAGCGCAAAAGCATTTGTTTTTCCTCCAGAAGAAGATTTTGGACTTGTTCCACTTGAAGCTCAAGCATATGGAACACCCGTAATAGCTTATGAAAAATGAGGAGCACTTGAAACGGTTATCTCACCACATAACACCTCTCTCAATTCTCTCCTGTCAGGAGAGATGCAATCACAAAATACTGCAACAGGATTATTTTTTATGGAGCAAACTTCAGAGAGCTTGAATGATGCAATAGAACAGTTTGAAACGATGGAGTTTGATAGCGAACTCATAAAAAAACACGCTCAGAATTTTTCCAAAGCGTGTTTCCAAGAAGAACTTATAAGATTTATAGAGGAAAAACTTTTAGTACTATCAAAGGAAACTTAATCACTTGTTACTCTATATATTTTTCCGCTATCAGTGGTGAAATAGAGATTTCCATCTCTTCCATTATGTACATCTCGGAATCTTTCAGAAAGTTCTTCAAGAAGCCATTCCTCTGCAATCACTTGATCCCTTCGCAATACCAGTCGTATCACCTTTCTTCCACT
>JAIUMN010000048.1 GCA_022565555.1 Candidatus Altimarinota bacterium
AGCTTTTTATTGATTTACTTAGTGATACAAAATGATATTGAGTACAATCTTCACAAGCAGCAAACATAGCAGTCTTTAATATATTAAAAAATACAAAATTAGAGCTGGTTTGAAGTATAGTTACATGACTCAGATTAGCCTTAAGAAATGACTCAACCAAACATATAGACTACTACCATGGCAGCAAGGAGCTCATTCCAAGTTATGATGAAGTATTAATAAAAACTAAAGAGGTTATATGAGCCTCTAAATTACTAAATAGAAAACAAGAGTGAGGAGGATTGCACGAAGATGAAAAAATATCATGAGAAATTGCGTGAGAAAACTTCAAAATAATTTCTGTATTTTTTTCTGGAAGACATAAAAAATACAAAATGGGTCTATGATCTCAAATCTTCCATATATCACTCAAACAAAAAGAATTATTTCACACCCTATATCACTCAGATATCAATAGTGCCGTAATGAATGAAGCTGAATATCAGACTTATATGCAACTAAAGAGGATATTTCCAGAAAATATTATATCATTTTTTGAGACAAAAAGATTAAAAAAAAGACAGGCGAAAAAAGAGCAAGAAAGAAGTGAGGCACATAAAACTCCTAAAAAAGAGGTGAAAGAAAGGATAACACGAACTCCAAAACGTCGATTAACCGCTGTTCCTCACAGTAATCGTAGCTCGGTTAATACACCTTATGATACTTGACTACATTCATCTTCACATCAAAGATCAGAACAAAATATGACACCCATAAGTACGCCTTCAAACTGAAAGGGCATATCTGAGTGAGAAGTACAAGTTTGAGAAAGTAAAAAAGAAGTGATACTTCCAGAAGTAAAAAGCAAGTTAGAAAGTGATATATTAGATATATTTATGAAAAATACTGGAAAATTTTATACCTATGATGATATAGCTCGCATGCTAGATATGAAAAATGATGAAGATTTTAAAATGAAATTTTTACTTATAAAAAGTAAGTTCAATAACATAAACTGAGAAAAAATTTTAGAACGACAGGAAAAATGATGGTATTTACTTCCAGAACTAGAGGATATACACGATAGAGAAAAGATAGAAATTAAGTGACCAACCAATACAAGTATTTGTTATTATTCAAAAATATTTTGAGTATTTTTAAGTGAGGATTGAGATATTATTTTCCAAAATAAAAATATAGAGGATTATGCAAAAGTAACTAGAAAAAGTATTCAAGTTACTAAATGAAGGTATATGCGTAGAAATACTGATACTCTAAGATTAAAATTTAGAAAATTTTTTCCAGGAATAACAGTTTGATCAAAATGAATCAGATACAAAGATGAATCAAATACATAGATGTATAATTTTGCATTGTTTCTCGTAATAGCTATAATACAATAAATATTTTTAATATAGTGATATGAAAAAAATATGCATCATAGAAGATGATACAGGGATATCTAACTCACTCAAGCTCTACTTAGAAAGCTCTAACTTTGAAGTAAAGCTCTATGCAAGTTGAACTTGAGCAGTCGATTTTATTGTAAATAATAATCCTCATCTTGCGATTCTTGATATAAATCTTCCATGAATAAATGGTATAGAAGTGTGCAGAATCCTCAGAGAGCAATCCAAAATACCTATTATAATGCTTACAGCACGCTGATGAGAGCATGATAGAATAGAAGGACTTGAAAGTTGAGCTGATGATTATGTTGCGAAACCTTTTTCACCAAGAGAGCTTCTCGCTCGGATTAACGTGCTCTTAAGAAGAAACTATAGTGATATTGAAGAAGAAGGAAAAGAAACTATTACCTTTCAAAATATACGTATATATACAGAAAGTTGAGAGGTAAAAAAAGGAGAAGATATGATTGCTTTTACTAAAAATGAATATGATATACTTGTAAAAATCGCAAATGCGAAATGAAATATAGTGAGTCGCGAGTCACTCATGAAAGAGGTGATATGATATGATAACTATGTGTATGATAGAACTATTGATACACATATAAAAAATATACGGAAAAAACTTTGAACTGGGGAATATATCATCACAGTGAGAGGAAAGTGATATAAAATCAAAATATAGTATGCTTCTATCAAGAAAAATTGCTCTGGTATTTTTTATATCAATATTTGCTATGGCAATTCTTAATGTCATAGCCTTTTATGGAATATATAGCATAAATATTGGGCGTTATCTTTCAGAAAAGATCGATACAAGACAAGAAATAACGCTTGAATATATTAATTCACTCGTTGAAAGACAGACTCTAGATGAACTTGAGCAAATCTTCTCAGAAAGTGAGTTAGAATTTTTTGAACTCCTCGATACTTCGTGAGGTGTTATACCACTTGATAGTGAAAGAAATGTTAATATCGTTCTTGATTTTCTTGTAAAGAGTGGAATTTCACCACGTTACCTTGAAGAGATTATTCCAGAAAATAATCTCGAAAAGGTACTTGATTCACTCAGAGACCCTGAAAGCCCTGAAGCAGCTTTTGTAGAGAGACTTATTGTATGACTTGTAATAACAAATATTATATTTCTTATACTTATTTGACTATGAGTATATTTCATCACACAAAGAACTATTAAGCCACTGCAAAAAGTTACAAAAACACTCAGTAGTTATAAGCTGTGAGAACGATATGAAACAATTGAGTATCATAAAAATGATGAGATATGACTTCTTATAAAAGCAATAAATACCTTAAATCGGAAACTTTCACTTCAAGATAGTATTCGAACGCGCCTTATAGCCGATATATCTCATGAGCTTAAAACTCCTATTACTTCAATACAATGTTATCTCGAATGAATATCTGACTGAGTTATAAAGCTTGAACCAGAAGTACTTGATACACTGAGTGATGAAATGAAAAGGCTCACAAAGCTTGTGAATATGATACTTGAGTTTCAAAAGTTTGAAAGTAGAAATGAACCTTTGAAAAAATCATGATTTAATCCTACTAAAGTTATTGAAGATATCATAGTGCACACACAAAATAAAGCAGATACACTATGACAAAATATATTTCTTAAAGGCTCTAAAAACATAGAGCTCTATGGAGAAAAAGATCTATTTAAACAGCTTGTATATAACGTAATATGAAACTTTTTAAAG
>JAIUMN010000049.1 GCA_022565555.1 Candidatus Altimarinota bacterium
AACATCGACGTAATACCGAAGATATCATTAAAATAGTTGAGAAAGTTTATATATGAGCTGTCAGAAAAGAAGCAATTATATCTTTGAGAGTAGAAACTGATACACAGTACGCCCCAGCGACAGTAAGTTTTGATGCGTCACTCAGTTTTATACGAGATGATGATATCGTAAAGTTTATTTATGATTACGGAAACGGTATTATAGAAGAGCGGGATTCGATAAATCCTGGGCATAGATATCGTGAACCTTGAGAATATACTATTACTCTTACTGCAGTATGATCAAGATGAGGAAGGTATTCAACACAAGAAACACTTATACTCCTCCCTACCCCACAACGTCTTGAAGTAGACTCAAGCATGAGGAGAGCTCCTGTTTGACAAGGAATAGACTTTTCAAGCGCTGGAAGTCAAGGACAAATCGCTGAGTACTTTTGGGACTTTGGTGATGGAAATGTCTCTACACTTCCTAAT
Organism: Candidatus Altimarinota bacterium; assembly: GCA_022565555.1. Classification (GTDB taxonomy): domain Bacteria; phylum Patescibacteriota; class Gracilibacteria; order BD1-5; family UBA6164; genus JAACSU01. The sequence goes on from JAIUMN010000049.1 coordinate 474, forward strand.
CCAAGTCATACATATAGAAGACCTGGAACCTACAACGTAAGTCTTGAAGCAAACTTTACCAATTTCAATACAAGGACTGCAACAATGCAGATAGAAATATATGAATAATGCTTAAATAATAAAAATAGAGAACCTAGATTCTCTATTTTTATTATTTATAAGACTATACTACCTCTTAAGTACTATTTTATAGTTTTTCTTTCCTTTCCTAAGAAGTAAAAATTTTCCATCTATAAAATCCTCTGAAATATCATACTTTCCATCTATTATCTGTATTTCGTTCACAAACATTCCTCCATTTTGAAGCGTCTGTCTTGCAGTTGAATTACTCCCCTCAAGTCCACTCTCCACAAAGAGTCAAAAAAGATTTTGTTCACTATACTCACATCCACCTATGCTTTCAAAAAATACTTCAAACTCATCTTCTGAAAGTCACTTAAGTAAATGAAGTTTATCACTTTCTCCAAAAAGGAAGTCAGAAATTTTTTCTGAAATTTTTGCATCTTTCTCTCAGTGTATAATAGCCACCACCTCATACGCGAGTTTCTTTTGTGCGATACGTTTTTCAGGAGATACACTATGTTCTTTTAATATTTCATTTATAAGATCAAGCGGAAGGAGTGTTAAAAGTTTTAAATATCTTTCGATATCTTCATCATGACTATTTACAAAGTACTGATAAATAGCATAGGGAGTTGTTTTTCTTCTATCTAGAAATAAAGCATTCCCCTCAGACTTTCCAAACTTTTTTCACGTAGCATCTGTGATAAGCGGCCAAGTGAAGCAATATACTTCATCTTCTGTTTTTTTCCTAATAAGTTCTATACCAGTTACAAGATTTCCCCACTGATCCTGACCTCACATTTGGAGATTTACTCATTTATTTTTGTGAAGATAATAATAATCAAAACCTTGAAGCAACATATAAGAAAACTCGGTATAGGAGATAGATTTTTCTGGATCTTCTATACGCTTTTTAACACTATCTTTTGCAATCATCTGATTAACAGTATGGTATTTCCCTACCTCTCTGAGGAAATCAAGATAGGAAACCCCTTCATAAAAATCGAGATTATTTACCATTTCAAAACTCAGCTTTGTTTTTGTTTGCTGCTCAAGCCTCGCTATGATTCATCCTATCTGAGTTTGTATAGATAAAACATTATTATTTAGTGTTTCTATATCAAGAAAACTTCGTTCTGCATCTTTCCCTCCTGGATCCCCTATCATACCAGTTGCTCATCATACTAATGCGAAATATTTATTTCACCTGAGCATCAGTTGTACTGCTGTCATAAAACCGATAAAGTTTCCCATATGGAGAGAGTCAGCAGTTGGATCAAAACCAACATAAAAGTTTTCACCTCAGCTCTCAAGTTTTTTAAAAATATCTTCACTTGAAAATTGATATAAATATCATCTTTCTTTCAAAGTTTCTTGGAGATTCATAATGCTTTCTAAAAAAATATTGCTCTTACTATAGACAAAATACCCTATATTACAAGCAGATTTGAAAAATACTGAAACATCTATACAATCTCTCTACTTGTATATAATTTTTGAACTATGAGATTGTATCATCGTGATATATGGGAAAATACGCAGCCCGAAGATTTATGAGGAATGAACTGCCCTTTTTGTGATAAAAATATAAATAAAGAATATATAATTTTTGAGACAAAATATTGGCAAGTTATACACAATAAATTTCCTGTTTTATGACTCAAAGAACATATAATGGCTATTCCTAAAGCACATATTAGGCTTGCTCATGAAATTCCTGCTGAGATTATGGCGGAGTATCCTCTTGTGGAAAAGTTTGTATATGACTTTTATCAAGGATGATCCTACTTTACTTTTATGAGAGAATCACTTCAAAACAGAAGCCTTGAACATATTCATTATCATTTTCTTCCAGGAAAGATAAACTATAAACATCTTGAATATATATTATGAGAACAAGGTTTTATAAATCAGCTTGCCTCTGAGTAAAAATACAATATAGTGTATACAACTTTTTAGAACAGACACATAAATTATGGCATCTCAAATAGACCTTTCAAAAATATTTGGCTCTAAGTGTCGCGCAAAACTTTTAGAAAAGTTTTTTCTCGCATACTATGCTGGATCAGCAGAGTGATTCCATATGAGGTGACTCGCTCGTGACCTTGATGAACAAATCAACTCTGTAAAGCGTGAGCTTGATAGTCTTGAAGACCTTTGAGTTGTAAAATCCCGTAGTGAACTCAGGAAGAAAATATTTTATATTAATCCTCAGTTTTATCTCTTACGTGAATTTCAAGATATATTTCTCAAGAGCTATAATCCTATTCCTCTTGTAAAAGCGTTTTTTAAAAAACAAGTACTATTAGAAGTGGTCATTATAAATGAAACTCTCGCAAAAAAACTTCAACACGAGGGAAAGGCAATTCTTGATATATTTATGATAGGAGAAATAGATCGGGAT